>NZ_PFGL01000013.1 GCF_002783505.1 Shewanella sp. CG12_big_fil_rev_8_21_14_0_65_47_15
CAGCATTGATATCAAAAGTAGGTGTGGTCATAAATCATCTCTTTTTGGTATAGCTTAAAGAAATGACACAGAAATTTGAACACTACCGAATCCAGAAACGATTAAAGGGCCCTATCTCATCCTGCTCGATCTGAATATGCCCAGAATGAATGGTTTTGAATTTCTTGAACATATTCGCTCAGATCCGACATTATCTTCATCTGTGGTTTTTATGCTCACCACTTCAAGTACCGACGAAGATAGGATGATAGCCTATCGCCATCATGTCGCTGGGTATATGGTGAAAACGGATATTAAAGACGGTTTTAATAATATTTTTAATATGTTGGAAGGTTATTGGCGTATTGTCGAGCTTCCAACAGTATAAGGTATGTATATGGATTTACTACTGATCGATGATGATGAAGTGGATAGAACGGCAATCATCCGAGCGCTAAAACAATCAAAGTTGGCGTTTAATGTCATTGAGGCTAATTGCGCTTTCGATGGGTTAAATCTCGCCCTCGAGCGCCACTTCGATGGCATATTATTGGATTATTTATTGCCAGACGCCAATGGCTTAGAAGTGCTAATTAAGCTCAATTCTATGACTCAAGAGCAAACCGTAGTGGTGATGTTGAGTCGCTATGAAGATGAAAAACTAGCCCAACGTTGTATTGAGTTAGGCGCTCAGGATTTTTTGCTGAAAGATGAAGTTAATTCACGCATTCTGAGTCGTGCGATCCGTTATGCCAAGCAAAGATCCTCCATGGCCCTAGCCCTAAGAAATAGCCATCAGAAGCTTAAAGAACTCGCAGAGCATGACTCTCTCACTAAACTGGTTAACCGTTATGGCTTTGAACTTTGCCTCAATCGAGCCATTGCCAGGGCGAAGAGAAGTAACGATTTTCTTGCGGTGATTTTACTCGATCTTGATGATTTCAAAGCTATAAATGACACTTTAGGCCACCAGACAGGTGATATTCTATTGGTGCAGGTCGCTTCACGCTTAAGTACCGTATTACGCGATGGGGACGTTATTGCCCGGTTAGGTGGGGATGAGTTTGTCGTGTTAGTGACAGACAATGACTACAAATATTTTCCCATGATAGTGGCCAACCGTTTACTTAAGGCATTTGAAGAAGTGTTTTGTCTTGGGGATAACGATGTGTTGATCGGCGCCAGCATTGGGGTCGCTTTTTATAACGAGGCCGCATCGAATAGCTCTGAGTTGATGAAATGTGCCGATATCGCCATGTACCGAGCGAAGAAAATGGGGCGTAATCAGATCCAGTTTTATTCCGAAGCCTTAGATCGGGAGGTTCGCTATCGTAATCATATTGAATCCAGTCTTAGGAGCGCCCTCAGGCAGAATGAATTTAAAGTCTATTATCAAGTCCAAGTGGATTCCCAAACCCATCAGATGGTAGGGATGGAAGCGCTCATCCGCTGGCTGCATCCTGTCGATGGCCTGATTTCGCCTGAGCAGTTTCTGCCCATTGCCGAAGAGATTGGCTTAATGGAGGACATAGGTGATTGGGTATTGATTGAGGCCTGTAGACAGGCGCAGGAATGGTTAACGCGGTTACAACCCCTAGGGTATCACTTCACTATTGCTGTTAATCTATCGGCCGCGCAAATAGGTCATATGGATTTATACCAGAAAATTGTTAATGCACTAGAGCTGACCCATTTACCCGCAACGGCGCTGGAATTAGAAATTACCGAAAATTGCTTAATTGAAGAACCCCACGAACATGCAAAAGTACTAGATCAAATCGCCGCTTTAGGGGTACGTTTTGCGCTCGATGATTTTGGGACTGGCTTTTCCTCATTGGAACACATAAAGCTATTTCCTATCAGTGTGCTGAAGATAGATAAAAGCTTTGTGGCTTCCTATGATAAGGATGTGAAAGACGCTCGATTGCTTGCAGCCCTATTAAACTTTGCGTACGGTTTCAATGTGATATCTGTGGCTGAAGGTGTTGAGACCCTTGAACAGGCCGAGTTTTGTACCACGCGAAATTGTAATGTACTACAAGGATACCTTTTCTCTCGTCCTTTAGAGGCGAGTGACTTCGAAACAAAATACATTACCCCTTTACTCGCACAATTGTGAACATTATCTTACGCTCATAACTGGCAGTCGTTTTCATCTGGTGAGGTGTTTTCTCTTGCTTTACACTGAGTAATAGACAAATATCTGCCCCCTCTTCTCTGGTGTGTTTTTTACCTCAGAATTCCCATTCACAGTGCTTAATTTGGTCCGTTCGTAATGAAAATAGGTATCTTATCCCAGTTTCCCCAATTGTATTCGACACAACGTCTCGTCGCCGCCTGTGAGGAGCGTGGCCATGAAGCGGTCGTGATCAATACCTTAAACTGTTATATGAATATCAATTCCATTAAACCTAGCATTCATTATGAGGGTGAGGAATTGGTGGGATTTGATGCGATCATTCCGCGGATCCATGCGAGCGTGACATTTTACGGCTGTGCGGTTGTGCGTCAATTCGAAATGATGGGCGTGTTTGTTGCAAATGATTCGATTTCCATCGCTCGCTCGCGGGATAAATTACGTGCACTGCAACTACTGTCGCGTAAAGGGATTGGTATGCCTATCACTGGGTTTGCCAATAAACCTAACGATATTCCAGATCTTATCAATATGGTCGGCGGCGCTCCTTTAGTGATTAAGCTGCTTGAGGGAACACAAGGTATTGGCGTGGTGTTAGCCGAGACGAAAACGGCTGCCGAGAGCGTTATCGAGGCCTTTTTAGGGCTCAAGGCCAATATTTTGGTCCAAGAATATATTAAAGAATCCAATGGCAGTGATATCCGTTGTTTTGTGGTGGGCGATAAAGTGGTTGCCTCAATGAAGCGCCAAGGTCCCGAGGGCGATTTTCGCTCTAACCTGCATTTGGGTGGCTGTGGTGAAAAAATCAAAATTACCCCAGAAGAACGTAAAATGGCGGTCGCAGCCGTTAAGGCCATGGGGCTCGTTGTGGCTGGGGTGGATATACTGCGCTCCCATCGTGGCCCATTGATCCTTGAAGTTAATTCTGCGCCTGGCATTGAGGGCATTGAACAAACGACGGGGATTTCAGTCACCGAACCTATCGTTGAATATATTGAGAAAATGGTGGCGGCGCGTAAATCGAACCGTCCGATTATTGCCTAGGCTTGAATTGAAAGGAAAAACGCCACCTCAAGTGGCGTTGTTACTCATATCGAAGGTGGGCAGTTACAGGTCAAAGCTATAGGAATAACCTAAAGCAATTTTGGCATCATCTTGGGTTAAATCTGTATCTGACACCATAAAAGAGACAGTGCCCATACTCGTATCGGCGCTGAGTGTCACATTATAGTCGGCATAGTTATCTTCACCAAACCAAGCTTCTACAACATCACCGCTTGAGTAACCATAGTGCACAGATAAGTTGAGTTTCTCTGTGAGCGGCACAGAAATGGTTGCGGCAAGGTAACTGAGATCTTTATTATCTAAAGGGTCTGCGGCTACATCGTCACCCGCATTGACGACCTGGGAATAGCTAACTTCAAGCCATTTCCACGTGATGGCACCATGGAGTTCACCAAAGTCGATGCTGCCTTCGGCATCGGGGTAAGCATAGTAGAGGTAACCTAGGTCATAACTGATGTCCTCGGTAATGCTGCCACCGTAACCCGCATAGAGATCAAGCTCATAACTGGTATCGTCACCAAAGTCCACATTCGATGCCCAAGTGCCCGCATAGAACCCAGAATCGTGGCTATAGTCGATACCCCCTTGGATAGCTACCGCATCATTAGTTTGGGTAACACCACGCCATAGGTAGTTTGAAGTGCCACCAATATTGCCTGACGCGGCCGCAAAGGCATTTGATGTCAGTAACAATCCCGTCGATAATGCCAAAACGCTGTACAGTGATTTTTTCATGCTCATCCCCTCGATTGACTTATTTATCGATTCACTTATGTCCCATTTGGGATGGTGACATTGGTGCATCTTGGTTTTTTCTAAAGAGGGAATTGCTAATCACATGCCATTATTTCAATCTATTAAAAAACAGTTGGTTACAATAATTAATGTTAACAATTTGTTTGTTGTTGCTAGAAAATAGAGCAGTGACGCACTGTTGTTGTGCAAAAAACAATCTTTACGACCGAACTTTACGCAAAAAAAAACACCCCACAATGGAGGTGTTTTATCAAAATTCGGTTTAGCAGTAACTTAGTTTACGCTATCACGCAGAGTCTTACCGGCTTTAAACTTAGGCACAGTGGCCTCGGCAATTTGGATCTCTTTACCTGTTTGTGGATTACGTCCCGTACGTGCTGCACGAGTCGTGGTTTCGAAAGAGCCAAATCCGACGATGGAAATTTTGTCACCGTTTTTCATTGATTCGGTAATAGCCGCTTCGAAAGATTTTAATGCGCGTGCTGCTTCAACTTTTGTTAGATCGGCATTTTCGGCAATCTTGGCGATAAGTTCAGTTTTATTCATCTTGTTGTCTCTTCTTTCCATAGATTTATTAAGTAAGCGTGCCTAACATGCCATAAGGTTTAACCGATGGAAAGTCTTTTGCTGCAAGCTTCCCCAATCAAAGTGGCAGAATTGGGGAATATTTGTGCGGTTCGTGACTTAGGTTTTATTCTTCCAATAGCTGATAAAGGAGTTGTTTGACCAATTTAGGTTCAAATGGCTTATCGCATAACGCATTTACGCCTGCCTGTGACACATTGCTCAAGTGGGTATCATTGGCTTCGGAGGACACCATCAGTATTGGGATATGGGATTGTTGGCTCTCATTACGAATAAATTGTGTTAACGCGAGCCCATCAACACTGGGCATATTGTAATCGGTGATCACAAGATCGAACATGTTATGTCGCATTAACTCAATCGCTTGAGCGCCATCTTCGGCTTCGGTGATCAATTTAATTCCCAAATTGCCTATGGTACGTTTAATGACGTTTCTGGCCATTCGGCTATCATCGACGACTAATACGCGCACATCGTGCACATCAAAATGACTCAAATCGAGTTCATCGTGGCTCAATAAGTCAATCGTAGCATTGAGGGCTTTACCTAAATGGTCGGCATTAAAGGGTTTAGGTAAGATGGCGACCACACCCGATTGGCGAAATATTTCTAATTGCTCACGGCGACACTCGCTCGATACCAACATAAATTGAATGTCTTTGCAGTCGCTATTCTTGCGTAAATAACTGAGCAAGTCGTTCGCTGTGCCATCGTCAAAGTGCATAGCACTGACGATCAGATCCGGTTTATGCCGTGTAATAACATTTTTTGAATCTGCAAGATTTGCCGCAGTTTGGATGCTGACAATCCCTTCCTGCTGTAAACGCTGGATAATGATCCTGCGTTGGGTTTCAGAAGGTTCCACTAGCAGTATGGAAAGTTCGCTGGGCGATAAATGGCTCATAGTCTCTGTCAGTATTGGCTGTGGGTATTTTATGGGGTCGTTAAGCTACGCTATAAGTAACAGCTTAGCAACAAATCGACTATGGCTGTGTTTTTCCGCTCAAATAGCGATACGTCACCTTAGAAAACGCGACCCAATATTGCACTAATAACAGGCTAATAATGCTAATCACAAGGGGTTGCATGGGAATGTTATAGCCAGCAAAGACGACTTTAACGTCCTCTGGTGTAATGCGATAGGCGATAATGGCGGTGATCCCAAGCGCCGAAAAGCCTAAGGTTTGCATACCAAGATAGATTTTCAGCACTAGGCTAGACCAAGGTGCACGCATAATGATCCCCACCAGCACAGGCAGTACTCCTAAGGTAAATAAATCAAAGGATTGAGTCGCTATGGCGCGCCATAAGGCGGCGATGCCGATGAGACAATAAAGCGCGGCCAATAGGATAAGACGTTTAGGCATAAATATGATTCTAATTTGGGTGATGTAGGAGATGAGCAAGTGTAGGAAAAGCCCAGATCTGAGTCCAGCATAACCTGATTATCGTGTAGAATATTGCCTTTGCTCAGGCACAATGAATAGGTTTAGGTTATGACAGAAGTTGAATTTTGGGACTTAGTGACACGTACAGAAGCGACACAATCACAGGAGTCACTCGCGCAGTCACTAAAGCAAAAACTGGCCGAATTGAGCAATGATGAGTTGAAAGCCTTCGACAAGATCTTTGGTCAACAGATGCGCCGCAGTTACCTATGGTCGCTTTGGGGGGCGGCTTATATCATTACGGGTTGTGACTCTGAATATGCATTCGCGGAATTTAGATGTTTTCTCATCTCCCTGGGCAAAGCAACTTACGAAGCGGTTATCACTCATCCAGACAACTTGGCGCAACTGCCAGCGTGGCCGGAAAAGGACGGTTATGCCTATCCATTCGTGGACGAGTATGATTTGATTGCTGGGCAATTGTACGAAGATAGAACGGGTGAAGAGTTACCCTTTATGCCATCGGGCAAGGCGACACCCGTTGGCAAGAAATTTAGCACTAAGCCCAAGGAACTCAAGCAGCAATATCCTGAGCTTAGCGCACGTTTTCCCTTTTAACGCTCTGGGCGATTAAGGGCGTAAACAGGCATTGGTTCTTGTATCGAACGTCATCCCATACTTAGGGCAGGTTTGACGCATTAATCGATACTCTTCCTCGGTTAGCTGCAGAGTAAACTCGCGATCGAGCCGCTCTGTCATGCGCTGTTCCGCGGCATATTGAGATTGGGCTAGCTTATTGAAATGTGAGTTTACCACTTGCTGTTGTTTTGCCGACAGTTGTGCCGCATGGCTTGGGGGACTGAACGCAGCTCCCAGAGTGACAAGGGCGACTAAAGCAAGTTTGTGTGAATACAGACCCGATAGGGTGAAAGTGTTTAAGTTCATAGATAGGCTCCAAATTAAAAAATCACGTTCAATACGTCAGTTTCTAAAGCGCGCATCCTTGACAAACAAAACCTGTGGTACTGATGAAGCCGCTAGCTTACGGGAGTCAACTTGAACCTTTGCTGAACCACTTGTTTAAGGTTCGTTACGCATTTCTTGGCATTGGAAACCTTGCTTACGAGTATCAAAAGCACAGCTTAAGCCACATTCCCAGGGGACATCATCGTAGAAAGATGATTGTTCTTGGGCAAAGTCTTGGCAGGACTCATAGTTGCTAAAATTGTCAGTTTTCTTATATTTACCAGAATCATAGCCATGGGTATAAATAAAAGCAGACCAAGTTTTTGGCTGATTTTCTTTATCATTGGGGGAAATGAACCAAATCGCACTCGCAAAACAAGTCAACAGGATTAAAACGAACACGGGTACAACGGGGAATTTCATTTTTTTATCGTAGTCGTAAAACAGTGGGCGAAGAATAACGTGTTTTCATTCGAGATGCGCGCTAAATGATCACAAATTAATAACTCAGTGCTTACTTTGCACTTCATTGATACAAAATGATGCGTTTTGGTTGTAATTGTTGTGATTATTTACCTTTTTATACATAAGCTTACCTTGGTTGAACTGTACTTATTTCAGTTTTGCATTAAGCTTTAGTTCAGGTTAGATTTTGTACGGTATAGCGTAGAAATGATTAGGCCTAGGAGGCAAGCATGAAAGTTCAGTTCCTTTTACTCGCAGGTGTATTAAGTTGCAGTGCAGTGTGGGCCGCAGACGAAGTGAAAACCGATCCCGTTACCGAAGATGGTATAGTTAAAATCCTCTGGCAGAGCCCAAAGGATTTTCGCGATATTGAATCATCGGGGGAAATCCAATCCCGCTACGAGACGCGATTATTTGATACCTTAACCAAGAATATCAATAAAGAAGCCTCGAAAATTTTAAAGCCAAATCAAAAGCTTGAAATGACGGTCTCCGATGTTGATTTAGCTGGTGATATGCGCCCTACCTTTGGGGCAACCGCCAATGATTTGCGTGTCGTTAAAGATATTTATCCGCCGCGTATGACCTTCAGCTATCAAGTGCTTGATAACGGTAAAGTGATTATCGCCGGGGATGAGAAACTCTCTGATATGGGTTTTTTGTCCGGTATCCAATCGCAAACCGACAAGCCATTTATGCACGAGACCCAAATGCTGATCGATTGGTTGAAAAAAACCATCGCACCTCAGCTTTAGCATAATTTAATCTTCCACATCAATAAGTTGAAGTTTAAGTGCTAAGCGATTAATGCCTGCGGATTAAGTTGAGGGTCTTCTAACAGGCAAAGCCCGTTGTGTGCGGACTTTGCCTGTTTTTTTGCCTTAGCACTCAGGGTCGAAAGGCTATGTTCGTTACAGTTAAAGGTGTGTGCCGGTGTCAGTAAGCCAACGCATAGGCTGATGAGTTTGTGGTAACAGGCTTGGCCTTGCCGATCCTCTGCTAGCATTTCCTGCGCTTGCCAATGTTCGGCGCTATAGAATAATTGTTTATGGGCTTCAAAATCGGCCAAAATCCGCTGGCAACGGCCAATAATCTGCTCGCAGGTGCTGATAATCACAAAGTCATCGCCGCCAACATGGCCAATAAAACAGTTATCGCTCTTATATTTCATTAATAGATTAGCCACCTCGCAGATCACTTCATCCCCACGGCAAAATCCATAGATATCATTGTATGGCTTAAAGTGGCACAGGTCGAAGTAGGCTAAATAAAAAGGCTTTTGTTGTAGCCTAAGTCGCTTAAGTTCTTCTTGTATCGGTACATTTCCCGGTAAATCAGTAAGGGGGTTGGCATGGCGCGCCATTTTAATCCTGTGTTCGGTAATGCGCTGCAATAGGTCTTTTGTGTGGCCAATACCAAGGAGTTTGCCGCGGCGTAAGATAATAAATTGCTGCGCGACCGTGTTGGCGCTTTCCGAGGTCAGTAATTGACTCACAATCGACAGCGGTTCATTGGCTTCAATCTGCAATACCTGTGGGTCCATTACCTCGGACACCGCATGATTTTCATGCAGGGCGCGACCGTAGGGGGTGCTAAAAAGCTCGAGCAAGGTTGCGCGGCTGATGATGCCTAGGGGAATTTGGTTTTCAACGACTACCACAGCTTGTAACGCTGGCTGGGAGCTGAAAGTATCGCTGAGATGCTTAAGTTTTAGGGTTGGAACCACAGTGATAGCACTGCTGCAAAGGCTCTCTGCCGATTCGCTATACCTTGGCTGGACCTGGGTATTATTGGGGACTAAGGTTGCTTTCATCACTCGGCAGGGTTGTGCTTCAGGGCGGCCGAGTAAGTAACCCTGACAATAAACGATACCGAGTTGTTTGAGTACTGCGAGTTCTTCTTGGGTTTCAATACCTTCGGCAATCACCTTGCAAGTCAGGCTTTGGCAGAGTTCGACAATCGAGCGCACAAACTCTTGTTTTACTGGGGTTGAATCAATTTGATGAATAAAATGGCGATCAATTTTGACATAGTCAGGGGCCAGTTCTGACCAAAGCCTTAGGCCCGAATAACCTGCGCCTAAGTCATCTATCGCCGTCATAAATCCTTGGCTGCGATAGTGATTTAAACAGGATTTTAGCAGGTCTATATCATCCGCTGGGTATTGCTCCGACAACTCAATCACCACCTGGGAGGGGGAGATCCCCAGTTGTTGCAATAATTGCAGTGTCATCCCCTTTGGGTGGGTGGGATCTAACAGTGCCTTGGGTGAGATATTGATAAACAGCCTGCCCTGAAATTGCCGCAGTTTAAATTGTTCTAATGAGATGCGCCTGCACAGAGTTTCGAGTTCGCTCAATTTTCCTTGGTGTTCTGCGGTCTGGAAAAGGGGAACGGGCGAATAGAGAGGGCTGTGTTCTGGGCCACGGCTTAGGGCTTCGAAACCATGGATTTTATGTTCTAATATATTGAAAATAGGCTGAAAAAGTGGGTTGATTGCCCCTTTTGCAATTATCTTATCAAGCTCTTTTGCCAGATCTAAACTTGTCATTACTTCAGCCCCTTCATCAATGTTTGCGGAGTCTATGACTTAGAAATGACAAAATGATGACAATTTATTGTTGGCAGAAGGGGGATAAATCTGAGTCGTTAGGGGAATAAACGCTGAAATATTATTCACTTCAGCGTTTAGAACGATCAGCTTTGCTTCTTAAAGGCTTGCAGGGTTTTTAGTAAGGTTGCGAGTTGGCGCACATAGGTTTCAAGCGCAACGGGATCTAGGTTTGCCTGATCTTGTAGCTTAGTTAAATCATCAACGAGTTCTTGCACATAGGGCAAAAAACGATTGCTTGAAACGATAAAGCCCTGTTCAGCTGTGAATATGCTAGTGAATTTTCCAAGGCCCGCTTTTTTCAATTCATCTAACTTAGCATCTGCATCTATGGCTTGGCGATAGGCGGTTTGAAGGTTTTCTTTCAGTTGCTCTATAACCTTAGTGTGTGGCATAACAGCGTCTCATTGCAAAATTTGCAGGAATTATAAGGGGCAAAGGATATGGCAACAAGCCAATGGCGACTAATAGTCTCAATCTGTTGTGCCGCGGTGTTTGGCAGCGCAGCAAGTTGGGCGGCTGTGGATGATAAGCCGCCATTTTATCGGCTAGAGTGGCAGGGTAAGAGCGCCTATTTACTGGGTTCTATCCATATTGGCAGTGCCGATTTTTATCCTTTACCGAGCCAAATTGAAGCGGCATTCGACCGCGCGAAGGCGTTAGTGGTCGAAGTCGATATGAATCAAGTCGATAGCCGCGCCTTGTTACAAAAATATGGCATGGCAGATAAAGCACTGGGCTTAGATTGGCAGAGCCGTGATCAGCAAACGGTCGCCGCTATGGTGCCCTATTGTGAGGCTCAAGTGAGTTTATGCCAATCTATACAATCATTTGCCCCATGGTTGCAGGCATCTCAACTTAATCTCCTGCGTTATAATGGCTTAGGCTATAGCCCGGATTATGGTGTGGATATGCAACTACTTGGGCGCAGTGCAAGGCGAGCTGTGTTTGAGTTAGAAACGGCGGAGTCGCAGTTTCAATTATTGGCCTCATTCGATAGCCAGACTCAATGGTCCATGGTGCGCGAAGCCATTAGTGTTCCCGATGCCGAATTGTTGTCACTCATTACGGCTTGGCGCACAGGGGATGAGGTCGCCCTCGATAGGCTGATGCAGGAACAGATGGGGGGCGAGGGGGAGACTCAAATGCTGGAGAAGATCCTCTGGCAGCGGAACCAGACTATGGCCGAGGGTATTATCAAGTTGATGAATGCCGATGGATCACCGGCGCCCTTATTTGTGGTGGTAGGCGCGGGCCATGTGGTGGGCGATAAGAGTGTGGTACAGCTACTTAGGCAGGCGGGGGCGAAAGTCACCGCCTGTTGGCGTGAGGTATGCCAGTAACTTAGTCCGTAGATAACTTAGCCCCTAGTTCACTTAGCCCCTAGTTCACTTTGCCCTAAAAAGTGTACATAGCGGCCGAGTGAAATATAGGGCTCGCGCTGTGAGTATTGCAGCTCCATAGTGAGTAGCTTTTGATAATCAAAATCCGCCGCTTGGTTCTTTTTCAAATAATCGTGGATCACCCGCACCCCAGATTGAGTCACTAGCGCCATATCCCACTCGCTAAACCATTGTTTGACCTCATGGATATAAAGTGGATGGGTGGGGGTTAGGCGCACTTTTTTCTTCACCTTAAGATCGGCGGCCACATAGTCAAAATTCCCCGAGACTAAGGCGTGAAAACGCATGGCTTCCTTATTGTAAAACATCAACGAGAACAGACCATTAGGCCTGAGCATTGTCAATAGACCTTCCATTGTGGTTTTAGCGTCGACAAGCCATTCGACAACGGCATGGCAGAGGATAAGGTCGAATACCCCATGTTGCTCCACGGACAAATCTTGGATCGGGGCATGGACTAGGGTGATATTTAAGGGAAGGGGTGAGGCTGAAATTTGCTCCTGTGCCTGCGCAAGCATTTCGGCGGAGATATCGCATAGTACGACTTCATGGCCAAGGCGTGCCAGCTTTTGGCTAAAGTAACCAAAGCCGCCGCCCGCATCTAAAATGCGCAGTTTTTTATCACCCAATTGGGACAAGGCGGGGGAGAGATCACGCCATAATACGGCGGCACGGATTTCCCCTTTAGGTGTACCGTATATATTCTTCGCGAATTTTTGCGCGAGTTTATCAAAATTCTTATCTTGCACGTGTGAACTAAGTTAAAGAGTGTGGGGCGATAGTGTGGCACAGGCGTAAAATTTTCGCACATCTGGAGGGGCGATCCTCAAAATAATTTCAGTATTTTTGTATCATTAAATTATAAGTAATTGATTTTATTTGTAGTAAATAATCCTGCTAAACTTAGGGATACACAGAACTGAGTGCTCTGGGGTATAATCTCGCCGTTTTCGACAAACCTGACTCTATATACCCAAGCTACCTGAAGATACGAGTTTCAGAACGCCTAGGGTGCTTCAATTCAAGGCGCATCAATGAAAGA
>NZ_PFGL01000028.1:0-56082 GCF_002783505.1 Shewanella sp. CG12_big_fil_rev_8_21_14_0_65_47_15
AAATACCAATAGGCCTCATGCAGAGGTATGTATTTTTGGTGGGCAATAAACCGATAATTATCTTCAAACCAATTCTCCTGCTCCAATGGATAGTTGACTATCTTGGCTCTTGGAGGCTTAGGCGGATTACACACTGGCAGCTGAAATGACAGTTTAAACTGCTCACCCAAGTAGTAACTTTCAGCATAGGTCCGATTAAAATCCGGGCCGCCGCGATAGCGGCGCAGTAATTTCAGGATCGCGTGCATAAAAGTTAGGGCGCCGCCAACAGGTTATCGCTCGCCGGCAGCTGTTCAAGCTTTTGCAGTTTAATCTGCTGCATCATAGGCTCGATAGCGGCTTCGGCATCCTTATACCAAGGTTTGGTATTGTCAGACATGTTGGTGGTGAGGGTAAATTTTGCCATCAGATACCAACCATCTTTAAGTAAAGTTGCATATCGATATTTGTGTACACCAACTTCATTTTCTAGGTAGAGTACCCAGTCAACCTGATTAAAGTTAAATACCTCATATTCGGTGATTTTGGGATAGCCGCGATTTCGCATCTTTTTGGAGATTAGCTCTTGTTTTTCCTCTTCTGTGAAGGGAGTCGCCCGTCTGGCCGAATGCGCTTCGACCTCATTGATAATTTTGGTATTCAAACCCGCGCCAGTTTCCTCATTGGGCTCGGCATTATAGTAACCATTATATTGATCCAATAGGGCCTGCCCCAGTTCCGCAGCATGCTTAGGAGAAGGCTGGTTTGGCGCTACTTTTCCCAGTATCAGATTTAAGCGTAAATCCCCCTGTTCACCGCGAAAAGGGGTTTGTACCAAGGGCCAGAAATACCAGTACACCTCATGAATAGATATATACTTTTGGTGCCATAACTGGGAGCTATTCTCCTCAAACCAATTGGCCTGTTCCAAGGGATAGTTGACTATCTTGGCTCTGGGGGGCTTGGGTGGATTACACACTGGCAGCTGAAATGACAGTTTAAACTGTTCACCCAAGTAGAAATTTTCAGTATAGGTCCGACTAAAATCCGGGCCACCGCGATAGCGGCGCAATAATTTACGTAATAGTGCCATACAGTATTAGTACCTTATGATAGTTGCCATGTTGCTGCCGTATCGATCCTCGGCTCATTGACCATCTAAGTGTGTTTTTCTATGTATTTCAAGACATCATTAGCACGCCTGTGATTTCCAGCAAAGCGCAACTGAGCATGATAGGACTCCAGGCCCAAGAAAGGCAGGGTATGAGGGCTGGTCGTCTCCGAGCCTAGGAAGGTTAAGCCCATAAACTTCAGACTGCGGGCCAGGCTGCTGGGCGAAAGATCATTGGTCCCCGCCAGATTTGGCACTATGTCGAAGGGGTTGCTGCGTTCATTGACGACAGTCACTCCCAATGCAGTCGCAGCTTGCTTTAATCTGGGTAACCAGGCCCCAGGCGAATGCACTGCAACTCGATGGCAAGTTAAGGCACCGGTATAGCTCTTGCGGTATTCCTCCAGGGCGGCACTGAAAATGATCGCCCCCTGACTATGCACCACCCACTTGGTTTTTTGGCCCTTCTGCTGCGTCTGCTGCAAAATAGCCGCTAGGTGCTGGGCATTCTGTGACTTGGTGCCTTGACGCTTATCGAACACACATTCGACCACATCGTAGAACATGCGATCAGTGGGATTGTGAAACAAGGTATAGGTCTTAAAATCATCCTCTGGGTAGGCGACATCTAAGTGAGTCCCCATCAACCAAGCCGCCTTCCTGAGACTATTTTGCATGCCATTGACCGCCGCATGCAGCGTTTTTACCTGCGGAGTGGGATCTGGCCTTCCCCAAGCCGCTTTCGACTCATCTAAGTCATCACTATCCCAAGCACCATTGAAATTCTTCGCCCCAGGAATTCTATTTATCTTGTAAAGCATATTTCTTTCTCGGCTATGTCGCGTCTTGGCACCCGTAACATCTTCATCGAAATAAATATCGTGGATGACGACTCGGCCGTTGGCGGCAATTTTATAGTCAATCAAATAATGATAGGACTGGAATTGATCTTTACTGCGCCACAGGCGTTTAAAGGGGAGCTTGCTGTGTTTGATTGAACTGCAACTGTTGGGATTGTTACAGACATGGGCTATCTCTTTCACGACTTTACGCTGATCGAAGTGATTGAGATTCGCCAGCATGGCCAAAGCTTGTTGGGTAATAAAAATGCGGGCGGTTTTTAAACTGATGGTGTCACAAACTATGCCATATGCCTGCGCGGTTTCGGCATCTAAGCCAATGTAATCGAATGCGGTTGTTTTCCCTGAATGCTTCCAAGCCATAGTGATTTATTCCATATAATCCATGAAGCGCAATATGTTAATCAAACATTTTCTATAAATCCAACTTAATTTAACTTTTTATCGTCAATGAAAAATCCAGAGAAAAACTAAGATAAAAGACAGGGTAAGTACAAGTTTTTATTCTCATATTGTCGCCGTCGCCGACCTATATCGACATATATGGTCTGCTCAACAATCTCGCCGAATTTAGTCGAGCATAAATGCATCGGGATCCGCGAGCGCGATCAAAACCATAGAGTGTGGCGATTGAAAAGTGCGGCTGGCATAGCCTCGGTTGATTTAGCGGCTTCCTTGATGACCAACAATGGCGCCTACAAGGCCACGGTATCATGCTGCGCTTTATCTGGGACTTACAACAAAACTCCACATGGTGTGAATTAACCCATCAGACACCTCAAACACTGCCATCACCTCAAAGGGGTCATCCTTAATCCCGCTGATGCGTTCGTGGTCGACAACTTTATTGCCCACCACCATACGGCTAAGGATCTCGGCATGCAGATGGGGTAGGTTAAAGCGTTCATTTTGATAAAAATCGCGAAAGGCGGCCTTGCCTTGGATAACGGGTTCTGTGGCGGGTGGGCGATAGATGCAGACATCTTCGCTAAATAGCGACACAAAGCTTGCCAAATCATGTCGGTTATAGGCTTCAAGCTGGGCTTGAACCAACGCTACGGGTGTCGATATTTTTGGAGTTAAGTCGCTCAAGATGATTCCTTGCTTAAATAAGATTAGTTCGATAATGAGTCACTGTTCTTGTGAGGGAAAGGGCGCTTGCCGTTGCTATCACGACCATCACTATGGCAGCGTTCTTTCCCCCTAGATTTTTTCTCGGGTTAGTAAACTATTCCAATAACTTAAGCTGTGTTTGTCCCCATTGGGTGGCAAAGGGCATTGCCTCCTGCGGACTCAGGACAAACTCTTGTTCGCATCCATCGCCGCGGGGCGTTTCCCAGAATTTGATGGTCTTTGCCTCAAGGGTGAGCTGATAATATCCCGAGCCGTCTGATGAGGTACATTCAGGATCTAACTCTTTACCTGCAAAAAATTTTTCCCTTAATGCTGGGGGTAAAGGATGACTCATACTATCGAGTATGCTTTGTGGCTGAGTATCGGCGAGAAACCATTGCCACGGGTGGAAAGGTTTGCCATCGGTAAGGGAGAAACTGACAAACTCTTGATTAATGCCATTAGCGCCATAGCCTGCCGCCCAGCGATATAAGCGCACACTGAGCCAATGCTGATTTATAAAAATTGGCTCGGCAAAGGTTTCGTCCGTCACAAAACTGCCCATTTGTGCCAGCATTCTGCGGCGAGTGTCAAAGGTTTGTGCTAGTTGGGTCTTATCGGTGAGATTATGTTCAAGCCATTGATTAATAGCCAAAATACCCGTTTGCGGGCCCTTAAATTCAATTCCCGCATCTGTGCCAAATGTCAGCGGGCGATACTCGATATTTTCGTAGCTTTGCCATTTCCCTCGGCTGAGTTTTGGCCTTGTTTCTAGTGGCAGGTTATAGGCATCGGCGCCACAATCCTCTACATCATCTGGACTGGTTTCTCGCTCAAGTTGCACGGGTAATGCCTTACTCGCGGTATCTTTAAACCAATGGCCGCTCAGCTTTTGTGGCGTGACGGTATCAAACTGCCAGTTTCCCGTATTGCCTTCTTCTTTCCACAGTCCATCTTGAAACTCGAGTTTTATCGGCGTTAAGTAGCGTTGATAATAATAACTGCCTGTTCCATATTGATTAAAGCAGACTCTGACTTTGCTTTTGCCTAATTGTCCCTGCCAGATCCCAGTCAGTTCATTGGCCGCAAAGGTCGGTAAGGGGAGCGTAGAAGCAAGTAATAGGCTTGAAGATAACACCGAGAATAACTTCCTTGTGGGCATACTGATTTTCTCTTAAAAGGTCATGGGTTAGGGCAGTATTTTAAGCGAGAGACACTAGCCGATTGTGATTTAAAAATCAAAATGAATCTGGGGCATAAAAAAGTCGCCCGTAGGCGACTTGGCTTTAAAGACTTAAGGCTTATTTAACTTGCCAATCAATAACTTCGCCAGCACGAATCGGCACTACGTTAGTATCGCCCAGCGGGTAAGTCGCGGGGACATTCCATGGGGTTTTCACTAGCGTGATGGTATTGGTATTGCGTGGCAGATTGTAAAAATCTGGGCCGTTAAAGCTTGCGAATGCTTCGAGTTTATCCAGCGCATTCACCGACTCAAACGCTTCGGCATAGAGCTCAATGGCGGCGTGGGCCGTGTAGGAACCCGCGCAGCCACAGGCGGCTTCTTTCTTATCTTTGGCGTGGGGCGCCGAATCTGTGCCGAGGAAGAACTTTTTATTGCCACTTGCCGCAGCCGCCAATAACGCCTGCTGGTGGGTGTTGCGTTTTAAAATCGGCAGGCAGTAAAAATGTGGGCGAATACCGCCCGCCAGCATATGGTTGCGGTTATACAGCAGATGATGGGCCGTGATGGTTGCTGCCACATTATCAGAGGCTTGCGTGACAAAATCGACCGCATCTTTAGTGGTGATATGCTCAAGCACGATTTTAAGCTTTGGGAAATCGGCGACGATTTTGCTTAAGATATTTTCGATAAAGACGCGCTCGCGGTCGAAAATATCAATCGCTGAATCTGTGACTTCACCGTGCACTAAAAACAGCATGCCGACTTCTTGCATAGCTTCGAGGGCGGGGTAGATGTTCTTCAAATCGGTTACGCCGGAATCCGAGTTGGTCGTCGCGCCCGCAGGGTAGAGTTTAGCGGCGACAATTTTACCCGAGGCTTTGGCCTTGCGGATTTCATCAGGGCTCGTTTTGTCGGTTAAATACAACACCATCAAAGGCTCAAACTGTGAGCCCGCGGGCACCTGCGCTTTAATGCGGTCGTAATAGGCTAGCGCGGTTTCGGTATCGATAGCGGGTGGCACTAAGTTTGGCATCACGATAGCGCGGCCCATATAGCGGCTGATGTCGCGCACTGTATCTTTAAGCTGGGCGCCATCCCTTAAATGAATATGCCAGTCGTCTGGGCGAGTGATTGTGATTGTAGTCATAGGCTTTTCTTCTGATCGTTTTTGCTGCGAGGGTGGCGGGATCTTATGTGGCAGGGATTTTACTGTAAAGGGAAACTCGACGCTTTGGCGAATAAATCTAGTTCTAGGAACCGCTTTCCTCAATCGGACACTTTTTAGTAAACAGCCACGGACACTTTTGGGGTTAAGTCCCTGTGTCCGCGGACACTTTGCCGCTTAAAATATATTAATTCAAGTAAAAACATATGGTTAATGGATTTGGCATAGGCTTTGCTATTTTCATTGCATAGATTTCCAATAGTGTCCGCTTAATCTTGCAGGCACAGATGATCCAGACAGGGAAGCGAGTAACAGTATGATTAAAGATACCAGCGGCCAAGATACTATCCTTGTGCCATCGACCACTAAACGTCTCAAAGCCCCCATGATCATTACCGGCTGCACTTTATTGGTGAGTGCCTTAGTGTGGGCAAGTTTTGGTACCGATAACGTGAGTAAATCCTTAAATCGTAGCGATATCACTACCGCCACTCTCTATGTGGGAACCCTCACCCGTGATGTGGCGACCACAGGTAAAATTGTGGCGGCCAATGCGCCGATTTTGTATAGCACAGAGGAAGGCACAGTGACGCTGCTGAGTAATCCTGGCGACACAGTCAATAAGGGCGATGTGGTGGCTAAACTCGATAGCCCAAGACTTTCGAATCAGTTAGAGCAGGCCAAGTCAGTATTAGCCAGCATGGAGAGTGCCTTAGAGCGCGCTAAGTTGGATGCCAGACGTGACCAGTTGCAGGCGTATCAAACCTTAGATATGGCAACGGTCGACCTCGAGGCTGCCGACAGGGAGAGCCGCCGCGGTGAGCTGCTTATTCAGAGTCAGCTGATTGGTCAGATTGACTATGAGAAGGGCAAAGATGATTTACACAAGGCTAAGCTGAAGTTTGCCCATGCCCAGCAGGAAGTGGCACTCACCAAAGACACGCTTACCTTTGAAATCAAAAACAAAGCGTTAGAAGTCGAACGTCAAAGTCTTGCGGTGCAAGAACTCGAACGTCAGGTCGACGCCCTGAATATCAAGGCACCCGTTGCTGGCATTATCGGCAATTGGCTCACCGAACAAAAAACGCGTTTGAGCGCCAACCAACCAATTCTAACCGTCGTCGATTTAAGTGCCTATGAGGCCGAACTTGCCGTGCCTGAGTCCTATGCCGACGATTTGGGTTTAGGCATGGAAGTCGAGCTGAGTTTCGGCAGTGTGAAGTTAATGGGTCAGTTATCGTCCATTTCCCCCGAAGTGCGTAATCGTGAAGTGACCGCTAGGGTGCAGTTTGATCAAAGCGACAGCTTGAAACTGCGTCAGAACCAACGTATCTCGGCCCGGGTATTGTTAGAGCACAGGCCCAATGTGTTGATGGTAAAACGTGGCGACTTTATGACCAGCGGCGGTGGCAATGAGGTTTACCAAATTGAGGGCGACTTAGCCAGTCGCCGCACAATCAAACTTGGCAGCACTAGCCTGAGCCAAGTCGAAGTGCTCGATGGCGGCAAAGCCGGCGATGAGTGGGTCATTTCAAGCACTAACCCCTTCAATAACGCCGAACAGGTCAGAATCCATTGATAACCGACCCAGCCAACACCCAATTAAAGGATTTAACACCGCAGTTGGCGAGCAATACTGCGATAGGAAATAGGAGCTAGATATGCGCAATAAAGACTTTGATATTCGCGAGTTGATGTCATCAAAAATGTGCGGCGTGTTGGCCTTAGTGTTACTCGTGATAGCGGTAGAACTCGGTATCGGTGAGGCCAATAGCTGGTTTTTCCTTGGACTCAATTTGTTGGAATGGACCAATCCTTTGGATGAGGTTCACCAAGTGGGTGAGGTTTCACTCGAGAGCGCCGACCTGATATTGGGCGCTTTTGTGTGGCTTTTAGAGTCTGTCGTTGAGCCATTTTTCGGCTGATCCTGCTGCTATGCATAGAGCCGTTTAGGCATAGAGTTAGGGCGTAAAATTGATATGATTATTTTAAGGAAATTAGCATGTTATCTATGAAGAGTGTGAGTAAGGTTTTTAAAACGGATTTAGTCGAAACCCACGCCCTGCGCGATTTTAACCTCGAAGTGAATGAAGGTGAATTTGTCGCGGTAACGGGTCCTTCTGGCTCGGGTAAAACGACTTTTTTAAATATCGCAGGTTTACTCGAAGGCTTTACCCACGGTGATTATTTTCTCGATGGCATTAATGTCTCTAACCTGAGCGATAACAAGAGCGCCACTATCCGTAACGAGAAAATTGGCTTTATCTTCCAAGGTTTTAACTTAATTCCTGACCTCAACTTGGCGGAAAATATTGAAGTGCCGCTGCGCTACCGTGGTTTTAATGCTAAGGAGCGTCAACGCCGGGTTGAGCAGGCATTAGAACAAGTGGGCTTAGCCTCACGCCTTAAGCATTTTCCGACTCAGCTATCGGGTGGACAGCAACAAAGGGTGGCGATTGCCCGTGCATTGGCGGGTGAGCCGCGCTTCCTGCTTGCCGACGAACCTACGGGAAACCTCGACAGCTTAATGGCGCGTCAAGTGATGGAATTACTTGAAAATATCAACCAAGCGGGCACGACTATTATTATGGTCACCCATGACCCAGAACTGGCTCGCCGCGCACAGCGCAATATTCAAATTGTCGACGGCCAAGTGTGTGATTTTACTATGTACCAGCCCCGTGGCAGCGCGCAAATTGCGACGACAGAGCCACTAGACAAACTTGTCGCCAACGCTGACTAAGGATACGCATTATGTTTTTTTACTATGTTGATTTAGCCTGGCGCAGCATTAAGAAAACCCCAGTGCTGTCGCTGTTGATGGTGTTGGCGATTTCGATTGGTATTGGTATCACTATCACTACGTTAAACGTGTACAAGATGATGTCGTTTAACCCTGCGGCTGAGCGTTCCGATGAGTTAAATGCGGTACAGCTTTGGAGTCAAGGCCCCGATTCTTGGGATGAATTTCATTCGTTAGTGACTTACCAAGACGCGATGAATTTACGCAACAATACCTTACCCAAACGCCAAGCCGTGATGTTTCGTTCTGGGATGGCAGTGCAAACAGACGATGTCAATTTTGTACCTATTTTACAAAGCATTCGAGTAACGGATAGCGACTTTTTTAAGATGTTTGACGTGCCATTTTTATACGGCAACGTGTGGGATAAATCCGTCGACACTGAGCCTGCTTATCAAGTGGTGATTAACGATAAACTCAATCAAAAACTGTTTGCGGGGCAAAACAGTGTCGGCAAGGTTATCTATCTTAATCGCAAGCCTTATCAAGTCGTTGGGGTGATTAAAGCCTGGAATCCCGAGCCTAAATATTACGATCCCACTAACGGTGCCTTTAACGAGTCGGAACAAATTTTTGTGCCGTTTTCGCTAACACCTATCGAAGAGTTTGATGTGTGGGGTAATACGTCGGGTTGGAAGTTTGAGTCGACGAATAGTTACAGCGATCGCCTTAACTCTGAAAAAGTGTGGTTGCTGTATTGGGTTGATTTGCCAAATAAAGACGCAGTAGCCAGTTACCGTACTTGGCTGAGCAATTATGTCGGTGAGCAGAAAGCCCTAGGGCGTTTTACGGATAATAAATCCGCCGCTGACTCGGTCAAAGTCTCCGATGTGGCGACTTGGCTTGAATACAATCATGTGGTGCCCGAAGACAATAAAATCTTGGTCGGTTTGAGTATGCTGTTTTTAAGTGTTTGTTTAGTCAATATATTAGGTTTGATGCTGACTAAGTTCCTCAAGCGCGCACCCGAAGTGGGAGTTCGCCGCGCCATTGGTGCTAGCCGTGGCCAAATCTTCGCTCAATATATGGTGGAAGTGGGCATGATTGGCTTGTTGGGTGGCTTACTGGGACTGGCTTGGGCCTACGCCTCACTCTACGGCTTATCGGCTCAGTTTGATGTTGCCAAGGGCTTAACCCATTTATCGCCAAGTATGTGGATTATCACCCCGAGTATTGCGGTTGGCACAGCCTTGTTGGCTGGCTTATATCCAGCGTGGGTAGTGTGTCGTACTAAACCTAGCGTTTATCTGAAAAGTCAGTAAGGGACGAATTATGTTGCATATTAAACCTATTTTTAGCAGTTTATTGCGCAGTAAAAGCGGCCCAATCCTACTGCTTATTCAGATTGTTTTATCCGTGGCGATAGTGGCGAACGCGAGCTTTATTATCCAAGAGCGTTTAGCCCTGATGCAGCGTGATTCGGGGATTAAAGAGTCAGAAGTCTTAACCCTTAGCTTGTACAATTTCGATTCTTCGATTGATAAAACAGCGCAGAACAAAATTGATCAGCAAATTTTACGGGGTTTACCCAATGTGATTGCTGCGACCTCAACCAATATGCTGCCTTTGAGCGGTGGCGGCTGGTCGAGCACTTTAAATCTGGGCCCAGATCCGGATAGCGCTAAATCGACACCGCAATTTGCCATGTATTTAGGGACAGATCACACCATTGAGACCTTAGGCCTTAAGCTGATTGAGGGGCGTAACTTTTATCCCCATGAGCTTAAAGATAATCTCGATAGCCCGAGTCGATTAGCCATCATCTCCAGCGCGTTAGCGAAGGCCGTTTGGCCCGATGAATCGGCACTGGGCAAAGTGTTGTACGAGGGTAAAGATGCGCAGATCACTGTGATTGGGGTCGTCGATAAACTGCAAGGCGCGTGGATTGACAGTGCTGAGCTTGAAAACAGCATTATCCAAAATGTGGATTATGGTGGCAGTTCGTATATGGTGCGCGCTAAACCTGAGCACCACGCCGAGCTGAAAACCTTGATAACGGCGGCGCTATTGGCTGAAAATCCTAATCGAGTGCTGGATCGATTTAAGTCAATCGAGGTCTTAAAGGAGAGTTCCTACCGTGACCATCAACTGATGATCACAGTGTTGACTATGATGGTGGTGTTGCTGCTACTTATTACCTCCCTCGGTTTAACGGGCATGGTGATGTTCAATATCCAGCGCCGTACTAAGCAGATAGGCACCCGCCGGGCACTGGGTGCCAAAAAGCGCGATATTGTCAGTTACTTTCTCGTAGAGAATTATCTGATCTGCTTAGCGGGAGGCGTGCTGGGCGGCTTGTTAGCGATACAGCTAGGGCAACAGTTAATGAAAATCTATAGCTTACCTATGTTGGCGTTAAGCTATCCATTATTTACTGTGGCAGGTTTATTTGTGGTGACCACGCTGGCGGTTTACTTACCGGCGCGCAAGGCGGCAAATATTTCGCCAGCGACGGCAACCCGCAGCGTATAGCGGCATTTTGGATGTCACTCAAGCGAGGATGAAAGTAGGATAAAAGTGCGATAACAATAGGATGTTATTGCACTTTTTGTTACTTTACGGTTAACGGATTTTACTTAGGACAGAACGCATACTTATGGATACCATCCTTATCGTCGATGACAATCATGCCATCTGCCAAGCCCTAGCTTTGATGTTAGAGCTTAATGATTATCGGGTGCTGATTTGCCATAGTCCAGAAGACGCCCTTAGGTTATTGACGACGCAAGATGTGGATCTAGTGATCCAAGATATGAACTTTACTCGGGATACCACTTCGGGTGAGGAGGGGCGGCAGCTGTTTTATGCCCTGCGCGAACGCCAAGGGGATCTGCCGATCATTTTGATGACGGCCTGGACCCAGCTTGAAACCGCAGTTGAATTAGTCAAAGCGGGTGCCGCCGATTATATGGGCAAGCCTTGGGATGATGCTAAGTTACTCAATAGCATAACAAACCTGATTGCGCTGTATAAACTCTCCCGTGCTAACCATCGTTTGGAACGGGTTAATCATCAACGCCAAGTGGCGATTGCCGATGCGGATCTCTGCGGGATTGTCTTTGGTAGCGGTGCTATGCAGCGTTGTATTGATTTAGCCCTGCAACTGGCGCGCTCCGATGTGTCGGTATTGATCACTGGCCCCAATGGTGCGGGCAAAGATAAACTCGCCGATATTCTCCACGCCAATTCGCCCTTAAAAAACAAACCCTTTATCAAGGTCAATGTCGGCGCCTTGCCGATGGATTTGTTAGAGGCAGAGTTGTTTGGGGCCGAGGCGGGGGCTTTTACCGGCGCAACTAAGGCGCGTATTGGCCGGTTTGAAGCGGCAGACGGCGGCACACTGTTTTTAGATGAAATAGGCAACTTACCCTTATCTGGCCAAGTGAAATTATTGCGGGTGCTACAAACCGGCGAGTTTGAGCGCTTAGGTAGCCATAAAACCCAAAAGGTGAAGGTGAGAGTCATCAGCGCGACCAATGCCGACTTAGCCCAAGATATCGCCGAAGGGCGTTTTCGTGAGGATTTATTCTACCGCTTAAATGTGATTGAGCTGGCATTGCCGCCGCTCAATCAACGCACCGATGATATCTTGCCCTTAGTACAACATTTTGTTGGGACTAAGTTTAGCCTGAGTAAACCCGCACAGCAGGCGCTGTTGCAGCATCGCTGGCCGGGCAATGTGCGTGAGCTTGAAAATGCCTGTAAGCGAGCCGTCTTGTTGGCGCAAAGCCATGTGTTGACTGAAACTGACTTTGGCTTGGCAACCGTTGTGAGCGCCGCAAGATCGGCGACGTCCCATATTATGGCTAGATCTGAGCCGCGACATTTAGAACAAGGACAGTTTGTTCCTCAGCCCGTTTATGCATCGGCTTCGATTCCCGCTAATGCCACATTTTCTGATGACGCTGCCCGCGGCCAAGCACTATCTATCAATGAGGCGATAGAGGTGAGCCGCGAAGATATCGAAGCGGCGCTAAAACAGCACCATGGCGTGATTGCCAGAGTTGCAAAAGCGCTCGGGCTCAGTCGCCAGGCGCTGTATCGACGCATGGATAAGTTTGGGTTAGATAAGTCATAGGCTAAGCGCTGATGCTAGGTATAAGTAAGGGCGATCGATTAAGGAATTTAAGTGTTAATTCGAACTAAACTTATCATTTATTCAATGGCTTGCTGCGCCTTTGGCATCTTGCTCAGCTTTGCCTTGGTGAAATATATCTCACCCAAGGCATCGGTTGCCTCTACGCCTAGCGCGATTGAAATCCCCGATGTGAATGTGCAACTCGACTTTGCAGAGCTGGAAAAAACCGCCGCTTCCATCGAGCTTGCCCTTAAAAATACCGAACAACTGCAGCTGGCGGCAGCGATGCAAGCGCGCCAGAGGGCCGAGCAGATTAAGGCTGAACTGCAAAAGCTTGAACAACTTAAACAAGAACAATTGCAGATAAAACTCTTCAAGTTAGAACAGCTTAAAGAAGGGCAGTTTAATTCTATCCCCCATATTGTCGAGCCCTTACGTGTAGAGCCGCTATCCATTTTACCGCCTAAGGCCCCCGTATCTACGGTAGCGCCCGCCGAGATCCCACAGGACAAGCGTGTCTCGAGTTTGACCTTAGGGGAAGGTGTGATTGTGTTACTGCTCGCCTGCGGTATTTGTGGCCTCAGTATCGCTTGGTTAACGCGGCATATTGGTCGCAGTTTGGACTCACTCGAAATAGGTCTACTGAACTTTAGTGATAATGATTTTAGCGTGAGTATTCCAGAGCATGGTGAAGGCCAGCTCAACACCTTAGCCCGGTTATTTAATCATTCTGCGGCAAAATTGCGCCAGGAAAGGCAATACATTTACCAGCGGGAGTTATTGCTCGATAAAGTGATCCAAAGCTCCCCCAATGTGATGTTATTACTCAACGATCATCAAAAGTTGATTTACGCTAACGATGCGGCGCGCCACCTATTTCATATCAAAGGGAAAATGGAGGGGTTAAGTTTAGACGAGTTGCTGGTGGATTTACCCGAGGAACTCGCCTTAGCGCTGAAGCATGAAAAGAACGGCCTCTTTGCCATGGGTGAAGATGATGTGGAAACCTGGTATCTGAGTCGTGGTCAATTTTTACTGAATAACCAACAGCATAACTTAATCCTGCTCAAACAGATGACCCGAGAACTCAATCGCCAAGAGGTGGCCGTGTGGAAGAAAGTGATCCGCATTATTAGCCATGAACTCAATAATTCGGTGGCGCCCATCGCTTCTATGGTGAATTCGGGGCGGCTGCTTACCAAAGAGATGGACAACCCTAAGCTCAAGCTGATTTTCGATACGATTGAGAATCGCACCAATCATTTAAGTCAGTTTATTTTCAATTATGCGCGCTTCGCTAAGCTGCCATTACCCCAACGCGGTCGTGTGAATTGGGTGCAATTTACTAGCCAATTAACCCAGCATTATCCCTTTAAACTCACCCATGCTTTACCCGAAGAAGATGGCTATTTCGATCGGGGACAGTTGGAGCAAGTGCTATTAAATTTGCTGAAAAATGCCCATGAATCGGGTTCAAACCCCGAAGACGTCAGCCTGTCGATCCGGCAGCAAACCTTAGTGGATGGTGTAGGTTTTAGTATTAAGATTGAGGATCGTGGTACTGGCATGTCAGGTGAAGTGTTAGAGCAGGCGCTATTGCCATTTTACTCGACAAAACAATCGGGTACTGGATTAGGCTTACCCCTGTGCCGAGAGATTATCGAGGCCCACGATGGCAGTATTAGCATGCATAACCGCAGCGGTGGTGGGCTGTCAGTGCAGTTATGGCTGCCACAATAATCCGGCCGCAATATCCGAGTGCCTATCTATCCATTCGTTAAGGCATAACAGCCTAGCGAACACCTCTTAGCGTATTACCCAAATGGGCTATTTTGGCCTTTTTATCTTAGCTCTTTGGGCTAATTTGCCCCTAGGCATAATGACTAAGGATCTTTAACCCTGTTAACCTGCGCTATCGAAAATGTGTGCAGGGATTGAGCCGTTTCTCCTAGCCTTCATTTTCAAATTAGGATGACCCAGGGTTAAAGGGAGGGGCAAGTGAAATCCTTAAAACAGTGTTTACTGATCTGCATTTTATGCCCATTCCTGCAGTTGGCCTCTCCTAGCTCTTTTGCCGATAACGACATTGAAATTAGTGGTTTAGTGATAGACCGAACCTTGACTCGATTCGGTAAAGACTTTGGTTTTTATTACTCGAGTTATTGGCGTGATTTACCTTTTACTCAGGGCTTTAACGTGACTTTGTATGAGACTGTGTTTCCACAGGCGGGGACGGTTTTAACCTTAGAAGTGAACGGGACTCGGATCTACAGCACTCATTTTGGCCGCCGTGCAAACCCGATAAAAGAGAGTGCAGAGCAGGCGATTCTGCTGACGATTGATTATTTAGCGCAAGTGCGAGCCAATGCAATAACAGGTGATTTTTCAGGAACATCGGACGATTTCTAGGATAATAATAATGACTTACAGGACGTTACTTACCCTTGTCACACTCTGTGTGGTAGGCAGTGGTCAAGCCACTGAGTTGATTTACACCCCAGTGAATCCCAGTTTTGGCGGTAATCCATTGAATGGCGCCTTCCTACTGAATAAGGCCCAAGCACAGAATGATAATCAAGCCAGCTCGACCGAGAAGGACTTTGTCACCCGTTTTAAAGAATCCCTAGAACGTAATATTATCAACTCGATCACCCGCGGCGTTGCCGATGGTGAAATCACCGATGGGGTTTATGATACCGGTGATTTTCGTATCGAAGTCGCCTCAACGGGTAGTGGTGTGATGCTGACGATCACCAATCTCGAAACTGGGGAAGTTACAGTGATAGAAATGCCGACATTTGGAGGGGGAAACTAATGTTGCGCTTAGTGTTGATTGCCTCGCTGCTGTTAAGCATGTCGGCCTGTAGCTTGGTCCCCAAACCCGATCTCAATATCACCACCGCCGAGGTCAATCCGGTGAGCGAAGTTATGAGTGGACTGCAAACCCAGCCAGGCCCCAAATATCCAATTCCTGTGGCCGTGTATTCCTTTCGCGATCAAACCGGCCAATATAAGCCACAGGCGAATGTGAGTTCATTTTCCACCGCAGTGACTCAGGGCGCGACATCGATGTTGATCCAGACACTGCTCGATTCGAAATGGTTTACCCCAGTCGAGCGTGAAGGGCTGCAAAATTTACTCACAGAGCGCAAAATCAGCAACAAGCAGAGCGGTGCTAAGGCCGATGAAGTGCCTGTCTTATCTACCGCGAGATTATTGCTTGAAGGTGGGATTATCAGTTATGAGACTAACACCAGTACGGGCGGCGCCGGTGTTGAATACTACGGCATTGGCGCATCGGAAATGTACCGTGAGGATCTAGTGACTATCTACCTGCGGGCCGTGGATGTACACACGGGGAAAGTGATGATGTCAGTTTCAACCAGTAAGCGGGTTTTGTCCCAGGAAATGCGCGCAGGATTGTTCCGTTTTACCAGTTTAAACCGGCTCGCCGAGGCCGAAGTGGGGTTCACGACAAATGAACCCGTGCAGTTTTGTGTATTGCAAGCCATTGAACTGGCTGTCGCTGAGCTAATTGATAAGGGCATAAAGCAAGGCTACTGGAGCCCAACTCAAATGGCGCAGCCAGCAGAAAAAGCGCAGGAATTGAGTCAGAGTTAGCGAGCAAGAGTTCAGTCGGTTTTAGCGTTAATATTAATGATAAATATCAATAGCATAAAATAAAACTGAGCCAGTTAATTGGCTCGGTTTTTTTATGGGACAATTTCGGTTGCGGGGCTATCGATTGCAGTGCTATGGATTGCAGGGATATGGCGGTTTTAATCCGCTCCCATCGCTTTCCAGAAGAGTTCAAAACTGGCATCGCGGTACACAGGGTTGGCACCTAGGTGCGGGTTATCGATAAAAAAGCGCGTCGCCGCTAGGTATTGACCATGGCAATTTTCTAGCATTAGTTCAATGGGATAATAGGCGATTAACCCCATCAATTGCCCCTGTTTTATCAGTTCGCTAATAAAGCCAAGGATGCTATTCATCGCCTGATCGCGCACCTTAGCGGCAATCATGGGCGACATAGAATATTGTTGAAAAAACAGCTGTTTTACAGGGTTCTCCAGCGACCAATCAATGGCGCTTTGCCATAGCTGATGGGCATTGTGTTTCAGATCTTTGCTTGTGGGTGTGTTTAACAGCAAAGCATCGGCAAACTCTTGTTTTATCGTGAGGAATAGGCATTCCATTAGGGCTTCTTTGGTGGGGAAGTGATGGAACAGGGTTCCCGTTGCCACCCCCGCAAGTTTAGCGATGGATGCGGTCGATGTACCATGAAACCCTTGGCTGACAAAGAGCGTCAAGGCGGTATCGAGTATCGCCTGTCGCTTGTCCGTTATGGGTTTATTTATTTTTACTTTTAATGGGTTATCCGGCATTGGCTTTCTCTATATCGGCTGGTATTTATTCTTAAATAGCCGTTTCGAATTGTGGGTAACTTTATAGGTCGAGCAGGGTATCGCTAAGCTGGCCCTCTGCGCCATGGATGGCTCGGTGGAACCCTCAGGGAAGAGTTCATGGCGTGCCTGCGTGCGATACCCTGCGATGTAGCATACTTAGGATCAGTTATTTAGGTGGATTAACGCAGGAATATTTTCATCAGCATACGTTGGATAAAAGTGCCATAGGGCGGATGCACAAATTTACCCGTGTTGAAGCGGCCACGGCTGAGCACAGTTTTAGCATGGCTAAAGGTCAAGAAACCTTCCTTACCATGGTAATGCCCCATGCCCGATGGGCCGATACCGCCAAAGGGCGCGTCATCCGCCGCCACATGGAACACGGTTTCGTTAATACAAACGCCACCCGAGTGGGTCTGCATAAGGATTTTTTGCTGGCTTGGTTCATCGAAACTCATCACATAGAGTGCTAAGGGTCTTGCTCTCTGGTTGATATATTCAATCGCCTCGTCTAGCGAGTCATAACCGATAATGGGCAATAATGGGCCAAATATTTCCTCTTGCATCAATAGCATATCTTCGCTGGTGTGGGTTATTAGCTGAGTAGCGAGCTTGCGATTAGCACTGTCGATAGTTTCATCCGTCGCCGAGATAACACTGGCTCCCTTGGCCTTAGCGTCCTCTAGCACTGCCATAAGGCGGTCAAACTGACGTGCATTAATGATGCTGCCATAGTCCTTGTTGTGGTTAATTGCACCGTACATGGCCTTAAACTTAGCTTGGTAGGCGGCGATAAAGTCAGCCACCTTGGCTTTAGGGCACAGAACATAATCTGGGGCTACACAGATTTGGCCTGCATTCAAACACTTGCCATAAATCATTCGCTCTACTGCTACTTCCAGCTGCATATCGGGGGCGATAATGACTGGGGATTTTCCTCCGAGTTCGAGTGTCACTGGGGTGAGATTATTGGCTGCGGCGCGCATCACATGGCGACCGACTGTGGTGGAGCCGGTAAAGAGCAAATGATCGAAGGGCAGGGCTGAAAATTGTGCGGCCACATCGGCTTCACCTTCGACCACAGCCACATGGGATGTTTCAAACACCTCGGCCAGTAATTGCGTTATTACCTTATTGGTTGCCGGGGTAAATTCTGACAATTTAAGCATGGCACGGTTGCCCGCGGCGATGGCGGTGACGAGCGGGCCAATTGACAGCATAACGGGAAAGTTCCACGGCACAATAATGCCGACAACCCCCAGTGGCTGATAATGCACTGTTACCCGCGCTGGGGCGAGCAAGATCCCCGCATGACGCGCACTAGGTTTGAGCCATTTTTTGAGGTTTTTCAAACTGTAATTGATGTTGTTGATCACAGGCATAATATCAGAGATCAGGCTGTCATCTTGGGATCTATGGCCGTAGTCTTGGCTCAATGCGGTCACTAAAGGGACTTGATACTTTAATACCGCCGCTTTAAGTCGAGTTAATTGCCCATGGCGGGTGCCATAATCGGGATTGGGGTTGGCGAGGTAACTTAGGCGTTGGTGCTGGAGTAACGCTGTGAGCGGTGAAACGTTAGCAGGGTTGCTGGCCATATTCATTGTGGTTGCTCCAGATATAAATGGGTGTGATAGGCAAATAACATGCGCAATTTAACTGTGTATCAGTTCAATAGATAAACCGACTGATTAGTCGGTTTATCCTAGCTGGCTTAGTGAGTCAGTGCAAGCTATCTGATGCATTTATGAACAAGATCACAACTTAGCAGGGGCTTAGCTTCTACACTTATAGGATAATTTGTTAGACAAGGAGTATCTATGACATTGTTAAAACACGGAATTTCTATTGGTATCGAACGATATGGTGATGATGATTTTTTTGTCGCCTTTAAGGCCGTCGGAAAGTTAACCCATCAAGATTACGAGATGATGGTGCCAGTGCTCGAGTCCGCGCTGGAAGGTGTGAAAGACCCTGATATTTATGCCCTAGTGGATGTGACTGAACTCGATGGTTGGGAATTACAGGCCGCTTGGGATGATCTAAAATTAGGAGTGAAGCACGCTCGTCATTTTGAAAGAATTGCCATAGTCGGTAAGACGACCCTGCAGGAAGTCATGGCGAAATTGGCAAATTGGTTTACGCCCGCCGAGGTGAAGTTTTTTGTGGATAAAGGTGATGCGGTTGCTTGGTTAAAAGACTAGCGAGAGCCCTTTAACTGAGTCCCTTAATAGCAAACAACTCGGCATTCGATTAGCGTCATAGAAGGAGTCAAGATTATGCGTACAGGTCAAATACTCTGGCCCACAGATTTCTCTGAAACTGCGGCCCATGCTCTGCGATATGCCATTGAAATGGCAAACCTATATCACGTAGGGCTAAAAATTTTACACGTGGTAGAACAGCCTATGGGTGATGAAAATTTTATGATTCTATCTATCACCCCAGAGGAACTTGCTAAGAGTATGGAAGAGGCTGCCGCGACTAAGATGCAGGCTTTACTCGCGGGGTTAAAAACTGAACTACCAATTACAACTTTGATCCGTCGGGGTGATCCCGTCGAGCAAATTTTGGAGGAGGCGAAGGGAAAAGATGTTGGCATGGTGGTGATCGCGAGCCATGGTCGTACCGGGATCTCCCACTTTTTGCACACTAATGTTGCCGAAGCGGTAGCGAACAGTGCGGCCTGCCCAGTGCTCGTTGTTAAATAAAAGCGAGTTTATAGCATATATGTATAAGGGCGCTAAGGCGTCCTTTGTTTTTGATTACTAAAGAATAACTAATCGACATGCCCGAGAGGGAAACCTAGCTTACTGCGATAAAAAAGTGCTATTTTGATGCTGAATAGATAGGTTTTATTCCTGAGATTGGTCAACTGAAAAACTCAAACAATGGATATGATTATGCGTACTCAAGAAGTGCTATGCCCTACGGATTTTTCGTTAACTGCTGCCCATGCACTTAAATATGCTGTTGAAATGGCTAATTTTTATCAAGTGAATATCCGATTGCTGCATGTGACTAGCCCGTCTCGAAGCGCACATTTTTACGGGGTCGCTGTCGATACTCCTGCTACCTTAGAAGAGGCATTGGCGACTTTTGTCGAGACTAAAATGCACACATTGCAACAGGAAATGCAACGGGATTTAGCGGCTGGCTTAAGCATTAAAACCGTTATTCGCCATGGTGATGTGAGTGAGGCAATTTTGGCTGAATCCACCGATGTGGGTATGGTCGTGATTGCTAGCCATGGTTGCAGTGGTTTAGCCGATTTTCTCAAGCCCCATGTGAGCCAAGACATCATTAAACTGGCCAAATGCCCAGTACTGGTGATTAAATAGAGGGATTTATTCGCCCTTAGAGCGGGTCGTTTTTCAGGATGATATGATCCACTATAGTGCTAGACGCCTCGCTCTCTAGGGATAGAAGGCGTCGATACTTTTCCTGCAGCGCCGCTAACGTACCATCTCCCGTTATTTGTTTGAGGCCGACATTAAAATCATCCCGAATATGGGCATCTAAAAAGGCGAAGCGGTATTCAGTAGGTGGAAATATTTTATTGCATACAGCAACTTGCTTCATTTCTCTATCGGTCAGCTTTCCTTCAAGGTAGGCCTGTTTTAAATAGTATTTGAAGATATTTTTATCCATCACAACCACATCGGCCCTATGTTTCATCAACATATATACCTGTTGTATTTGCCGCGCCTGCTCTTGATAACTGCTATTGGCCTTAGCCATGCTGGAAAACTCCTCCCCTAGCATAAACGAGGCGCGCTGGAAGGCGACCACTTTCAGGTGGCGCAAGTCATCTATGCTATTAATATTAAAGTTTTTATTTTCAAGAGTGATGGCGCAGTTTTGGTAGGTGATGGCGACATCCGAGTAAAATACCTTATCGATCATGCCCTCTTTGATATTGATAATGCCATCGAGTTTCCCCTCCCTTAGCTCATGGAAAGTACGGGCAAGGGGGAGATATTGAATTGAGGCGTTATGTCCCTTGACGGCAAGTGCTTGATGGAGCAGTTCGAGTTCGAGTCCGCTGTTAGTCTCTTGGATCACATAGGGGGGAATTGAAAGACTCACTCCAATTTTAAGCTCGGTCGCTTGGCTAATTTGATAATTGAATAGGGCGAGTAACCCTATCAATTTGCAACAGTTAGGGGAAGTATTTGAGCAATTGGAGATGATTTTATTATGAAACATAAATGACTCAATCCTCCATTGGGCTCAGAAGCTGCTGTATTTGAGACTCGCTACACCATTTCCTGACTCACTTGAATAAGTGTAGCGCGTCTAGGCAAGTCTCAACTCAATTTATTCAAATATTCAGCATTAAAAGGATGAGCCTGGTTCAGTTAAAAAGGCTAGTTCGGCGGCAGTCGACTCTCTGCCTAAAATGCTATTCCTGTGGGGGTAACGGCCAAATCTATCGATAATGGCCTTATGGCGAAGTTCAAATTCGAGGTTAGCCTGCGCCGCTTCACGATTAAAAAGCTTTACTGCCACTTGGTGAATGGCCGCCGATTCACTGTGCATATAGGGCATAAAGAGAAAGGGAACCTGCTTCGGCTTGAGGGCTAAATCGGCCTGCTGGGCGACGGCTTCTTGGGCGAGCACTAAGGCGATGGCATCGGCTTCGAAGGCGGCAGGGGTATCGCGGTAAATATTACGTGAGAATTGATCTAGCACGATAATCTCGGCTAATCGCCCCTGTGGCGTTATACGCCAATGAGCGAGTTCGCCCCGTTTGGCTTGTTGCAGAACGCCTTCGAAACGCGCTTTGATCTGTGCATCAAAGTCGGCGTCTTTTATCCACCAATATTTGGCAGGGGTTTCTTCAAACCAAAAGCTAAGCACTTGATCTGCGGTGATTGTCTGGTTCATATTGGCATTCTTTCTACGCGGGAGACTTACCCTATGAATAACAGCGATTGGGGGGCGAATACAAGCTTTTGCTAAAATTTCCTCATTAAATAGTCGTTCCAAACTATCGACCGCTTTATCGGACGAGCAGGGCATCGCTAAGCGAACTCCCTGCGCCAAGGCTGAGCATCACACAGTGATTAGCTGTATGCATGGAGTGTATGCAAGGGTTATGGGGAAAAGGGCAACAATTTAATGCTGGCTATTGCCTTATTAGCTGAATATCAAGTAGTTTTAATACTAGTTCCCTTGGTTTTTTAATGAGTCATCCTATGCCACTTCCTCAGCCAGTTTCACAACAGGTTTCAAAGCAACATAAGGCGTTTTTACGTAAGCTCTATTTAGCGCATTTGATGGATGACGAACGCCATAATCTATTATCACTCAATAAGTTAACTGGTATGCCGCGGCGTACGTTACAGGATGCCATTGCGGCGTTTGAGGATATAGGTATCAGTGTCGAATTTGTGCAGGAGGGGAATCGTAATAATGCGGGCTACTACCGAGTGGTGACTTGGGGGCCGATCAGCAGTGCCTGGGTTGATACTCATGTGACGGATATTGCTGATTTGATTGGGATAACCGCCGCTAACTAATCATTTTGAATAACCCGTTATTAAGCCGATACCACCACTAATCAAGAGCAATATGCTGCAAATCCAATCCAACTTAAGAGTAAGAGTGCGATGGCAACCCAAGTGGCGCTGGTAAACTGGCCTTGGGGAGCAAGATGTTCGGTAAAAGTATCCGCATCTTCGTCTTCAGTTGCTGGGCGTGATTTTGCTTTCAACTGTTGTTTACGGAACTTATCCCGTTCGCGGGCTTTGGCTTTTTGAAGTTTCTTGTATTCGGCTATGCCTTTTTCAATCCCTTGGGCGATGAGTTTAGTTTGCTCTTTAGTTTGTCCCGGTCTTTGGGTGGCCTTGGCTGCGGCTAAGGCCTCTTGTTGAGTTTCGCTTGAGATACTGGGTTTCATCTAGTTCCTACTTGGGCTGTACGGGCTAAAAGTCTACTCGCGCCGATTATAGCCATATTCTGAGATAAAACTCAGGGCCAATATCTTCATTTCACTAAAAAATTAGCGGATGTCCCCCCTTGGGAGCGGGAACATACACAGGTTCGTAATCCCAAACTTGGCGTATGGTCTTAACCGATAAGGCCTCACTAGGCTTGCCTTCACTCACTATTTGCCCTTGTTTTAACACCAGAATTTGATCGCTATAACGGGCTGCTTGATTAAGGTCGTGCAGTACTAAGACCACAGTATAAGCCTGTTCATGGGCTAACCGCTGGGCCAGTTCCAGCACTCTGTGCTGCTGGGCAAGATCCAATGCCGAGGTGGGCTCATCCAGTAATAGTATGGGCGGGAACGGCGATTGACTGAGCTGAGTCAAGACGCGGGCGAGCTGGACTCGCTGTTTCTCACCGCCGGATAGGGTCGGGTAACTGCGCTTAGCAAGATGAGTTAAGCCCACTTTTGCGAGTTGCTCGGCAACGAGAGTTTCCCCATCTTTGTAATTGAGGGTTAAGGGATACAAACCCATGGACACCACTTCTGACACCGCAAAAGGGAAGGTAAGGCTGGCGTGCTGCGGCAGTACTGCCAAGGATTTTGCCAGTGCCGCCCTTGGCCAATCACCCAAGGGAATATTGCCCAGTTTTATACTCGAAGAGGGCGTTTTTATCTCTTGGCACAATGCCTTAAGTAGAGTGGATTTTCCCGCACCATTGGGGCCAAGCAAGGCGGTGATAGCGCCAGACTGAAATTGAACATTAATATCGCTAAGTACGCTTTTTTGCCCAATAGAAACATTAAGACCGCAGACACTGAGCTTAAGGTCGGGCGCTGGATTGATGGCTGAATGCGCTCGACTCGAATGGGTAGTTATCATAAACAGAGACTCAGACTAACTTGCTACGTTGTTGTAGCAGTAAATAAATAAAGAAAGGTGCACCAAGGAGTGCGGTTACAAGTCCGACGGGTAACTCTGCTGGGGGCAAAAAGGCGCGGGCGCCGATATCGGCCAGCGCTAAGAGGGCGGCGCCTAAAAGTGCACTGGTAGGTAAGAGTCGTTTATGGTCTGGCCCTAACATCATGCGCACTAAATGCGGCACAACTAAGCCAATAAAGCCGATAATCCCGGTAGCGGCCACACTCACCCCCACGCCTAAGGCGCAGAGTAAAATCAGCCTTAGTTTAAGCCTGTCCACATCTATCCCTAGATGTCTGGCCTCGGCCTCGCCAAGGAGTAAGGCATTGAGCGCCGTGGCATCTTGGCGAAAGCGCCAACTAAGCAGGGCTAAGGAGACTAAAGATAGGCTGACATAGATCCATTGTGCACCCGCAATTGTCCCCATCTGCCAAAGGGTTAAATCACGCAGCGCTATATCGTTAGCAAGATAGGTTAACACCCCTATCCCTGCACCAGCCAGTGCCGCTATGGCTACCCCTGACAGTAATAGCAATACGACCGATGTCCCCGTTGGACCGTTGGCGAGGCGATAGACGACCAGAGTCGTGATTAACCCTAAGGCAAAGGCGCTCATGGGGATCATTAATGGACTGGCATTGGGTAGCAACACAATACAAAGGGCTGCGCCCAGTGCCGCACCGGATGACACGCCTATAATGCCGGGATCGGCCAAGGGATTGCGAAAAAGTCCCTGCATCACAGCGCCACACTGGGCGAGCGTGGCTCCGACCGCCATAGCCAAGAGTGTTCGAGGTAAACGAACATTGTTGATCACTAGCTGTTCATGGGGAGCAATATTGCCCACATTTTGTTGGGTGGCCCAGTTAAACACCGCACTTAAGGCGTCGATTAGGCTAATGCTCACAGGGCCAGTACTGACCGAGAGCAGGCAACTTAAGCCGAGCAGTGCAAGGAGACTGGGCCAGAGCCAGCGGTTGAGCAACATCTTAGTTATCCTTTCCCATGGCGAATGGTTTTGCAAAAGTGATAGCCAGCATAAATTACTGGCCTTGACTGAGTAGGCTGTTGGCAAGGGTGTCGGCGGCATTAATGGCGCTGAGGCCTAAACCACCGAGTAAGGCTTGCGGTGTCAGGGGTTGGATATGGCCATTTTTACCCGCAGGGGTATGGGCGAGCAGCGGCATTTCCTTCAGCAGTTCTTGGGCGATTTGTTGACTGCTTTGCTCGTCCGGTTTATCGCTGCGTTTTGACAGCAAAATCAGGTCGGGTTGCAAAGACAAAATGCCTTCCTGGGATAGGGTTTTATAGCCATCAAAGTCGGCGATATTGCTTGCCCCTGAAAGCGCAATAATGGCGTCAGCGGCTGTGCCTTTGCCCCCGACCCGCGCACCTCGGCCCTCTTGCAGGAGCATAAAGAGGATTTTAGGTTGATGGTTGGAACCACTGATTTGTTGTTTTTTCAGCGCTAAATTCTGCAACTTCCCCTGAAGATCTTGCTTTAGTCTAATGGCGTTTTGCTGGCGCTGGAGTAGGTCGCCTAAAGTATCGATATTGCTCAACAGTTGAGCTTCATCCTTAGTCGCGGGTAATTGCACTACTGGGATTTGCGCCTGTTGTAGCACCCTGAGGGTGGTTTCTGGCCCCATCACATCCGAACCGATCACCAGCGTTGGTGAGAGGGCGATGATACCTTCGGCGGAGAGCATTCTATGGTAACCAAGTTTGGCAATATGGCCTAAGGTTTCGGGTACTAGGCTGGTGGAGTCTATGGCGACCAGTTGACTACCGGCATCGAGGGCCAGCACTAGCTCTGTCACCCCAGCGCCTGCGCTAACGAGTCTGGTATTGGGTTCTGCACTAAAGGCACTAGCCGAAACACACGCTGCGATAATGGCAATGGTTAATTTCCATTTTTTCAATGGATTAATATTATTTGTAGACACATCCCTAAGGGCTCTTAAGGTTCTGTTTAAGGGGAAGCGGATCGCTTGAAACAACATAGTTAAACTCCTAATGCTCCATTAAAATTTGAGTCTGGCCTATGGCCTGTGTCTGTAATAGCGCAAGCAATTGCATCAAGGGCTCCACGGGCGCGGCTTTATCGGCGGCAATGATGACGCTGGCCTCTGGCATGGATTTGAAACGCTGCTCAAATGCGGCGCTAAAGCTGGCTAAGTCACTAAAAGGTTCACCATTAATCGCCCAATGGGGTGAGGTCGCCATGATATTGATAGCAATAGAAGGCTTATTCTCAAGGGCCGTGATAGCGGCACTCGAACTCTGGGGCACATCAACGGGCAGACTCAGTAATTGGCTGTTTGCCGTTAGGAGTAGAAACACTAATACGATAAAAATAATGTCGATTAATGCGGTTAAATCGATACTCGGTAATGACTCTGCCGGAGTTATGCCCGCCTGAGAAAAGGAGGATTTATCGGTGCTTATCATGCCTGAGACCCTATGTTGGTCTTAAGCGCTGTGGGGCCATCAGCCTTTGTCTTGTCAATGCGAGCGAAGGCTTGATAATGATTTGTATCGATTGCAACCTCTTCCACACCCGCTAACCAAAGATTGAGTTGATTGAGTACATGGGCGGCGCGTTGGCATTGACCTTGGGCCCAGATCCCAAATAGATGGGCGGCGGTAATTGCGGGAACGGCAATAATCAGTCCCGCCGCCGTGGTGTTCATGGCAAGTCCTAGCCCGGCGCTCAGTTGCGCTGGGGTCACAGGGCCTTGGGATTGTCCAAGCTCGGCAAACATATCTATCAGTCCTAATACTGTGCCGAGCAGGCCGAGTAATGGGCTAATAATGCCGATCACCTGCAACAGTTTTAAACCAGCTTGTAAGTCCCGCTGCTGTTTGTTGAGCCATAGGCTGAGTAATTCTTCCCGCAATATTTTGGGCTGGTGGACTTGTTTCAGTAACAGGGTGGCGCCGCGGGCGAGTAGATCCTGCTGGGCACTGGTTTGCGCTATCAAAGCGTTGACGCTGTCGGTGTTAGGCTGTGAGGTTGAACTGCGTAGATTTTGTACCCAAGCCTGTTTTTTCGGCAGGATAACAAGCGCGCTTTGGTGCAAGAAAAGGGCACTTCGCTCGAGGCAGATCATGAGTGCTAGAAATGCACATAACAATAGCGGCCAAGTCAGTACGCCAAGTTGTGAGTGTAAAGAAGAAAAATCTGTCATGGGCATTAAGCCTCTCCAATCATGGGTTATTTCAGTTTGATAACTCGTTTTAAGGGCAAAAAAGTACTGTTAAGTCAGGCTAGTTGAGTGCAAAACGAATGGGAACTCTGACTTTGTAGTGGCTTGCTAGCCTTGGGGCCGGCGCTTCAAATTGCCAGGTTTCTACCGCATCGAGCGCCGCTTGATCGAGCAGGCTAAAACCCGAGCTTTTGACTAACCTGAGTGCCAGTTGCTCACCGAGTTCATTGAACATCACCTCAATTGTCGCCGTGCCCTCTAATCCTTTCTTGCGTGCTATCCGTGGGTAAGTGGGTTGGGGAGGTGGTGAAGTAAACACTGGCTTAGCCAACTCCACTATTTGGTTTTTTAGACCCTGAGCTTGGACACTGCTGCCTGCGACCTGGCTAATGGGGGGCGTCTCTGTTTTCTCTGTTGTTACAGTCTCTGCTACCACAGTGCTTGGCGTTAACTCTTTATCTGCAGAACGGCTGTTAGCCTCAGCGATATCAGCTGTTTGAGTCGTTGCAGTTGCGCTTAATTCTTTAAGCGGTTTTATCCCGCGGTTCGCTGCGTTATCGACAGGCTTAGGTTCGGGCTTATGTGCAAGTTTAGGTTCAGGTTTAGCCTCGGTGTCGGAGATATTTTTCACTCGCGGCTTAGTCTGCGCTATGGGAGCCACGCTGGCTTGAGGTGTGGCCTGTTTGGCTGCGGCGGCAAAATTAACGCTAACGCGGTTGACGCCAGTGTCCTGTGACGCCGCCTTCTGTGACGTCACTTTCTGTAACGTCACTTTCTGTAACATCATTGCCGAGTCAGACATTAACAGCGTTGTCGCAGGCTGAGAGGCGATAACCCCAGTTTGGATGGCAATCGTTAATGCGCCAAAGGCCAGATATCGTTTCGGTGTCACGGCAATCTCTTCTCCTGAAAATCGGCCTCTCGACGCTTAAAGCCATTTTGCTAATTAAGATACTTCAATATAAATAAGATCGCAAATGATAATGATTTCTATTTGATCTATTTAATTGTCTCAGGTAGAGTGCCTTCAATTGCTCGATTGGGCGCTTAAAAAAACAGCAAAGTCATTCAATGGCATTACTTTGAGAGCTTGATACCTAGGCAAAGTGGTGCGCAATTGAATTGGCTTGAGCTTACAAATTATCACTTGAGGATGAAGAGATGAGAAAAAAGCCGTTAGTGATCGCGATGGCACTGAGTGGTACGGCGCTAAGTTTTACGGCGTTAAGTTTTACGTTAGCGGCAGCGGAGAGTGTTCAACCTGTTATTCAACAGGATACGGATAACAAAACCGTGGCAACCGAGTTTGACGAAGTGTTAGTCAGCGCAACTAGGATCAGCGAAAAAGCCTCGGAAACCAGTCGCAGCGTCACCGTCGTCGGCGAAGAACAGCTCACCGTTGCTCAGGCCGCATCCGTGGCCGATGCCCTTAAAAATGAGGCCAATATCAATGTCACCAATGGACCTAGGGCATCATCCCAGGGGGTTGAGATCCGTGGTTTAAGCGGTGATAGAGTCCTTCAAACGATTGATGGTGCGAGACAAAATACCAGTTCGGGCCACAGAGGTTCCTATTTTATGGATCCTGAATTACTCAAGTCCATCGAAGTGCTGCGTGGTCCCGCCAGCAGTTTGTGGGGCAGCGGTGCCCTTGGGGGCGTCGTCGCCCAGAATACTAAGTCGGCGCAGGATTTTTTAGCCCCAGAGGAAAGCTTCGGCGGTTATCTTAAGCAAGGTTATGAAACTAATGGCTCCCGTACTAAAACCAGCGGTGCCATTTACGGTCAACAAGCCACTATTGACTGGCTGCTTAATGGTTCTTACTACGACTCCAACGACATCAACACCGGCAATGACGAAACCCTCAATAACAGCGCGTCCCAAGGCAGCAGTGGTTTAGCCAAGTTTGGTTGGCAGGCCGATGAGGCTTCACGCTTGGAATTGTCGGCAAGGGTCAACAAGTCTAATGAATTAGTGCCCAGTAATCCCTCGGCTGCCGTGAGTAGCTCAGTGCCCTTAGTGCGTCGTAAGACTGACGATCAAAACGTGACCCTCAACTACAGTTTGCATCCTGCCAACAATCCGTACCTAGATACTAAGGTGCAAGTGTATTGGAACAGCACCGACTACGATGAGGACAGAGTCACTAAAAATCAACTAGATAGTACTGAATATCGCACCGTTGGCGTTAATTTAAATAACAGCTCGCAGTTAGGAATAATTAAGCTGACCTATGGTGTCGATGGCTACCGCGATACTATCGAAACCGTTCGTGACGACAAGGGGCAGGCGGGTCAGCGTCCGGGGAATATCGATGGTGAGACTCAGGTTTGGGGCGCGTTTACCCGGGCCGATATCGAACTGACTCAAACCTTGAACCTCGATGCGGCATTGCGCTACGACAGCTTTAAGACTGACAGTAATAATTTAAACTTATCCTCCGATGACAATGAGTTATCCCCGTCACTCGGACTGATTTGGCAGACCCAAGCTTGGTTGACCCTAAGCGCACGTTACGATCAAGCCTTTAGAGCACCAACGGTGGAAGAAATGTTCTCCAGTGGAACCCATTACTGCATTCCGCCCATTCCCGGATTTTTACCCCAGGGTCTGTGTAACACCTTTGCGACCAATCCAGATCTAAAGTCTGAAACCGCACGGAATAAAGAAATCAAAGCGGATCTGCGTTTCAGTGATCTCGCCGGCGATGATGAGTTGGCGTTAACGTTCAATATCTTCCGCAACGATGTGGACGATTTTATCGTGCAGCAAGTGTCTAATCCTTGGCATGGTATTCCAGGGTTTGAGCAAACGACCTCGTGGAATAACGTCGAAGATGCGCAGCTAACGGGCTTTGAAGTGAGCGGACGTTACCGTATAGGCCAGACTCGCCTAGCGATGAATTATGGCCAAACCCATGGCGAAGACCGCCAAACGGGCGATGCTATCGAAGGTATCCCTGCCAATAAGTTTAATGTCGATTTATCCCAAGGCATTATGGATGGCGATATGAAACTGGGCACACGGGTGACCTATGTGGCAACGCAGTCGAACACCCCCGATGGCCATAGCGTGGCAGAGTACGATGATTACACCCTTTGGGATGTCTACCTTGCCTGGGAACCCACAATGGGTGTGATGTCCGGCGTGAGAGTCGATTTTGCCATTGAAAATATTGGTGATGAGCAATATCAGCAGGCCTGGCAAACCTTGTATCAACCGGGCCGTAATATGAAATTATCGGCGCGTTATATGTTCTAGGCCAAGCCATCAGGAGAAAGCGAATGCAGACGATACAAGATACTGGGGCAGATCCCGAACTCAGTGTGCCGAAAAATCCCAATGTGCCTCTAGCCCAGCTTGAAAAACAGGCAGAGCTGAGGCAAAGGTTTGAGTTACAAGCCGATTTAATGCCAGCGCAGCTTGCCAGCGAGCTAGGGCTCCCTGAGATGGAAGTGGTTGCCACATTGCCACCGGGGCAAGTAGTGTTTGTGCCTTTAACTCAGCTAGATACATTACTGCAAGCCTTACCCGAGTGGGGGACGCTTACCACGATAGTGATGCTTTCGGGCAGTGTATTTGAATTTAAAGGGGATTTTCCCCAGGGGAAATATGCCCACGGTTATTACAACCTCTACAGCAAGGGAGATGGGCTGCATGGCCACCTCAAACTAGAGGGGATGCGTGGTATCGCCTTGATCAGCCGCCCTTTTAGAGGCAGCGAAAGCCATTCGATCAACTTCTTCGGCAGCGAAGGTGAGGTGGTGTTCAAAGTGTATTTGGGTCGTGATAAGCAAAGAGCGTTGTTCCCTGAACAGGTTCGCCAATTTAAGGCCCTTGCAACCACCTTTGCCGCGGTACAAGCCACTCTCTAAATTGCAAGATTAACGTATTGTATTTAAGGAATATAACCAATGAAGCCTGAAATCACCGAACAGGAACAGCGCCTAAGGGACAAGTTACTACCCGAAATCGAAGCCTTTAAACAGCAGCGCGAGACCCTGCAACTGGCCACCATAGGCGCCGAAGGTCAACCCAATGCGAGTTATGCGCCATTTGCCTTGGCCGATGATGGTTTTTACATTTTGGTGAGCGATCTTGCCCGCCATGGACATAACTTAAAGCACTCATCTAAGGTTTCAGTGATGTTAGTCGAAGATGAAACAGCGGCTAAATCGGTATTTGCGCGCAAGCGTTTGACCTTCGATGCCGTTGCCGTGGTGATTCCCCGCGGCACGCCAGCCTTTAGTAAGGGCGTCAGTGTGCTATCGGCACGCTTTGGGGAAATGTCGGACAACCTTGCAGCATTGACCGATTTTAATCTCTATAAACTGGCGCCACATCAGGGGCTTTACGTGAAAGGTTTTGGTCAAGCCTTTAGTTTAACGGGTGCCGAATTGCTCGATGTAAATTGGCAGCGTGACGGTCACCATGGCACACCCAAAACCCCAGAGAATGTGCAAGTCGCTTAAGTTTTTCACTTAAGTTTCTTACTTTAGCGAGCTAAATAAACCCGCACAGGCTGCGGGTTTGTTTTATCCTTCTTCAGTAACACCCGCCTGAGCCCTTGAATTTACCCGCAGCAGGTCGCATGTTAACCATAAAGCGGCATGGTTAGCGGCTTTACGATTACCCCTAAAGGATGTCACCGTGGCCGAGCCAAGAGCAAAATCACCCGAACCCATCAAGATACAGTCATCACAGACGGATAAACCATCGTCTCGCCCTTTGCCTGAGGACTCCCTTAAGCCAACACTGGCTATCTCTGCGCGGCAAAGAGCCGTGCTACCTTGGATTGCAGGCTTTCTTAAACCCTATAAATGGAAAGTCGCCGCGGCAGTGCTATGCCTATTGATTGGCTCACTCGCTTGGTTGTCATTGGGCCAAGGTGTGCGCTTGATGGTCGATGAAGGCTTTGTAAGGGATAATGCGCAGCGACTGAATGAAATCATATTGTTAGTGCTCGGGATTACCGCGGTCAGTGGCACAGCTGTGTTTTGCCGCTTCTATTTGATGACTTGGTTGGGTGAGCGGGTCAGCGCCGATATTCGTCTTACTGTTTACAATCAACTGCTTAAACTATCACCCGCCTTTTACGCTAAGGTGCGCACTGGTGAAGTGATCTCTCGCTTTACCGCCGACTCTACCTTACTACAAACCGTGGTGGGTTCGAGTTTGTCCATGGCGCTGCGTTCGGGAGTGACTGTGCTTGGCGGTTTAGTCATGATGGGGATCACCAGCGTTAAGATGACCTTATTAGTGTTATTGGCTGTCCCCTTAGTGCTAGGGCCAGTGATTTTTTTCGGTCGCAAGGTACGCGTGTTAGCACGGGAAAGCCAAGACAGGGTTGCCGATCTCGGTGCCTATGTCGATGAAACACTCCATGAAATCCATACGGTACAAGCCTATGGCCACGAAGATAAAGACCGTAGCTTATTCAATACCCGCGTCGAAGATGTGATGTCCGCGGCCAGTGGTCGCATTCGTTACCGTGCCTTGCTGATTTCATCCGTGATGTTTTTAAGTATCGCCGCGATTGCCATGGTGACTTGGGTCGGTGCCCACGATGTGATGGCGGGTAAGATGACGGGCGGTGAGCTATCGGCCTTTATGTTTTACGCTGTGATGGTCGCGGGCGCCGTAGCGACCATTAGCGAAGTGATAGGCGAGATCCAACGGGCCTCCGGCGCCGCCGAGCGGTTAATCGAACTGGCTGAAACACAAGTGGATATTCCCCTTGCGGCGAATCCTGTGACTTTACCCGCCAAGGTCAGTGGCGAGTTAGTGATAGAAGGGCTCAACTTTACCTATCCAGAGCAAGAAACCTTAGTGCTAAAACAGCTCAATATGGCTATTACCGCGGGTGAACGGGTTGCCTTAGTGGGACCAAGTGGCGCGGGTAAGAGCACCTTGTTCCAGTTATTGCAGCGCTTTTATGTGCCTGGCGTTGGCAGTATTCGGCTGGAAGGGATTGATATTGCTAAGCTTCTGCCACAGGAACTGCGGGCGCAGTTTGCTCTGGTGCCGCAGGACTCGGTGATTTTTGCGACCAATGTACTTGAAAACGTGCGCTATGGCCGAGTCGATGCGACCGAGCAAGAAGTCATAGATGCCTGTATCGCGGCCCGTGCCCACGAGTTTATTAGCGAGTTTACTGACGGTTATCAAACCTACTTAGGCGAGCGTGGCGTGCGACTTTCTGGTGGGCAGAAGCAGCGGATCGCCATAGCGCGGGCGATTCTAGCCGACAGACCGATATTGTTACTCGATGAGGCGACCAGCGCCTTAGATGCGGTGAGCGAGCAGAAAGTGAAGCAAGCGCTGGACGTATTGATGGCGGGCAAAACCACCTTAATTATTGCCCATCGCTTATCGACGGTAATCAATGCAGATAGGATTTTTGTCTTCGATAAGGGCGAGATTGTTGCCTGCGGTCGCCACCAAGAGTTGATGCAAACCAATGCCTTATATCGTGAATTTGCCAGTCTGCAATTGTTAACCGAAGAGGCCAATACCAGCGCTTTGAATGATATTGTCTAAGCAACAATCGACCCAGTCGCTAGCTGAAATCCTCAGACTAGCTACTGGGTATGTTGTTTTTATGCTTTGTCTTTTAACTCGCGGCGCAGAATTTTACCGACAGTGCTCTTAGGTAATTGCGTCATAAATTCAATTATTTTGGGCAATTTATAGCCTGCTAATTGCCCGCGGCAATAGGTTAAAATAGCCTCTTTAGCCTGTTGCTGATCTTGGCTGTCATCCTTGAGCACGATAAAGGCTTTGACCGCTTCGCCCGAATGTTCATCTTTTACGCCCACCACGGCACACTCAATGATATTTGGATGACTGGCTAATACATTTTCTACCTCATTGGGATAAACGTTAAAGCCCGAGACTATGATCATATCCTTTTTGCGATCAACAATTTGATGGAAACCTTCAGCGGTTGCAATAGCAATGTCGCCGGTTTTGAAGAAACTATCTGCGGTCATTACATTGACGGTTTCCTGTGGGTTATTCCAGTATCCGAGCATCACCTGAGGGCCGCGGACGGCGAGTTCCCCCGCCGTACCTAAGGGCACTTCAAGGTTGTTTTCATCTAAAAGTTTAACTTCGGTGCCAATCACAGGTTTACCAATAGTGCCCAGTTTTTGATAACCGGGCGCATTGAGTGAGATCACTGGCGAAGTTTCAGATAATCCATAACCTTCACTGATCATATTGCCCGTGGTCTGCTGCCAAATATTCGCCGCCGCGGCCGTGAGTGCGGTACCGCCCGAGATAGTGATTTTTAAGTGGCTAAAGTCCAGCGCCTTAAACTCGGGTTGATGGCATAGGGCGACAAACAGAGTATTGAGTCCGGCAAATCCAGTGAAGGGATATTTGGCGAGTGTTTTAATTAAGCCAGCAATATCCCGTGGATTTGGAATTAATACCGAGCAACCGCCGCTCTCGAAATACAGCACTAAATTCACCATAAAAGCGTAAATGTGGTAAATCGGCAGCGGTGCAACGAAGATATCTTCGCCTTCGGTGATCACACTGCCAATGCGGGATTTGACCTGTGCCGCATTGGCGAGCATATTGCCATGGGTCAACATGGCACCCTTGGATAACCCTGTGGTGCCCCCCGTGTATTGCAGGGCCGAGAGGTCATCGAGTTTAGGATTTAAGCGGATGAAGGGCAGTTCGGCCCCTTGTTTTAAGAGCTGGCAAAACTCCACATTCTTAAGACCCGTCTTAGGCTGCACATGTGGATCGATTAAATCTAAAGGGTGGGTGGAGATGACGAGTTCTATTTGGGTACTGTCGATGACCTTGGCTAAGGTCGGTAATAGGTCGGATAACACGACTAAGGCTTTAGCACCAGAATCATTGAACTGATGGATAAGCTCACGTTCAGTATAGAGTGGATTAGTGTTAACTAGGATAAGCCCCGCCCTGAGTGCGCCGTAGGCCGCGATAACAAATTGGGTAATATTGGGCAATTGAATGGCAATGCGATCGCCGGGTTTTAGGTCAGTTTTATGCTGTATATAGGCGGCAAAGTAACGTGAATCGCGTTCTATCTCATTAAAACTGCTGGTTTTACCAAGACAGGCATAGGCGGGTTTATCGCCATAGCGTAGGCTGGTTTTCTCGATGAGATCGACGAGTGATGAGTAGTTGAGTTTGAGTTGGGAGTCTTGATCGTATGCCATGCTGAACTACCTCAAAGATGATGTTTATTAGTTGTTATTATTCGGAATTAAACAGATGTTTAGGTTAGAGGTTGTTAGCACTTAAGGTCAATGCTTATCGTGAAAAACATCGCTATGCCAAGAAAGGTATCTTTATGTAACAAATAGCCTTTTTACTCTAAAGTATAGGCTTAACTATAGCTTAAGTTTGAGCTTCTTGATGCGCTGCAGTGTGGGTTTACGGCGCTTAGATTTACGACGCTTGGGTTTATTCCCCAAGCGCCGATTACGGTTAATATAGATTTGCTTTGGCTGTGATATTAATAGCTAAAGGCCTAATACTAAGGGCTAAAGAACCCGGTTTCTTGACTAACCTGTTGCTTTGGTTCTTGAATATCCGTTACCAAGAATTGGATCATTTTGCGTCCCGAGGGGATGGCATCCTTATCGGCTAATACTGTGACAGGATAGTCCACCTGTTCACCCGCGGCCAAGGTAATAATAGGTTCGGCAATGAGACTAAAGGGCATTTCACTCAGCACCGCGACTCGATATTGCTTGATTTGCTGCGTCTTATTGCGGATTTTCAGTTGATAGGTATTTTCGACTTTATTATCCGTTGTTTCGCGATACAGACTCTGACGATCACGAATAACGTTAAGCTGGATCTCGCTGCGGCTATTTAAATCCAAACTTATCACTATGAGCATAATAACTACCGCCGCGCCGTAGCCTAAGAAACGCGGCGAGCGCCAATAGGAATAGCTCACGCCCTTAAGATCATTTTCACTCATGTAGCCGATAAGGTTCTGTTTATAATCGAACTTCAACATGGTCTCATTACAGGCATCGACGCAGGCGCCACAGTTGATACACTCGTATTGCAAGCCATTACGAATATCGATCCCCGTGGGGCAAACCTCAACACAGAGATTGCAGTCGACACAATCACCTAGATTACTCTCTCTGTGATGACTTTCTTGCTTACGTTTACGCGGGCCGCGGGATTCACCGCGCTGGGTATCATAGGTCACTGTCTTAGTATTGGCATCGAACATGACGGCCTGAAAACGCGCATAGGGGCAGCAATGCAAACACATCTGTTCACGCATCCAACCCGCATTGAGGTAAGTGCAAATGGCGAAAAACCACACCCAGCTCGTCACCCAGAAGCTGGCATTGCCAGTGAATATTTCCAGATAGAGTTCGCGGGCAGGAATAAAATAGCTGATAAAACCACAACCCGTGAGCAGAGCGGCGAATCCCCAGAGTAGGTGCTTTGCACTGCGCTTGCCGAGTTTAATGCTGGTCAAAGGGGCTTTATCGAGTTGTTTACGTTTATTGCTGCTGCCTTCGATGCGCGTTTCTATCCACACATAGATAAAGGTCCACGCGGTTTGTGGGCAAAGATATCCGCACCAGACTCGGCCCCAGAATACGGTAATAAAGAATAGGCCGAAGGCGGCGGCAATAAAGATCCACGCTAATAGCGTAAAATCCTGTGGCCAGAGCGTGATCCCAAAAAAGAAAAATTGCTGCTTGTCTACATCTAAGAGTATTGCTTGGCGGCCATCGATGGAGATAAATGGTAACGCAAAAAACAGCATTATTAATAGGCTGTTCATCATAGTTCTAAGACGTTGAAAGTCGCCTTTTTGTTCACGGAAATGAATGCGACTAGAGCGATTCACTGCTGTGTTGGGCGGGGGGGAAATGTCCCTGATCGGAATATAGTGTTTGGCTGGAGCTGGGGGGGCATCCGCATTTGGGATGATGTCACTCTTTGGCATATCGAGGTCCTAACGACTTAAATAAGATTCGCCTCCCTATAGCAAGCGCTAGGCCAAGAATAAAATAAATTTAACTTGTTGATATTTATGAATAAAGTTTTATTTTGTATTTTCGCTTATCACGATATATCGCTAAGTGGCGATATATCGTGGATATAGGTGTGGAATGTAAATTAGTTGTCATGCGATAGACGCTGGATCCCCAGTTTTTTCATACGAGATCTTAAGGTGCTCGGCGGCACGCCTAGTACATTTGCGGCGCCCGCAGGGCCAGATATTCGCCAGTTCAATCGCTTAAGTGTTTGTTCTATATGAAGCGCTTCTGCTTCTGCCAGAGTGTGTGGCTGAAGGGATAAGTGGTTTGCTGGGGCATTGTCCGTAGGCATAGTATGAATATGCAGTATTTCTCCTTGGGAGAGAATGGCCTCGCGTTCGAGAATATTCTGCAGTTCGCGCACATTGCCTGGCCATGTGTAAGCCATGAGCTTTTGCAGCCCCTTTTGACTGACGCCGAGAATTTTTTTACCAAGTTTTCGATTGAGGTTATGCAGTATATGGCCGACGAGTTCGGGGATATCATCGAGCCTAGAGCGTAGCGGCGGCACTTGAATTGGGAATACATTCAAGCGGTAGTAAAGATCCATCCTGAATAATCCCTGTTCGACCCGCTTGAGCAGATCATGGTGGCTAGCGGCGACTAAGCGAATATCCACTTGGATGGTTTCGCTACCACCGAGGCGCTCGAAGGATTGTTCTTGGATGACTCGCAGCAACTTCGATTGGGCTTCTAAACTTAATTCGGCCACTTCATCGAGGAACAAAGTACCTTGGTGGGCCAGCTCGAATCGACCTTTGCGGCGACTGGTGGCCCCAGTAAATGCGCCTTTCTCGTGACCAAAGAGTTCACTTTCTAACAAAGATGCCGAAAATGCGGCGCAGTTAACACTGATCATAGGCTTGTCTTTGCGGCGACTCAATTGATGTAAGTTGCGGGCAACTAACTCTTTTCCCGTGCCATTTTCACCGCAAATCAACACTGTGCTATCGGTATTCGCGACCATATGCAATTGCTGGATCATATGGCGAATAACGGCACTATTGCCTGAAATATCCACATCACCTGTCTTATCGGCTAGTTCTGCCTGCAGGTAATGATTCTCCGAGGCGAGTCGTTCCGATAGGGCCTGTACTTGGGCTAATGCCTGACGTAGTGAGTGTTCGGTTTGTTTTTGAATGCTAATGTCGCGAAATATCGCGACTACACCAATGAGTTCATTGTTACGGTAAACGGGCGTGGAACTGTAATGCACGGGAAAACTGCTGCCATCCTTACGCCAAAACACATCATGGGTAATTTCACGGCTAATGCCATCCTTCAAGGTGTTGTAAATCGGACAATCTTCCTGGGGATAATGGCTGCCATCGGCATGGCTATGGTGGTGGCAATTGTGGATATTTTTACCCAGTAATTCCTCATTTTTCCAACCTGTCATGCGTTCGGCTGCCGGATTGATAAAGACCGCATTTCCATTTAAATCAAAACCATAAATACCTTCGCCTACGGCATTGAGCAGCAATTGGTTCTCTGGCAGAAAATGTTTATCCAGTGGTTGTTTGGGCTCGGATGGTAGCGTCATGGATTAGGGACCAAAGTAGCAGATTAGTGCTCGAGTATATCCTGATAATCCAGCTCACGATATATCGTGTGCCATTGGATCTATAAAACTCACTTGCACTCGGTGAATCGTTGTGAGATGTCGCGGTATAAAGTTTATAGCACTGCCAACTGTAAAAAAGATTGCTTCTTAGCTCATTGATATCTAACAAAATAGTTTTTAAATTGCCAAAAAGTTGTATTTATTACTGGAGAATGCATTTATTTTGTTATAAGAATGTTTCTGTTATGTGAAATAACTTGTGTTGACCACAGTTGCAGATTTTAGGGATCAAAATCGGATCGAGCAGGTCAGGTATTCTAAAAATAATAAGCAGGTGGGATGAGTAATGATGACCTCAAAAAAGCAAAAGTTTGGATTGAGTGCGGTTAGTCTGGCAATCACTCTGGCACTGTCTGGTAGTTTAATGAGTCAACAGGCAATGGCAGAAGAAGATGACACAGCCGTTAAAAATGACAATGTCGAGAAAATTGCGGTTGTAGGTTCCCGTGCTGCTCCACGCTCGATCGGCGATTCCCCCGTGCCTATTGATATCATCAGTAGTGACGACCTTAAGAAGAATGGTTCGACTGATATGATAGATATGTTGGTCACTTCTATCCCTTCTTTTAACTCTCGTGCTCAACCTATCAGCGATGCCGCAACTTTAGTCCGTCCCGTTAACCTACGTGGTCTGCCATCCGACAGTACCTTAGTGCTAGTCAATGGCAAGCGTCGTCACCGCGCAGCTGTGATTGCCTTCCAGGGCGGTGGTATTAACGATGGTGCTCAAGGTCCTGATATTTCTGTTATTCCTGGGTCCGCATTGAAACAAGTTGAAGTATTGCGTGATGGCGCTGCTGCGCAGTACGGTTCGGATGCGATTGCTGGGGTAATGAACTTTGTTTTAAAAGATAATTCCGAGGGTGGCTCCATCACAGTGACCCAGGGAGAATATTACGAGGGTGACGGTGCCACGACCACGGTCGAAGGCGATGTCGGTTTACCGCTGACGGATAATGGCTTTGTTAACTTAAGCTTCCAGTATAAAAATGCCGATGCGACCAGTCGAAGTGTGCAGCGGCCCGATGCGGCTAACTTAACTGAACAAGGTAATACTTTCATTAATGACCCCGCTCAAGTATGGGGCAATCCTGAAATCAATGATGACTATTCGGTCTTTATCAATTCGGGCCTAGACATTAATGCCAATATGCATGCTTATGCCTTTGGTAACCTGTCATCCCGCGATGCTGTGGGGGGATTTTATTATCGTAATCCGCAGGATCGCAGTAATGTGTATACCCCTCCAGAAGGCGGTAACTTATTAGTCGGAGCTATAAATGGTGATCAATCGTCTTGCGTGCTAGTGCCAATTCCTAAAAATGCGGACGGTTCTGATGGCAACGTGTTAGATACAGACGCATACAAGGCGATGGTTGCCGATCCCAATTGTTTTGCTATGAACCAAATTTTCCCCGGTGGTTATACACCGCAGTTCACTGGGACCATTGAAGATATGTCCTTCTTCGCCGGTGTAAAGGGCGATATCGGCGAGTGGAATTACGATTTCAGCGCCGGTACGGGGAGTAACAAAGCCAGCTTCGGCCTTAAAAACTCGTTAAACCCATCATTGGGATTAGATACCCCAACTGATTTTGATACCGGTGCCTATGAGCAAGTTGAAACCACAGTTAACCTCGACTTCTCGCGTTTTATTACCTTAGGCGGCATCGAAGACATTAGTTTTGCTTCTGGTTTTGAATGGCGTAATGAGTCATTTGAGATTTTTCAAGGTGATGAAGCTTCTTGGATTGCCGGTCCCTATGCCGAGCAAGGATTCAGCATAGGCTCGCATGGATTTAAAGGCTTTGGCCCTGAGTCTGCGGGTAAAAATTCCCGTCACAATATTGGTATTTATACGGATTTAGAAGCCTATTTAAATGATGACTGGTTACTCGGTTTAGCGCTGCGTTACGAAGACTTCTCTACCTTCGGTGATACGTTAAATTACAAGCTGACGGCGCAGTATGCTGCGACAGATGAGTTGTCATTCCGCGCTTCACACAGCACGGGCTTTAGAGCGCCAACTGTGGGCCAAGAAAACGTTGTCAACACGCAGACATCGATTATTGATGGCCAGTTGATCCAGACCTTTATAGCACCACCCACCGATCCGCTTGCGGCATTCTATGGCGGGGAAGTGTTAGAGCCTGAAGAGTCTGTAAGTTATGCATTAGGTGCAGTATACGAGTATGAAGACTTTTTCTTAACAGTCGATTACTACAATATTGCCGTTGAGGGGCGTATTGCTCAGTCGAGTAAGATTGATGTTAAAGCTGAAGACTATGATGCGTTGCGGGCGGCGGGGGTTGAGTTCCCTGAGTTAATTCAAGGGGTAAGTTATTACACCAACGACTTCGATACCACGACTCAAGGTATCGATATCGTCGCCTCCTATGATGCGGAAATTTTATCAGGAAATGCTAAATTCAGTCTTGCCTATGGTTGGACCGATACTAGTGTTGATAAATACGATCCTGAGACTACAGATGAGGGTAAAGTGCGTCGATTAGAGGATGGTATTCCTGCCCACCGTGCAACTTTAACCTGGGCTCAGTCTTGGGATAAGTTAAGTATGTCACTGCGGGGTAATTACTATGGCGAATACTATGCAACCCATGCCGATGATACCTCTGATTGGGGCTCTGAGGTCGCGGATTCAGCTGTGACTGTCGATCTTGAAGTCAGTTATGAAGTACTCGATGGGCTCACGCTGGCCGTGGGGGCTAACAACCTATTCGACCAAGAAGCGCAAAAGCTGAAAATGGGTGATGATTACGCCTATGGTCAATTGGGTGGTGTGTATTATGAGAGTGGACCATTCGATTATAACGGCGGCTACTACTATGGCCGGGTGAACTATCGTTTTTAAGTGAACCGTTTTTAAGTGAACCGTTTATAGAAGCGATTTCTAACCCACCTTTCAAGAAATAGCGCTTTTATAAATTTGAAGTGAAGTAAGCAAAAAAGGCTGCTCTGCAGCCTTTTTTATTGCAGTAATTCACGGGCCTGTGCCGCTGCTATGGCATTGAGTTCGCCAGCAATGGTGAATTTTCGGACTACCAGCATATGAAAGCCCATAGGTCCTTTGACGCATTCAGTTGCAATTGTGTTTTTGCGCCTATCGCGCACTCTTTGTAAGCTTGGGCAGATTATAAATAACACCAATAAAGGAAAGATGATGACAAGCCTAAGATGCGGTAACAGATTGTTTAACATGCAATTTTTGTATCTGCTGGTGCCATTATTTCTGCTTTTTTCAGCCTTAGGCCATGCTGAACCCAGTAAAAAGGTAGAGGATAAGGCTGACAAGATTGTCCCTGAGATTGTCAAAACCGAGCATAAGATGACGATCCAAGGCGAGAAAATTAGCTATCAGGCGATAAGTGGTGAGACCATTTTAGAGGACGATAAGGGCGAACCGCTAGCGAGTATTTTTTCGATCACTTATTTACGGGATGACGTTAAAGACAACAGTAAACGCCCCGTGACTTTTATTTTTAATGGTGGCCCAGGCTCGGCATCACTCTGGCTGCATATGGGACTATTTGGCCCTAAACGTGTCGTCGTCCCTAGTGATGCCAAGGATGATGGCGCCGCGCCTTATCGCATTGAGCCTAATGATTATTCCATGCTCGATGAGTCAGACTTAGTGTTTATCGATCCCGTCGGCACGGGCTTTAGTCGTGCCTTAGGCGATAAGAAGGGGACCGATTTTTGGGGGGTTAAAGAAGATGCTCAGTCGATTGCCGAGTTTATTCGTCGCTGGTTGATTGAACATAAACGCTGGAACTCCCCCAAATACCTCGCGGGTGAAAGCTATGGCACTACCCGCGCCGCCGCTTTAGTGGATGAACTGCAGGGCGGTTGGACCGATATTTCGGTTAATGGGATTATGCTGATTTCATCTATTCTCGACTTTAGCCATGCGCGCTATCAGCCGGGTAATAACCAGCCCTATATTGGGTTTTTACCGACGATGGCGGCCACAGCGTTTTATCATAACAAGGTCAGTGATGCTGATAAGGCATTGGGGCTCGAGGCATTTATTGAACAGGCGCGTCAATTTGCGATTAAGGATTATGCCCTCGCGTTACTACAGGGGAGTCGTTTAGCACCCGCCGAATATCAAGCGGTGCGTAAAGATTTGGCACGCTTTACAGGCCTCAGTGAACACTATTTAGACAGAGTTAATCTGCGAGTGAGTGCCAGTCGCTACACTAAGGAACTACTTAAGGATCAAGATTTGACCATAGGCCGGTTAGACAGCCGTTATACGGGGAAAGATTATGACAGCGGTGGCGACTCGACCGATAACGACCCATCGGGGTATGGCATCGACGGTGCTTATACCGCGGCCATGCACCAATATCTGTATGACGATCTGGGCGTGACCTTATCCCGTCCTTTTAACGTGCTCTCCGTCGATGTCAACCGTGGCTGGAACTGGAATATCAGTGGTAAGCAGATGCATTATGTCAACGTCGCACCCTATCTCGGGCAGGCACAGCGTGAAAATAAAGATCTACGGATTTTTGTCGGTAACGGTTACTTCGATTTTGCAACGCCCTTTTTTGCTACCGAAAATACCTTTGCCGATAATGGTATAGATAATAGTCGAGTGAGCATGCATTACTATAAGGCTGGGCACATGATGTATATAGAGTCCGAGTCTTTAGCCAAGTTAGTGAAAGATATTCGGGCTTTCTATCATCCTCAATAGCGCTATTGACTACAGGCAGAGCCGATTAGAGTTAACGCTTCGATAGGCAAATGTTAGAATAGCAGCTTAGTTTAAGGCCCTGTGGAGGGCCTTTTTATTCCTTAAGGCACATAGATGAGTTTTAGTACTTGGTTAGGGTTATTGGCTATTTGTTGCTTGGGGGCGATGTCCCCTGGGCCGAGTTTAGCCATGGTGGTGCGCCATACCTTAGGGGGTGGGCGGGGCAAGGGCATAGTCTGCGCTTGGGCCCATTCGATAGGCATTGGGATTTATGCGCTGGTGACATTACTAGGCTTGGCCGTAGTCCTTAAAAAGGCGCCCTTAGTCTTTAATGGCATTGCGATTATCGGCGCTTTATATCTGGCGTGGATGGGGATCCAAGCCCTACGTTCAAACGGTGGAATGCAGGCAAAACTTGCCGCAGGGGAAGCGACGGATACACTGACAGCCGCCCGTGATGGCATCGCTATTTCGCTTTTTAATCCGAAGATTATGTTGTTTTTCTTAGCCTTGTTTAGCCAGTTTGTGATGGTGGCAGATAACCTGACGGGACAAGCACTGATAGTGTTAACTCCCCTAGTGGTCGATGGACTCTGGTATACCTTAATTGCGTTAGTCTTGTCCCATTCGAGTGTATTGCCTAGGCTGAGGGAAAAAGCGGGGTTGATTGATAAATTGTCTGGTGCGGTATTGATACTGTTAGCTATCCGTGTGGTGTACACACTCTAGTTATTTATTGTAAATCGTCTGTTTTAACTCATACGCCATCAATCGATGGCGTATTTATGCTATCACTATGTATTAAGGGCGTGATTAGCCTTTAAACATTTGCACTGAATGATCGGTTTCTTCTGCCACCGTTTCTTGGATAATAGGTGGATTCGCTATATGATCGTCTAAATTGTCACTCAGCATCTCTCTGAATTCACTGCTAAACCATTCTAGGGCACTGTCTTTTTCTGCGCCTAAATCCGCAGATTTGATTGCCGCCTCGAAGGCATTAAAACGCGCCGCAGCAAAACGCAGTGCAGTGCCGACTTTACCTACATCGCCTTCCTGCTGGCTTAGTTGATTGGCTAAGGCAATAAATTGATCGGCAAGTTCAAAAATGGTGGTGTTGCTCGCGTCCGTCATAGTGCTCACTCTGAAAATTAATACATTCTGATGGACGATTCTATCTTAATTAGCCTAAGAAGGGATCGTTAAGCATCAACTATTGGGATCTAGGTCGGTTGTTACAGTTCCGGTTCTAGAGTCGTAATAGATCGACAGTGTATTATTGGCCCGATAAAAGTAAGTGCATTGATTTGGGTTGATATAGCTGGCTTTGTAGTCGGTTTCTACGGCATCCACATTAAGGCGAGAGACACTGGGCTGGCTGTTTTGAAATAGTACTTCCCATACGGAGACACAATCTTCTACATTGTCTAAAACGGGTGAGGCTTCATTCCCGTAAATATAGTGCTGCGCAGGCCAGCCGAAGCTGTTGAAGTCGACTTGTTCGGATTGCGCCGTACCAAATACGGGTAAATCTTCTTTAGGTCCAGAGCCTACTTTTACTGCCCAGACTGAGTGTGCCAGATTTATTCCCGATTTAAAGCCACCACCTGTGGCTTTTACTGTCGAAATTTGAGCATCCTGCTGCACATTGATAAATTTAGGCAAAGCAACAACGGCTAAAATGCCGAGTACTATGATCACCACCACGAGTTCAATTAAGGTGAAGCCCGATTGATGTTGCTGGCTCAAGTTTGAAGTGGACATAGGATACAAACTGACAATATATAGTTGGCGGCACTATAGCACTTAATCTTGTTGTTTTTAAATCAAAATCATCTCTTATTGATTGAGAACGCACAATAAAATAACGCTTGGCTTGTTATTGTCGCCGCTGACTTTTAAGCTAAGCACATTGTAATTTGAGGATAATAACGGTGACTTTTTCGACTTGGCAGGATTTTATTGAAAATCAACGCGCACAACCCTATTACCAGCAACTTATTGCATTTGTGAATCAAGAACGGCAATTAGGCAAAGTGATCTACCCTCCCAAGGAAGATGTTTTCAATGCATTTAAAACGACGCCCCTAGAAAATGTACGAGTGGTGTTGATTGGTCAGGACCCATACCACGGCCCCAATCAAGCCCATGGTCTGTGTTTCTCTGTGAGACGTGGCATTAAGCCGCCACCGTCACTCGCTAACATGTACAAAGAGTTGGCCAATGATATTCCCGGGTTTCAGATCCCGAGCCATGGCGATTTAACCCAATGGGCGGAGCAGGGGATATTAATGCTCAATACGGTATTAACCGTTGAGCAAGGTCAAGCTCATTCCCATGCCAATGCCGGTTGGGAAGAATTCACCACCCAAGCGTTAGCATTGTTAAATGAGCAAGCAAGGCCGATTATTTTTGTGCTCTGGGGAAGCCATGCGATAAAGAAAGGCAAAGTGATCACCGCACCTCAGCACCAACTGTTATCGGGGCCGCACCCATCACCGCTATCCGCCTACCGTGGCTTTTTTGGTTGTGGTCATTTTTCTAAGGTGAATCAGTTGTTGGCTGTCAGGGGAGAAACCCCCATTCAGTGGCAAGTTTAAGCGTCGGTTAGCTTAATACTTAACAATAAAAAATGCCTTACACTGTAAGGCATTTTTATTTTATATCACAGTACCTTAGTGGTTGCGATCAACGGATATTTTCGCCAGTGAGATTAATGCGGTTTTAAAATCACTGTCCGGTAATACGGCGAGTGCTGCAATGGCCTTTTCAGATTCTTCAATGGCTTTTTGCTGAGTATAAGTTAATGCACCACAGTGATGTAATGCGGCCACAATTTTATCTATCGCTTGGGTTCCATCACCCTGTTCAATAGCGTGACGGATCAGTTGCTTCTCTTCCTCAGTACCATGGGTAATGGCATAAATAAGCGGCAACGTGGGCTTACCTTCGGCAAGGTCATCACCAATATTCTTACCTAACTCTTCACTATTGGCTGTGTAGTCGAGTAAATCATCGGTCAACTGAAATGCGGTCCCTAAATATTTACCGTAGTCGCCTAAGGCGATTTCTTGCTCTGGCGTCGCACCCGCTAGCACACCCGCAAGTAGAGTGGCCGCTTCGAATAATTTAGCCGTTTTGCAGTAAATCACCCGCATATAGCTTGCTTCAGTGGTGTCAGGATCATTGCAGTTCATTAATTGCAACACCTCACCTTCCGCCAGTACGTTAGTCGTATCGGCCAATACCCGCAGTACTCGCATACTATCGAGTTCGGTCATCATCTGGAATGAACGGGTATATAGGAAGTCGCCAACCAGTACACTGGCGCTATTGCCAAATAGAGCGTTGGCGGTTTCACGGCCACGCCTTAGGGTTGATTCATCCACCACATCATCATGTAATAAAGATGCCGTGTGAATAAACTCAATAATGGCTGCGAGTTTTAAATGTGCTTCGCCTTCATAATTTACTGTGCGAGCTGCGAGTACCGACAGTAAAGGACGAAGACGCTTACCACCACCATTGATAATGTAAAAACCTAGCTGGTTAATCAGGGCAACATCTGACTCAAGCTGTTTATATATCAGCTGATTGACTGCTTGCATATCAGTGTCAGCCAGTTGACGAATAGCGTTTAAATCCATAATAGACTCTGGTTGTGGGGCCATTACGTACCCGGCCTCTATTTTAGGCTCACGTGTTATATAGAATGAATTTTACCTAAAATTCTGACATATGACAGCACTAGCACTACTAATGTGCGAGTTATTCCGGCCTTTTTTTATTCTTTCCTAATTAGGGCTTGCCAGAAATAGATTCTTCGCGTAAACTCCGCGCCCATTGTCAATAAAGTTTTTGTAGCGCCCTGCCTCCCAAAAGTGCGAGCCAGCGTGTTAGGAATATCGGAGTAAAATAGCTATGTACGCTGTTTTTCAAAGTGGTGGTAAACAACACCGTGTAGCCCCTGGCCACACAGTTCGTTTAGAAAAATTAGAAGTTGCAACTGGTTCAACTGTTGAATTTGATCAAGTTTTATTGATCGCTGACGGTGAAACTGTGCACGTTGGTGCTCCTTTAGTAGCCGGCGGTAAAGTCGTTGCTGAAGTAGTCAGTCATGGTCGTGGCGAGAAAGTAACTATCGTTAAGTTCCGTCGTCGTAAGCACCACGACAAGAAGATGGGCCACCGTCAGTGGTTCACTGAAGTTAAAATTACTGCTATCAACGCATAATAGGAGTCTAACTCATGGCACATAAAAAAGCTGGCGGTTCTACTCGTAACGGCCGCGATTCAGAAAGTAAACGTCTAGGTGTTAAGCGCTTTGGCGGTGAATCAGTTCTAGCTGGTAACATTATCGTTCGTCAACGTGGTACTAAATTCCACGCTGGTGTAAACGTGGGTATTGGTCGTGACCACACTCTGTTTGCTCTGACCGACGGTAAAGTGAAATTCGAAGTTAAAGGTCCTAATAACCGTAAGTTTATTAGCATCGAAGCTTAATTTTCGAACCTAGCTTATACTGTTAAAGCCCCGCCATTGGTGGGGCTTTCTGTTTTTTATGCTTCTATTTACACTGCATCAATGGTGAATTTGGTAAATCATTACCGGATTGAGGGTGTTGGCAGGTAAGATTGGGAGCAAAGTATCTCGAGTTTTTTGGCGGCCGATGAAGTTAGACGGTATAATTCCTTCATTCAGCGATGCCAGGAGTAAGTATGAAGTTTGTCGATGAGGCAGTAATTAGGGTCGAAGCGGGCGACGGCGGTAGCGGTTGCGTAAGTTTTCGACGCGAAAAATATGTACCTGATGGTGGTCCTGATGGTGGTGATGGTGGTGACGGCGGCAGTGTCTATCTGCAGGCCGATGAAAACTTCAACACCTTAATCGAATTCCGTTTCGAGCGTTTTCACATGGCTGAGCGCGGTGAAAATGGTCGTGGTCGAGACTGTACCGGCCATAGCGGTAAAGATCTGATCTTAAAAGTCCCCGTGGGAACCCGTGCCATTGACCATGAGACTGAGGAAGTGCTCGGTGATTTGACCACCCATGGTCAAAAACTCTTAGTCGCTAAGGGGGGCTTCCATGGTTTAGGTAACACTCGTTTTAAGAGCAGTACTAACCGTGCTCCGCGGCAAAAGACCTTAGGAACACCCGGTGAAGTCCGTAGCCTAAAGCTTGAGCTATTACTGCTTGCCGACGTGGGCTTGCTCGGTATGCCCAATGCGGGAAAATCGACTTTTATTCGCGCCGTGTCCCGTGCTACGCCTAAAGTTGCCGACTATCCCTTCACGACTTTGGTCCCCAACTTAGGAGTGGTCAATCCGCGTCCTGGCCAAAGTTTTGTGATTGCCGATATTCCAGGTCTCATCGAAGGAGCAGCCGAAGGTGCGGGTTTAGGTATTCGCTTCTTAAAGCACCTTGAGCGTTGCCGTATTTTACTGCATATCATCGATATCGAACCTATCGATGGAACCGATCCGGTTGAATCGGCGCGTGCCATTGTGGGTGAACTTGAAAAGTACTCCCCTAAATTGGCGGGTAAACCGCGTTGGTTAGTCTTTAACAAAACCGATCTGCTGCTCGAAGAAGAGCTGCAAGAGAAGGTTGAGCGCATCGTTAAAGAACTAGAGTGGGAGGGGGATGTCTATACTATCTCCGCCTATAACCGCGAAGGCACCAAAGAGCTAGCCTTGAAGTTGCTGGATTATATTATGAGTCTTCCACCAGAAGACAATGAAGTTAATCCTGACGATGAAGTCGAGTTCAAGTGGGATAATTATCATCAAGCCAATCTGGATTCCATTAATGAAGATTATGATGATGATTTCGATGACGACTTTGATGATGACGACTACGATGTAGAAGTGATCTACCAAAGATAATACTCATGTCTTAGTTTTGAGAACGCTGTGTACGCTGATACTCAAAATGATATTACTCGGCAGGTTGTGCGCGTAGCACAACTGTTACTGGCCTACGGTGCAGAATCTGATTTAGTTGAAGAAATCAGTCAGCGCCTAGGTCAGGCTTTGGGCCTTGCCAGCGTTGAGCTTTCTATTTCTTCAAATTCCCTTGTGTTGACCAGTTTGGTTCACGGTCGTTGCATCACGACAACCCGTCGTATTCGTGAGCATGGCATTAATATGACCATAGTCTGTGAATTACAACGTATCTGCTTATTGGCCGAAAAGGGCCTATATGGACCGAATGAAGTCCGTAAGCGTCTCGCACGTATTGAGCCTAAAACCTATCCTCCATCGCTAGTCATACCTATGATAGGTTTATCCTGTGCCAGTTTTTGTCACTTATTCGGCGGTGATATAGCAGCAAGTGTGATTACGTTTTTTGCCTCGGCAGTTGGGATGTCAGTTCGTCTCGCGATCGCTAAACGCCACTTTAATTTACTGGTCAATTTTGCGGTCACTGCTTTTGTTATCAGCTTAATTGCCCAAACTGGGTATCTGTTTTCCCTAAGCGAAACTCCGCAGTCCGCCATGGCTGCCAGTGTGTTAATGCTAGTGCCGGGTTTTCCGATGATTAATGCGATTTCGGATATGGTGAAAGGACATATGAACGTAGGCATCTCCCGCTGGGGGCACGCGACCTTGCTGACGGTTTCATCTGTGATTGGCATCACCATTGCGATGCAACTTGGCGGTATTTTTCTATGATGGAATTGTTGACTATATTGCTCCATGACGCTTTCTTTTCGGCCATTCCGGCCGTGGGTTTTGCTATGGTTTTTAATGTGCCCAAGCGTTTTTTACCCTACTGCGCCTTAGCCGGAGCGATAGGCCACAGCTCGCGTACCTTAATGCTACAATTTGGTCTTCCTATCGAGTGGGCAACGTTTGCGGCTGCGGCGATCGTAGGTACTATCACTATCGGATTTGCAAAGCGCCATTTAGCGCCACCTTTAATGTACGCTGTGGCGGCCATTATTCCAATGATCCCTGGGACCTATGCCTTTAATACTGTGATTGCCTTAGTGCAGCTGACGGCCCAGTCGCAGGTGAGTCAAGAGCTGACGGGGCAAGTGATCAGTAATGGTTTAAAAACTGTCTTTATCTTGGGGGCTCTATCGGTTGGGCTCGCATTACCGAGTTTGCTGTATTTTAGAACCCGTCCCGTTATTCAATAGTTTTAATATCCCCACAACACAGGAGTGAGCATGCGCATTGCTATGATAGCCGCGATGGCAAACAATCGAGTCATTGGAAAAAACAATAAAATGCCATGGCATCTTCCAGAGGACTTGCGTCACTTTAAAGCGATGACCTTAGGCAAACCCGTGGTGATGGGACGCAAAACCTTTGAATCCATCGGTAGACCCCTTCCTGGACGACATAATATCGTGATTTCGCGTCAAGTCAGCCTCATGATTGAGGGTGTCACCTGTGTGGCGTCCTTCGATGCGGCAAAGCAAGCCGCGGGTGAATGTGAAGAGTTGGTGGTGATCGGCGGTGGACAGCTCTATGCTGAAGTTTTGCCCCAGGCGGATATTCTCTACTTAACCCAAATTGACTTAGAGGTTGAAGGCGATACCTATTTCCCTGAATGGGATGGAGATAATTGGCAGGAAACGGAATCCTTGTCTAGTATAAATGCCGATGGGCTGGAATATCGCTTTATCAATTTGGCAAAAAAATGTTAAATTACCTACTCTGTTGTGTACCCTGTGCGTATGGATTGTCAATATGTCTATGGTATTAGATGTTGTTGGGCATTGAGTGTCGGTAAAACTGAAATAACTAATTGTGGGTTATCGAGGTTAATCGCCAATTGCTAACACCAAAGAGGCTAATATCCGTTAGATATCTATGTAGACCATACAGAATTGATAACAAAATTATAAGAAAGTATTTAAGGAGTATCGGATGCGTCTTATGCCTGTAGCCTTGGCTGCACTCATCGGTTTTAGCTATGTTTCTGTTCCAGCAACGGCAGAAGCCGCCGAAGCAGATCCCTTAGTCGCCAGTATCTGCGACTATGTAAAAGCGAACGATAAAAACCGTTTACGTAAAAAGTTAAAAGAAAGCCGCGTGAAATTACGTCAGATTTATAGCGGTATCAGTTGTGATGGTCAAAGCCTGTTGCGTACAGCCTATGGCGCGAATGCAAACGATGCCGGTGAGTTTGTGGCAAAGCGTTTGTCTGTCACTGAACTGAGTGTTCCCGAAGCGGACGGTATGACGATTCAAGCTTGGGCAGAGGGTAATGGCCATGGTGCTAGCCCAATCACAGCAGCAATTAAAGAACGTTTAGGTGCAGCTGCGGGTGGCGAAGAAGAATAATCGCGATCTTAGTGTATAAACAAGCCATCGATATACTTACCTGTTTATTGGCCTGTTAAAACCTATCGCAATTAAATGCCGAATCTTTATTCGGCATTTTTATGTCTGAAAAATACTCTGCGGATCTCGTGCTCTGCGATCTAGTGAGATAAAAAATAAGGGCCGCATTGCGGCCCTTATTTGACTCCAGTGGTTGGATCTAGACCCTAAACTCACCGACTGAGGCTTGCAGCTCTTCGGCTAATTTGGCTACCTGATGACTCGACTGAGCCGTTTGATCGGCACCTATGGCGGTTTCTTCGGAGATGGCTGCTATATGCTCCAGTTTCTCGGAGACTTGCTGACTCACTAAATTTTGTTCCTGCGCGGCATGGGCAATATGGGTTCCCGAATCATAGGCCTTATGCACTGATTGGCTGATGGTTTCTAGGGCTAAGTTGGCCTGCTCGGTTTTTTCCACACAGGCATTTGCTTGGGCGCGTCCCATATCCATGGCGGCTACGGCTTGCTCTGCCCCCTGTTGCAGCACTTCAATCATTTGCTGGATTTCACGGGTAGATACTTGGGTACGAGAGGCAAGACTGCGTACTTCATCTGCCACCACGGCAAAGCCGCGTCCTTGCTCGCCGGCACGTGCCGCTTCAATCGCCGCATTCAGTGCTAGTAGGTTAGTCTGCTCGGCGATCCCGCGGATCACATCGAGAATCGAGCCTATGGAGGCACTGTCGGATTGTACTTTGTTGATCACTAGGCCCGCTTTTGCTACTTCGTCGGCTAGGGCCAAGATAGTGCGTTTGTTCTCTTCGGCAATGGCGCGCATATGCTGGGTTTCTTGATCGGCTTGCTTGATCTGTTCCAGCGCTTGATCGGCACTCAGTGAAACCTGTTGTGCACTCGAGCTTAGTTCTGTGGTTGCCGTAGCGACTTGATCTACTTGGCTCTTTTGTTCCTGGATGCCAGAGGTGGTTTGCGCCGTGATGGCTGAGGTTTGCTCTGCGGCGGCGGCCAGTTGGTTTGACCGATCTAGAATGCCAATAATCAATCCACGTAGGCTATCCACCAGGCGGTTACAGTTTTTAGCGAGCTCTGCAAATTCATCGTGACCAGAGTCATCTAGCTTATGGGTTAAATTACCGGAGGCTAAGACATTAAGGGCGTTATTCACTTGATTGAGTGAGCGTTTTAATGGATTGACGACGGCGATACTGATGATAATGGCTGCCACTATCGCAATCAGTACGACTATGATGGTTCTAAAACTTGCCGTATCAATTTTAGCTATGGTTTCTTGGCTCATATTGGCCGCAACTGACTCGATGTTATTGCTGACATCTTCCATATTGCGATTGATGGTTTTTGCATCTTTTTCAATAACAGTTAATTGATTGTTCGATGTTTGAGTGTGTTTCAATTGGCTCGATTTCAGTAACAACATCGAGTTTGGCCCTTCAAAGAGGGCTAGCACTTTACCTATATCCTGATTAATGGATTCTAAGGTGTCGTTATCAACAATGCCCTGGGCATGGCGATTGACATATTCGAGTCTATTTTTAGTTTCGCCTAGGATGTAATCGAGTTCTTTTGAGATCAGCTCATGTTTACTCATTTCTTCGTTGCTGACTAAATCGGCAATTGTGGTAATGAGATTGCCAAGGCTAGTGTCTATCGCGCTTGCCGATGCAGCAAGGCTCTGGGCATCCGGATTTTGGCTAGTTTCAAGATCGATCACATCTAGCAGAACCGAGGAGGCATCATCTGCGGCATTCTCGAGTTTTTTCTTCAAGCCAACTAACTGTTCTTGCTTGCTCAGGGCCGCTTCGCGTTCAGTAAACATCGCTAGGCTATCGCGTTCGAAGGTGGAGAAGCTGCCACTCAGTTGCGAGATTAGAGAAGGTAAATTTGTTTGGCTTTTGACTAATTGAGTGAGATTAACGATCTCGCTCTTGAATTGGCTGCTATGTTCATCGAATACCCGACGAATATCGGGAATATTAGCCGCTTTTGGGGCGTGATAGGCGATAAGAACCTGACGCTGTTGCTCACTTAAACTCTCGGTGAGATGGTTAGTGGCCTTAAGTGCTGGCAAGCTTAATTCTTGCATCATTGCCGAACTATCTTTGAGACTTATATTCGTTAGATAGGAGGTAAATCCTAACAACACAAGTAAAAGCGTAACAATGCTAAACCCGCCAATGACTCTGGTGGCTACATTAACTTTCATAGGATACTCCGGTTATTATTATATTTTCCAAACGAAAAGATTATAAAATTCAGGACTTAGGCGCACAGTCGTTTATCGACCATAGCTGACTTTAGTTTAACTCTTTTTTAACCTTTTTTGGGTAATTTTTTGGTCTTTTTCAAGATGCCATAGGGTAAGGTGTTCACCCCAGCAACATCCCGTATCTAACGCTTTTAATTGGGGATCGTTGACTTTCCCCATTAGGGCTGCCCAATGGCCAAAGACTAATGTGTGGCTTTGGCGTAGCGGCGATGTAAATTCAAACCAAGGGCGTAACTGTGGATTAGTGCAATCTTCAGGGGGCTGTTTACAGGCAAAATCCAAGTGTCCATCAACATAGAGGTAGCGCATGCGGGTGAGCGCGTTAATACAAAAGCATAATCGGTTGAGGCCTAATGATGTGGGATCCCAGCGGACGCTCATATCTGAATACATTTGACCTATTAAAGCCTCAAGATAGTCAGCTTGTTTGAGGGCATGGCTGACCAGTGCCGACTCTTGTCTTAGGATGTCTAGCGACCACTGGGGTGGGACACCTGCATGGGTCATAATGACTCGCTGTTCGGGTAATTCCCGCATTAGGGGTTGATGCCTCAGCCAGTCTACTAGGCCATCGATATCGGGTGCATTGAGCAGTGGTGTGAGGTTATCGCCGGGTTTATCCCGTTTTAATTTGCCATGGAGGGCGAGCAGGTGCAGATCATGGTTGCCCAATACGGTTTTGGCCGAGTCGCTGAGGGATTGAAAATAGCGCAATGTGGCTAAGGAATCAGGGCCCCGCGCAACCAGATCTCCCACAGCCCAGAGTTCATCTCGGGATGGATTAAAGTCGACTTTTGCGAGTAATCTCTGTAATTCGACAAAACAGCCTTGAATATCACCAACAAAATAATGGGCCACAATATCCTTTCTACAGCTAAATCAATGTAACAGACCAGGCGTTGCTAAACGGAAGGGTTTAATGATCGCTTGAAAATGCTCCCCCGACTCGCTGACCATACCATAAGTGCCGTGCATGATGCCAAGGGGCGTATCGAGTACAGTGCCACTGGTATATTGATAGGCAGTATTCGGTGGGATTGTCGGGGTTTCACCCACAACGCCTGCGCCTTGAACTTCACTGGTATTGCCATTGGCATCGGTGATGATCCAATGGCGGGTTTCAAGTTTTGCCGCTTGATCGCCGAGGTTGATAATGGTGATGGTGTAACTGAAGAGGTATTTTTCATCCTCGGGGGAGGATTGCTGCTCAATATACTCAGTCTTGACTTCGACCCTAATCGAGGTGTCCAATGCGCTCATTTTCATTCCTGCAATGAGGTTGGGCACTCAGTCATGCCCAACATTCTTAGCCTAATTACGCTCTTTTATCACATACCATGTTCGCCATCGCCACATATTGCTCGACGCTGATCTGCTCTGGTCGCTGGCTTTGATCTATGCCTAGTTGCTCAAATTCTGCATCGCTCAGCATATGTTTGAGGTTATTGCGCAATGTCTTGCGGCGCATGTTAAATGCAGTAGTGCACAGCTGGCGCAGCACGTTGACATCTTTACACGGGAAAGGCTTTTCTGCATAGGGTAAAAGACGTACAACCGCAGAGTCCACCTTAGGGGCCGGTGTAAAGCTGTGGGGGGGGACTTCCAGTACGGGCACGACTTGGCAGAAGTACTGTGCCATAACAGTTAAACGGCCATAGGCTTTACAACCAGGGCTTGCCGATAAGCGTAGGACGACTTCCTTTTGCAACATAAAGTGCATGGTTTCGATTTGCTCGGCAAATTCGAACAGATGGAACATCAGTGGTGTTGAGATATTATAGGGTAAGTTACCAAAAACTTTGAGTTTTTTACCTGGAACGCTGAGCTGACTAAAATCAAACTGCAGGGCATCGCCTTGGTGAATGGTCAGCTTATCCTTAAGAACCGGATGTTGGTGCAAGCGTTCAACCAGATCGCGGTCTAATTCCACTACGGTTAAATTATCGACTGCGAGTGCGACGGGCTCAGTTAAGGCGCCAAGGCCTGGGCCGATTTCCACCATCACATGGTCATTATCGGGGGCAATAGCGCCCACAATACGGTTAATCACATTGCCGTCGGTTAAGAAGTTTTGTCCAAAACGCTTTCTGGCCGTGTGGCCTAAATGTACTTTGTTGCTCATTAATAATGTAATCGTTTAGTTTGTTGAGGATAACTCAATGGCTTTATTCAGAGCACAGACAAAACTACCGATATCGGCCTTGCCTGTACCCGCGAGATCGAGCGCCGTACCATGGTCAACCGAGGTACGGATATAGGGTAAACCTAAGGTGATGTTTACCGATTTGCCAAATCCCTGTGACTTGAGAACGGGAAGC
>NZ_PFGL01000028.1:56112-74317 GCF_002783505.1 Shewanella sp. CG12_big_fil_rev_8_21_14_0_65_47_15
ATATTCATTTGATGCTCTTCCCTTAACTCATTCAGTGCGGGGATGATTACATCGATTTCTTCCCGCCCTAAATGCCCGTCTTCACCCGCATGGGGGTTTAAACCACAGACATAAATTTTAGGTGAGATAATGCCAAATTTACTGATAAGGTCGGCATGTAAGATCTTGATAATATGGTGTAACCTTTGGCGTGTAATCGCCTTTGCCACATAGGCTAACGGAATATGGGTGGTGACTAGTGCTACCTGCAATCCCGGTGTTGCTAGCATCATGACCACATCGGGGCAATTTGCTTGGTGGGCAAAAAACTCCGTATGACCACTAAAGGAAATGCCTGCTTGATTAATAATCCCTTTATGTACTGGGCCTGTGACGACGGCATCAAACTCACCGCTCATGTTTTTTTCACCGGCATAGCGAAGGGTTTCAACCACATAAGGACTGTTCTGCTCATCGAGCTGACCACATACGGCTTCACTGGCTAATTTGAATGGCGCTATGGTTAAGGTGCCGGCCTCCTGAGGCCTTGGCGCTTGATCTGGCAGATAGGGACGAAAAACCACTTGCAGACCGAGCCGTTTCGCCCGACTCGTCAATAATTCAGGATCCGCACAAACGACTAACTCAGCGGGCCAAGCCTGCTGAGCCAGTTGTACGACTAAATCGGGGCCGATACCTGCGGGCTCGCCTGGGGTAACGGCAATACGTTTAGTGGTCAATTCTACTTAACCTCGGTTGGTCTCTGGCGCAAAGACTTCAATGTATGCGTCAGAACGCATTTCGTCTAGCCAGTTTTGCAGTTCTTCATTAAATTTGCGACGGAAGATCAATTGGTGTGCACGGTTACTGTTGAACTGATCCGTGGCATCGGTTTTTCTGCGCTCTTCTAACTGAGTGATATGCCAACCGTGGGTGGTACGGAAGGGCTCACTGATCTGATCAGGGCTTAAACTATTTAGCGTTTGGGCAAATTCAGGCACATAAATGCTTGGCTCCGCCCAGCCGAGTTCGCCACCTTTGGTCGCTGAACCGGGATCTTCTGAGTATTGGCGGGCTAGGTCTTCAAACTTGGCTTCACCCGAACGAATTTGTTTTAGAAACTGCTCCAGCATGGCTTTAGCGCGGTCTTCAGACAGAATAGGGGATGGCTTGAGCAGAATGTGACGGGCTCTGACTTCTTCAATTTCTTTGGTTTGCAGGCCACGTGCATCCATGATCCTGATGATATGGAAACCTGCGCCACTCTTGATTGGGCCAATAATGTCGCCGGTTTTTGCGCCGTTGATCACTTCAGCGAAAAGCGTTGGCATTTCGTTGATATTCATATAATCCCAAATACCGCCTTCCAGTGCCTTAGGGCCAGAGGAAGATGCGATAGCGGTACGGCGGAAATCTTCACCTGCCTTTAAACGCTCTAAGACGATGTTGGCACGTTTGCTTGAGGCTTCCAGTTGTTCACTGGTTGGATTGCTTGGCACGTCAATCAGGATGTGGCCGATTTGGTATTCCACATCCTTCATACCTTGCTCTTGGATCAGTTTGACTAGGCTGGTAATTTCCTGTGGTGACACTTGGATGCGGCGTTGTACTTGGATGCGCTGAATTTCACCTAGGGTGATTTCCTCACGCAGTTGCTCACGGTATTGGCTGAAGCTTAGGCCTTCGCTTTCGATCTTTTGTTGCATTTGCGCCACGGATATTTTTTGCTCGCGGGCAATGTTTTCAATGGCTTGGTCTAATTGTAGATCACCAATATGCAGGCCGATACGATCCGCCATTTGCAGCTGTAGGCGGGTTAAGATCAAGCGCTCGATAACTTGGGTACGTAAAGCGCTGTCGGATGGTAGCGACTGGTTTGCCGCTTTGGCATTGGCTTTAACTGTGTCGATCATGTTAGTGATTTCACTTTCGAGCACAATACCGTCATTAATTTGAACCGCGACACGGTCGAGTTGCTGGGGAGCGGCCAATGTAGGTTGGCTGATGGCGAGTGCAAATAAAGCAAAAATCAGATGTTTACTGGGTTTCATCCACAAAATCCTTGGCACATTCTAAGGTCAGGTTCGACGGCTTATTTAAGTTAACTTTACCATTTATATCGAAATTACAGCGAGTTGCCTCAGTGTTATTTTGCTGGCGACTCAAGAAAGAGAGCGACATCGGCGGTTAAACTCGACCTTGTTCCCTGTTTGTGAGGGCGTCGCACTGCTTTCATTAACCTGTTTGGACTCTCAGTCCTGCTTGAGGTTCAGCAATCTATCACAATTCTTTGCTAATTCCTCAGATAAAGCGGTTTTCTGTAGTTAAATAGACCGTCATTGAGCATATCTGTTACGCCTAACGGGCCTGAACCACCGAGTCCTTTGATGACGATGTTTAAGTAGACACCGCTTTCAAACTGCTCTCTGTCATCAATGGCGGCCGAGCCTATGTTGTCATCGTAATTGGTTTTGATCCGGTAGTGGTAGCTGAGGCGAACAGCGTAGCAGCAGGATTCGTATTGGAAGCCAGTATAGGTTTCGACGCTGCGGCTTTCATTGAGATCATAGTACCAGTTACCGACAAAATAGAGGTTGTCGGTCACTGGCCAGGCACCGCGAATACCCGCTTGGGAAATATTCACTAAATCATTGGTATTTGAGTTCAACAAATCGGGCACATAACGATAGCTCAGTTGCAGTAACTTATTGGCTTCTGGGCGGAAGTCTAAGGTGACTTCGGTCTTCTTGTTATCGCTGGTATTGGTATCGTACTGGATGGCAGCGCCTAAGTACCAGTCATGGCTCAGACGGGTATCTAACTCGGCCGCGAGTACGGATGTTGATTGATTTTGTTCGAAAATATTATCTTCGTAACCTAATTTACTGTCTTGAAGATAAAAAATCTGCCCTAGGCTGAATTTAGTCACCTCTTGGTTATGATCGTCTAATAGACGAGTCGTCACACCTAGGGTTACTTGGTTGGTATCGGCAATACGGTCAAGGCCAGAGAAACGGTTTTCACGGAACAGACCAAAGTAGTCGTCCTGTAATTGGGCGGTATCATAGATGCCAATGCCACGCTGATCTTCATAACCTACATAAAGATATTGAAACTGTGGTTCGAGTGTTTGACGGTAGTTTTGCTCAAACAGTTGGGTAAAACGTTCGAAGTTGATCTGACCGTTGAGTCGCAGCTGTGGAATAGTGCGGCTGACCGATTCATCTAGCTCTTCGGTTGGGTCATTATTCTGCTGCCAATAATTGGTTTGCATCAGTTTCACTTGGCTAGTGAACGAACCGGAGGGACCATGGATGGGCAGGGTTACGCTCGGTGCCATGTGCATACGCGTCGCCGTGTTGACGTCACTATCCTGATGGGAAAAGTTAGTCAGTTCCGAATTAAAGCCAAAGTCGAGGTTTTTCCAGAAGTCGGCGGCTCGATAATTAAAATTCACCTGCGGCATGACTTGGTAAGGCTTTTCATCTTCGCCGAGGACTTTAATATCCTGTACTCGGGTGCTGATATCCCAGTTACGCTCAAAGTAACTGACCTCACCAATACGGGACAATTGATTGTCTGTGGCACGGTTGACATCGGACTTTAAGTCATTGAAGTAGTTGTTATCTGAGACTTCAGTAAAGTTGGCTTGCACGCGCCAGTTTTTGTCTATCGCGCCTTGATGTTGCCAGTTATACAGATAGCGATTCGGGCTGCCATCGATCAGTTCATCATTGCCAAGATATTCTAGGTTCACTCGACCTTTCTGGGCCTCGCCTGTGAGATAACGAAACTCGGTTTTTGTAAATAACCCTCTTTTTGTCATGTAGTTAGGTGTAAATGTTAAATCATATTCAGGGGCGATATTCCAATAATATGGGGTGGAGACCTCAAACCCATTGGTGGTGCTAGTGCTAAAGCTTGGGTAGAGAAAGCCCGACTTACGCTTATCGGATACAGGGACCGTCATATAGGGGATATAAAACACCGGAACGCCGCCGACCCTCAGCTTTGCATTCCAAATCTCACCCCATTCTTCCTCACTATTGATCTTGATTTTCTCGGCTTCGAGCAACCAAGACACATTGTCTGGCGGACAGGTAGTGAAGTTAGTATTAGTGAGGATCAAATTGTTATTCATGGTAATTTGCAGTTTTTCGGCATCGCCGTGAACCTGCTGACCATGGAGCCAATATTGCGCACCTTTAAGGGTGGCGCGATTAGAGCGCATTTGCGCCTGTAATGACTCTGCGGTGACCGTAAAGTTACTGTCTTGGAATACTAAATTGCCATTGGCATCGAATTGTTCAGTGGCTTGATCGAGAATGGCCTCATCGGCGGCTATGTGTCTATCGCCTTGGCTAAATACGACATCACCCGTAAAAATTGCCTGCTTACCCATTTCGGCATTAGATCTATCGGAAATAATCCGAATTTTATCTAGGTCAGCCGCGTCCATCCCGGGTTGAGATACGATTCGGGGTACTGGCGGTTCGATTATGCATTGGGATGCGGTTGCGGTTGGAGATTCGTCTGCCAGGACTAATTGCGGTAACAGGCTCAGGGCCAGAAGGTAACGGATCTGCATCTTAGGTCAATGATTATGATTTCTTAGTCTGGACAAGTATCGACGGGGAAAGTTGCAAACTACAAGTGCAACATCGCTAAATAAATCTCTCAATTTCTTAGCTGTTTCCAAGTTATATGCCAGCTATAATAAAGCAATTTTTCTTTAAGAGCCATGAAATGACTTTATCCGATCCGAGATTTATTTCCCTAAACCTGTGGCTGAACCGTTATTTTTCCTCCAATGTGACCCCTGTGTTGATTTCAGGTGACGCCAGTTTTAGACGTTACTTTCGGATAACAACTGCGGATGCGAGCTATATTGCCGCCGATTCACCACCACAGCTTGTGCCTATCGCCCCTTTTATTGCCCTATCTAATGCCTATGCGAGTACGGGACTGACAGTTCCAAAAGTGATTGCCTTTGATGCCGAGCAAGGTTTTATGCTGCTCAGCGATCTCGGCGATACCCAATTGTTATCTGTGCTAACCCCGGAAAATGTCGGCGATTATTATCGCCGAGCCTTGGAATTATTACCCCAGGTTGCCGCTGTGGTTGATAGCACAAACCCAGATACCGGGATGACTCAGGCCCTGCCGTTATACGATGAGGCCTTTGTTCACCGTGAATTAGGTATTTTTACCGAGTGGCTGCTAGGGCGGCATTTGCAGCTTGAGCTAAGTGAGAGTGAACAGGATTTACTTAGCCAAAGCTTTGATATTTTGGTGGATAATGCCCAATCTCAACCAAAGGTGGGAATGCACCGCGATTTCCACAGCCGTAACCTTATGCTGCACAATGGCCAGTTGTGTGTGCTGGATTTCCAAGACGCGGTTATCGGCCCCGTGACCTACGATGCTGTGTCCCTGCTGCGGGATTGTTATGTCCGTTGGCCGCAGGCAATGGTTGCGGATTTAATGGGGCAACATTACCAGCAAGCCTTAGTACACGAATTTATCCCGCAGGATATCAGTTTCGAGCAGTATCAGCGTTGGTTTGACTTGATGGGGTTGCAGCGTCATATCAAGGCGGCGGGGATCTTTGCCCGTTTACATTACCGAGATAATAAACCCGCCTATATGGCCGATATCCCGCTGACCTTAACTTATATCGTCGATATCGCGCAGTCTTATTCCGAATTAGCGCCGCTGGCGGCATGGCTGCAGGCTCGGGTATTGCCGGCATTCAATAGTGCTAAGGGCGAAGGGGAAAATCGATGAAAGCCATGATCCTTGCGGCGGGAAGGGGTGAGCGTTTAAGGCCATTGACCGACACTGTACCTAAGCCTTTAGTGCCGGTATTAGGCAAGCCCCTCATTATTTATCATATTGAAAAGCTTGCGGCTTTAGGTATTGTCGATATAGTAATTAATCATGCTTGGCTAGGGCATAAACTGCTCGAAACCCTAGGCGATGGCAGTGCCTTTGGGGTGAATATTCGTTACAGCGCCGAAGAAACGGCATTGGAAACCGGCGGTGGAATTAAGCGGGCATTACCCCTGTTGTGTGAAGGTGAAAGTGATGCTCCTTTTTTAGTGATCAATGGCGATGTGTTTATCGATACTTTGCCGCCATTATTACCACTGGCCGAAGATGCCCTGGCTCATCTTTGGCTCGTGCCGAACCCTGAGCAGCACCCCAATGGGGATTTTGCCTTAGTGGACAATCGAGTGCATAAACAGGGCGACACTAAGTACACCTTCTCAGGGATGGGAATTTACCATCCAAGCTTATTCAACGGCACGCCCGAGGGCGCGTTTGCCCTGGGCCCACTGCTGAGGGCTCAAATGGCTCAGGGGCGAGTCAGCGGCGCCATGTTTAAGGGGCTTTGGTGCGATGTCGGCACGCTTTCACGCCTGCAAACGCTCGAATCCCACTTGCAAAATAACGGATAAATCGAGCGGTTAGATTATCCCAGTATATTGGGGTGATATATTAACTACATTATTAACATCAGGAAATAAGATGCGGCTTTGGGGTAAGTTTTTTGGCTTTGTGATTGGCTTTATGTTCGGGCGGATCTTTGGCGCCTTATTAGGTTTATGGCTTGGGCATCTTTACGATAAACGTGCCAGCGGCGGTGGGAGTTTCAAACAAATTCTTGGACAGGCGAAAAATCGCCAGAGTATTTTCTTTAACACTACCTTTGCGGTGATGGGCCATGTTGCTAAGGCGTCCGGGCATATCACAGAAACCGATATTCGTATTGCGACGCTGTTAATGGATCAATTGCGCCTTACTGGTGATGCCCGTAAAGAAGCTCAGCAGGCTTTTCGGCAGGGGAAGGCAAGCGACTTTGATTTGCGCAGCAGCCTACAGGCATTTCGTACCGTGACCATGGGGCGAAAAGAGCTGGTGCAGATGTTTATTGAGATCCAGATCCAAACGGCACTGTCCGATGGTGAGCTTGATCCCGCGGAGCAAGCTATCCTAATGACGGTGGCCCAAGAACTCGGTTATGGTCATGAACAGCTGGATGAGTTACTCAAGCGTTGGCAGGCCGAATACCGTTTCCACCAGACCTCAAACGGTAATAAAACCTCTATTACCGACGCCTATGACTTACTGGGAATTACTCTAGATGCGAGCGATCAAGAGGTGAAACGGGCCTATCGCAAGTTGATGAATGAACACCATCCCGATAAGTTAATCGCTAAGGGTTTGCCGCCGGAGATGATGGAGCTGGCCAATCGTAAGGCTCAGGATATTCAGGCTGCGTATGACAGGGTGAAATCGGAGCGCGGCATGCGCTAATGCTTCGGTTAGCGTTGTCGACGCAAGGAATTATAAATACAGATAAGGGATTAAGATGAAATACGCTAATCGATTGTTCGCTATTGCAAGTTTATTACCCCTCAGCCTCGCCTTACCCGCCCATGCTGAACCCGAGCTGTTTATCGCACCTTATGGTGGTTACAGCTTTGGCGGCAGCTCGTTCGATATCAATGAACTCGATGCTGACAACGCTGAAACCGATAATAAGCAGAGTGTCGGTATCGAAGAGGCGAGCCATTACGGCATCATGTTAGGGATCGGCACCAACGACCCCGGCAATATTTACCTGCTCTACAGTCGGCAATCCTCCGAGCTGAAAAGTGGCGGCCTGTTTACTCCTGATTTAGTCGCCTCCTTAGATGTCGACTATATCCACCTTGGCGGCACCTTATTCTTTCCAAGCGGGGATTTTCAGCCCTACATTACCGCCAGTGCAGGGGTCACTCGGATGATGCCCGATGATTGGTCAACGGAAACCCGTTTCTCCATGGGGATTGGTGGGGGTGTCGAATATAGTCTCACCTCGAACTTTGCGCTATTTGCTGATATCCGCGGCTACGCTACTTTTATCGACAGTGACAATTCGCTCTTTTGTAATGAAAACGAATGCCTATGGCATGTCACTTCAGATTTAATGTGGCAGGCGCAGGCCAATCTTGGGTTGAAAGTCAGTTTTTAGATGAGCGCGTTATTGTATGAGTTGTCCTAAAGGAGAGGTAACGGCATGAAGATAGTCGTTCTCGATGGTGAAACCTTAAATCCCGGTGATTTGAGTTGGCATGGCCTCAGTGAATTGGGGGATTTTGCCTGTTTTCCCCGTACCGCCAACCATGAGATTATCCCTAGGGCACAGGATGCCGAGGTTATCTTTACCAATAAGACGCCGCTTAATGCCGACACGTTAGCCCAATTACCGCTGCTGAAATATATAGGCGTGTTGGCAACGGGCACAAATGTGGTGGATTTAGCGGTCGCAAAGGCGCAGGGCATAGTGGTGACTAACGTGCCCGCCTACGGCCCCGATGCTGTTGCCCAAATGGTATTTGCCCATATTTTACACCACACCCAAGCCGTTGCCGCCCACCATCAAGCCGTTGTCGATGGCCAGTGGGCGAATGGCAAGGATTTTTGTTTTACCCTAACACCGCTGCAATCGCTTAAGGGGAAGACATTGGGCCTCATTGGTTATGGGGATATAGGTCAGCAGGTCGCAAAAATTGCCCTTGCCTTTGGTATGCAGGTGTTAGTGAATACGCGTACGGAACCCGCCCATTTACCCCAAGGCGTGAGTTGGAGTTCACGGGAGAATGTCTTCAAAGAGTCTGATATTTTATCGCTCCACTGCCCACTAACCCCAGAGACGACCGAGCTTATCAACGCCCAGACCCTGAGATTGATGAAGCCGAAGGTGTTACTTATCAATACCGCCCGCGGTGGATTAATTGATGAGGCAGCGCTGGCGGCGGCATTAGCGCAGGGCAAAGTCTCTGCCGGCGTTGATGTGCTATCGACAGAACCTCCGAGCGCGGATAACCCGCTTTTACATGCACCTAATATTAGTATCACTCCCCATAATGCCTGGGCGACCAAGGAAGCACGGCAAAACTTACTTAATATCGCGATCGCAAATCTTAAGTCCTTCCTCCAAGGAAATATTCGCAATTGTGTAAATAGCAAATAATGTGAACAAGGAATGTTATGTATAGAACCTTATTGATATGTATGTTGGGATTTGCTTTAAATGGCTGTGCTAATCAGATCAGGGTGCCAAGCTCCTGCCAAACTGTAAACGAGTGTGCTGAATTAATAAAACTCAAAATTCAATCCAATCTTGAATTTGATGAATCATTTAAAGATCAGACTGTAAAAGTTAACTTTCATCTTGATCAAAGAGCTACTGTCATTAATTACACAATGTTAGAACCTAGCAAAGTTATTAAACTTAATGAAGCTGTAAAATCTGCTGTGTTTACGTCATCACCTTTTACGGAGGTTTTATCCGCTGATTCAGAAGTTTTTTCTGAGATAAAAGATGTGAATCTTATCGTGATCCCACTGTTAGACTAAATGATACTCCGTAAAATAGAACACCTAGCGATATGCTAGGTGTTATTTGAGAGATATTTTAATACGTTTTATTTTTTGACAAGCCAAAACCCTGAGACAGTCCCTGATTTGAATCTCGCAAATTCCCCTAGTTCATCTTTTTGGAATTAAAGTAACCCACGTGTTTAAAAAGTACACCGCACGATTTGGGACAGAAGTTTGTTAGTACATTCGCACTAAATTGCCCATGTCAGATGAGAAAAAGTATCTCGAAGCCTCAAACACTTGTTATTCGCGTTCTTTCACATACGCTAACAGTGTGGAAATTGGTATGAAACCATGGAGTTTTGTTGACTGGTCATGTGTTGATGAGCCTATTGCTGCAACGCAGATAACTTCTTGACGATCATTTAGTACAGGACCACCGCTATTTCCATGGTAATGCCTAATCTTTCTACTACATCAGCTATTTTGTAACCACGCTCTGATACTTGTTTTACGGCTTCAATTTTGAACTCATCGGGATATCGTTTTCTGCGCATATAACATCTCATATTTTTGATTCATCATAACGCTATGAAGTGTCTACTGTTCTAGGGGCTTACCATTGACTAAGTCCCCAGTAAATGACCCTGCTAGAATAGCAATTGAGAATGCTAGAAAAACAGGCTCGTTAGTCAAGGCGGTTACAGCTATTAACAAAGACAGTAATCAATTATGGTTTATACCAGTAAAATATGATGGTAATTGAAAATAGTTAAAGCCAGAGTACACTACAGAACTTATTTTGACGAAGCTATCTATGAGGCAAAATACTATGGAAAAAATATGTTTTGAAACGGGAATAGATAGACTTAATTGGACTGTTGAACCGGGAATTGATGATGCGCTAGAGTTTATTCTGACGAATACTGGGTCACGTCAAGGTTGTTTATTAGAATTGAAATCTTATTATTATGCGAAATCCTTATTGTCATGGTTTAAGGATGGAGATTTAGAGCAACTTCGCCAACATGCTTATACGTCGGCTAAGTTAGATAGGCTCTATACTCAGAGGGCTAGCAGCGAGTGGCAAGGTGCATTTTGTCACTTTATGGCACTGATAAGTGATCATGAGCCTTTAATAAGCTGGCACAGCCAGTTTATCTCTCCTCTTTACCGAGTAACAGGCGGGAAAGCAGTGCGCAACCGTGTGGGTTGCCCTGAATATCATGCGTTCCAAGCGATTTTAGCGCTGCAAGGTAAATGGGATTTGTTGGGGGAGCGTGCTGAATATATTTTAGCCAACCCACCGGGTCAAAAAATGGCAAAGTATCAAATTGACCAAGAGTTTTATCTTGCGCTGGCAAAAGGGGATGTACCTGCCATGGAACAGGTATTAAACAGTCTTACGGGCCCGAAAGCTAAAGTTCGCAATTTTGATGGCGCACTGGGATTAACCGAACATTTAATGTCGTTGTTTGGCTTTATTTACGCCAAAATGGCTTGGCGTGCAGGGTATCAGGTACAGGTGGACAGTCCCTATTTACCTATGGAATGGCTGCCAATATCCCCCCTTACCACATATCGTGATGAATATGATTTTTTAGCTGGTTTTGATCTATTTCAGCCATTTACTAATGAAATGGCGCCTTTTTCGCCAGTGAGTGAAGTGGATAAACGAGTCGATGTTACTGTAGGTTCATCACCCTTTGCCTAATATTGAGATTTTATATGAGCATATTTGATATTTTTAAAATCAATAACATAATGCACTTCTCGTTCGCGTTTAATCACCTCAGATGATTGGTGTTAGTCGCTTTAAGGTAGGGACAAACATAGGCAAATAGATGAGAATTTGTATAGCAACAGGAGTGGGAGTTTTCTATTGAGCTAACGAGCCGAAACACGGAATGGGGCAATATTTTTTTAGCTGAACGAACAGCTAGAGGGTTAGTGAGGATTGGCATTGTTGTACCAGTGACCTTCTAAAACATGGATGTTTTTCTTGTGAAATAAAGCGGCGGCGTGTCACTGGGGAAGCAGTGGTAATGTATATAACGCAATATACGGTTCAGCGTTTTTGCATTAGCGCCTTTCTTTGGTGATAAGAAAGGCGCTTCGCATTATGACTGTTTACGTTTTCTTCTGCGCCAAACGTAAGCCCCGAGTAAGGCGGCGATAACGGCAAAGCTTAAGGCCACGGGCTTTTTCAGTTTATGGTAGATGGCATTCCACTTAGCAATGCTATTCGCCCGCTGCCGTTTGACGGCACTGTCAAAATCAGGCGTTTCACACTGTAAACCAAAGTGCTCAGCCCATGGCACAAAGGGGCCATTGGCGACGTATTTTTGATAGTAGCGCGTGGCAAGCTCATGATCTCGATACAGTATCCAACCCGTTGCTTGGCAAAGCAGTGCGGCATAGGCTTGGCTATTATGGGGCACTAAATCCGTGGCCTTATCGGCCAGCTGCGCCGCGGTATAGCGGTAGTGGAATCGTTTATCGGGAATGGCTTGGCTGGCGCTTAACCGCAGTTGTTCTTGTTCGGCCAGTTTGTTCGGTTCATTCCAATCACTTAGATCAAACACCCCTTGATAAATTGAGTAATCGGGCGCCAATTCAAAGCCTAATATTTCCATCCCTTGGTGACGGGCAAGTTCTGCCGCTACCCAATAGGCCTTAGCGCTTTCTATGCCGGTTGTCGCCTTAGCGGTCGTGAGCGCTTCGCCATAGTGTTGGGCACTGGCGTTTAAACTCGGGTTGGGGAAGTAGGCTGGCGCCTCTTCGACTGCGCCTTCACGTAATAATCGACGGCCGAGCAAGTAGCGTAAGCGATTGTTAATAGGCTCGATATTATCGTACCAATCACTATCCTGTGGGTATTCAAATGCGCTCAACGGCACCTGTGTGTCGATAAAGAGCTTAAGCTCGGCCGTGGTCAGTACGCGCTCGGCCACATAGGCTATGTCTTGCCAGTATTCATCGCCACTGGCGAGTAACTGCTGCAAGGCATCGATATACTCGCCGCGCTCAAGGGATAATACTCCTTGTTCGGCGCGAATACGGCAATAGGTCGCTTGTTCTGTATCGGCTTGAATTGCCTGCTGCTGGGTTTGGTTGGCATCGCTCCTAGGCTTGCCTGTTTCGCTTTGCTGGGGAAAGTGACGAACAGCCTCTGCATAGGCCTTGGCCGCTTCAGCTTGATCGCCCTGCTGTAGCATCAATTTCGCCCTAAGCCACCAGGTGAGGCCGCTCGGCTGAGCGAGTGCTAAGAGGCGCTCTGCACTGGCATAATCCCCTAGTTGGTAATAGATAGCCGCCAAGGTATCACCCTGGGTGAGCACTACGCCATCGGTTGGAAATACCTTGAGGATCTCGGCAACTCTTAAGCCCATATCCGACAGTTGGCCGTCAAAGGCAAATTCATTGGTGCTGCTTTGCCAGTAGGCAATCAATAACTGCTGCACACTTGCTTGTTTCAGCAAGGTTTTTAGCTCGGCAATGTCTTTAGCCATTAAGCTGCGACTTAACATTAAAAGCGAATCATAGCCACCACTGTCGCCCTGTGCTGCTTGGGTGGCATAGAGTTCAATGACCTTATCTAAGTTGGCAGAGTTTAATGCAACCTCAACCTTGGGTTGCTCATATTCAGCAGGGGAAACTTGGATTAAAGGCTGGCCTTGGTGCAGCAAAATATAGGCCTGCTCCCCAAGGCTCGCTAGGCTTAAACGCAGTGGATCGGCGCTGCCCCGAGCGACTTCAGTTTGCAGTTGGGTCAGGTAGGCCGTGGCGCGATTAGTATGCTCGGGATCGGTTGATGTCTTACTTAAGATCAGCTCGATGCGAGAGAGTGAATAGAGCGCCCACAGGCTGCGTCCGGCACGTTCTTGTTCCGGTAATTCAATCACTTTACTAAAATAGCGGCTCGCTCTGTCGTAATCTTTTGCATCGAAAGCGACCGCCCCTAAGGTGTACCATGTTAGAGCCTGTGGGAGGGCATCATTTAGCTCGGCGGCGATTTGCTCGGCTGCAACAGGGCTAGGGGCATCACGCAGGGCATTGACTAAGGCTAGCTGGGCCTCATTCAGTTCTGAGTGCTCAAAGGCGCGGGTTTGGGATAAGTAACGACTATGCACTTCATCCCATAGATATTCCTGTGCGGCTGGCGCATCTTGGTATTGCCAAGGTAAAGGTTTAGCGAGGGACATTAACTGTTGGCTAAAGGCCGTTTGCGGTAAATAACTGAGATGACTCTGTCTGTCTTGGGTCAATTGCAAAGGGAAGTCGGGGCCGCAGGCGAGGAGCATAGGGGAAAATAGGCTGAGGCAGATGAAGGTGGTCTTTTTAAGCATAAAAGCCCGATAGGATGCTGCGATTGTGGACGATGATTTTGGCTTATTGCGCATAAATTCCCTGTAAATATAATGACTCACAACGGGCCCAGCCTATCACTCTTTGGCCACCGGGGTTGAGCTTAGTCGTTGTTTCTGAAACTGGAGTCGCCGCAGATGGCACAAAGGGTTCTGGGGTTTCAGCCCTTAATTGCCATTCCAATAGCCCTGGCCTTGGCGTGACTCGATAACCATTTTGCGCATCATACCCGCTGCAAGCCTTTGCAGCTAGGGACAAAATATTGGGCAGCTCGACTGCAATATTGCCTCTGTTTACTAAGGAGAGCCGAAAGAGCCGCGGCTGAGTATTCAGGCTTAGCTGTGGGGGATTTGCGGTTGCTGTGGCACCTTGGGCTGCGATTTTGTTATCGTCCAGAATTGCTAATTCTATGCTGGCACTGAGTTTTTCGCCCTTGGCCACGGCGATTAGCGTGTTGAGTGGCCAAACGCGCTTATCGCCCTCAAGGGGCAGCCTAAACCAGATAATGCCTCTGAGCCTATCGTCCGTTAGGGTTTGGAGTCGCTGCACAAACGTCTGCAAAACCTGCGGGTTAGCCTGCAGTTCTTGCACTGTTTCTGGGGAGCGAGTCTGATCCCGCAGCGGCGTTTCACTCTCCACTTTATAACCTGAAGCTGTGCTGATCACCGCCGAGCCATAGGTGGGGAGTGCAATAAGATAGGGCACAGTGCTGATACTTGAGAGTTGCTGTACCCATTGCCAACCTTGAGCGGCATCGAATAGTCCGAGACGTGGGTCGCTCACGCTGTGAATTTGCAGCACCAGTTCATCGATATTGGTGAGTAATGCGGGAAAATCGGTGCTACTCAGCCAAGCTGGCAGGGCGGTAATGCTAAGTTTGAGGTCTGCTGGTAACTGCGCTTTAAGCTTCTTAAGAAAATTCCGGTAGGCGGGCAGCTTACTGCTGGCACTGTCGTGATCGATTTCAACACCAGCGATGTGCGTGCCTTTTTCCCGCCAACTATTAAGTACTTGGTTGATTTTATTGATCACTGCTTCATCATTTAAATGGTTGAGCTGACCATCTAAGCGGATCACAGCGACTTTAGGCCTAGGATCGGCCTGTAGCCACGCATGATTGACTGCGACTTCAAACCAAATATCTGCGCCATTGGGTTTAGGATGGGCCTGCAGGGCTAAAATACGTAACCCTTTGAACGTGCCTTGGCTTTGCACTAAGGCCGTTTGGTTGGCGGGACGCCATTGGCGCTGCCAGATATAGACTTCCTGCGCGAGTCGAGCGTGAATATTGATGGGGGCTGAAGTGGACTCTGGGTTACGGGCATTTGGGCTGGTGTTTAGGTTACTGGATTTCGCAACTGGCTGGCAGGCGCACACGAATAGTATTGCGCTCAACACGGCGCATAATAACCTTTGATTTTGGCGAATGTTTTTAATCAGATTGCCCATGTTGTTAGTATCAATATCAAAAATCAGGATCGACTTGAAAGCGCATCAATTCTCGTGTCATGGGATGTTGAAGCACCAATAAATCCGCATGAAGATGCAGGCGATTGGCGCGCTTGCCATAGAGATCATCGCCAACAATGGGGGTATTTAGCCCGTCTAAGTGGGCGCAGTGTACCCTGAGTTGATGGGTTCTGCCCGTTTTAGGCGATAGATACACGCGGGTTTGGCGCGTATTTTTATCGATATGACTCAGTTCCCAGTCCGTTTCTGCCACTTTGCCAAATTCCTGGCAAACCAGTTGCCTCGGCCTGTCATCTAAATCACCACGCAGGGGCAAAGAGATATGGCCTGTTGTCTGTTGGTCTGCCACCTGCGCAGTCATCTGAGCAGGAATACCGTCTAACAGCGCCACATAACGCTTAGTGACAGTGCGCTGGATAAACTGTTTCTGCAGCTGTTTATGGGCATCTTTTGTTAGCGCTATCACCATTAATCCCGAGGTCGACATATCGAGTCGATGGACGATTAGCGGACCTGTTGCATGGGGAAAGGTTTGGCGCATCCGCGCATACACTGAATCTTCAATCTCTTTGCCGGGCACGGATAAAAACTCGGCGGGTTTATTCACAATCGCCATTGCATCATCTTGGTAGAGGATTGCCACGCTTTTACCCTCCGCGGGATTGATAAGCAGAGGATTATCATCGATATCGAGCCCTTCGAGCATATGTCCAAGAATCGGTTGGCATTTTCGCAGGCAGGCGGGATAAAACTGCTTATGCTGGCGGATTTCTGATTTTGGTGGTGCACCCCACCAAAACTCGGCGATTGCCAATGGTTTGAGGCCATGTTTAAAGGCGTAATGTAACAACTTAGGTGCGGCACATTCCCCCGAGCCCGCGGGTGGCGTTAGCTCAACCGTGTTTTTAAATATGCCGTTAAGGCTCTTTTCTGCGCCGAGAATATTCAAAAAACGATACTGCTCAAACAGCTTTTGCTGCAGGGCCGCCGAAAGCTGTTTGCGCTCTTGTCTTAAGGCGTCGCGCTTATCTGTCAGTTGGCTTAGCGCTTGGCTGATAGTATGAATACGTTCATCCCAATAGCGTTTAATATCTCTTAACTGATTCTTTTCATTGATGCTTTCTTGGCTGAGTTTGGCTTCTATGATGGCATTTTCACGCAAGGTTTCATCAGTCGGATTGACAGCCAATTGGCCTGCGAGTTGATTGCGCTGCGCCTTGCGGGTCTTGCGGCCATCGATCATCACTTGTCTGTGGGCGGCGAGTTGGGTTTCGGCTTGGGTTTGCTTAGTGATCAGTTCCGCGTTAAGACGAGGAATATCGGGGTGAGTTTCTAAAGCCGCTAATTGCAGGTTGAGGTTATTGATTTGCAAGTTCTCGGCGTGGAAAAAGTTATCCTTCACCAGCATATCAAATACAGGTGGGACGAAGCGTGGCCAATGATTTTGCTCGGCTAACTTACCCGAAAATGCCGACAAATAGCCCACTTCGCCCTGCAGATTTTGCACCAGCAAGACCCCAAACATCTTGCCAATGGCGCCGGTTAGCTCACCCGTTAGGCCAAAGTTATGCTGCCAATCACTTTGAGTCTCAAGGTGCTGTTGTAATTCTTCGGCGGCGATAACGCACAGCGGATGCGGTTCGTAATAGAATGGAAAAGTAAAACGTTGCGGCAGAGCATAGGCATCAATGGCTTGTGTGAAAGAAGTAAAGCAAGAAGGCTGAAGATGCATATGGGTTTCTACTACTATTGGTTTCTATTACTGATGAGTTTTAGGCGATGTTCGAATTAAGTTACAGACTTAAAAATCAATAGCCTAAATAAAGCGTTAGGTCAAAAGACTTGCTTTGCTTGCAAAGGAAGGCTGTAAGACAAGGGCGCTAGTTTACTCTGTCGGTTTGGGTGGGTCACTTTTTATTGGTAAAGGTTCTAGAGACAGTTCAGTGTTGAAAAAGGGAAATGGCGTTGCAGCGCATTTCCCTTTGATTTGTCGCTTGTGCTTGAAGCCAATTTTAAGCGGCTAAGCCGCTTAAAAGATGACTTTTACCTTGCTGGCGCTATCGAGTGCCTTGTTGACTGCACTGTCGATATCGATATCACGGGCAAGCGCGACACCTAAGCGGCGGCGACCATCGATATCGGGTTTAGCGAATAATCTCAGCTGAGTGTTAACCGCCTCTAATGCTGCGGCAATGCCTTGGTAGCGAATATTGCTCGAGGTGCCTTCGGCCAAAATCACCGCCGAGGCGCTTGGACCATGCTGATGGATATTGGGGATAGGCAGACCCAGAATCGCCCTCACATGCAGGGCAAATTCCGATAAATCTTGGCTGATGAGTGTGACTAGGCCAGTGTCATGTGGCCTTGGTGAGACCTCGGAGAAATAGACGTCATTGCCTTTAACAAACAGCTCTACGCCAAATAATCCATAACCGCCAAGGGCTTCGACGACTTTGCTGGCAATCGCTTGGGATTTTGCCAGTACTTCATCGGACATGGCCTGTGGCTGCCATGACTCACGGTAATCACCATCTTCTTGTCTGTGGCCAATGGGCGCACAAAAATGAATGCCATTGACTGCGCTGATGGTTAACAGGGTGATTTCATAATCGAAGGGAATAAAACCTTCCACGATCACGCGCCCACCGCCGGCGCGGCCACCTTCTTGGGCGTATTGCCACGCTTTATGGCTGAGGGCGATATCGCGGATAACACTCTGGCCTTTGCCCGAGGAACTCATCACTGGCTTAACCACACAGGGCACACCAATTTGGCTAATGGCTTGATTGAATTCGGTTTCGGTATCGCAGAAAAAATAGGGTGATGTCGGTAAACCTAAGGTCTCGGCGGCGAGGCGACGAATGCCTTCCCTGTCCATGGTGAGCTTAGTCGCCCGAGCTGTCGGGATAATATTCACCCCTTCGGCTTCCATTTCCACTAAGGTTTGGGTGGAGATGGCTTCAATCTCGGGGATGACTAAGTGCGGTTTTTCTAACTCGATAACCGCACGCAGGGC
>NZ_PFGL01000032.1 GCF_002783505.1 Shewanella sp. CG12_big_fil_rev_8_21_14_0_65_47_15
AGAGAGTAAGCTACTCAATTCAACCTCACTCGCCAGCTTGCTTTCGCTGTCTGCCGTGTCAGTGGATGCGCATTATAGGGAGATTGAGAAAGTCCGCAAGGGCTTTTTAAATGAAAAAAGATCGCATGGCGATCTTTTAAACAATAACGATTCTTTTCTATGCAAAGTGCCGATTAATTGGGCTTTTCACGGCCTTTATCAATAAAACCTTGGATTAATGAGACAGCTTTTGCGTCATCCCAATCGACAAAAGATCGCACAAACGCAATGAGCTGACCGTCTTGATCTAGGATAAAGGTGGCAGGAATAGTATCAAGTGGAAATACTTGTCCTAGGTTTTGCTCAGGATCGTAATATGAGTTAAACCCTGTCATCCCAAGTGTGTTCAAAAACGATTGCACCTGTTGTTTACCTTCGGCATCGATGGATATTGGTAACAGCGCAAAGTCTTCCGCTTTAAACTTAGTTGCCAATCTCTCAATCGCAGGCAGCTCTCTTACACAGGGTGGACACCAAGTTGCCCACATGTTCACCATGATGACTTTACCTTTGTAGTGGCTGAAGTCGATGGCTTTGCCATCGACATCATTAAAGACTACGGGTTTGATAGGGAATGTCTTAGGCAATACATTGATCAGATCGACCGTTGACTCTATCGGTTTAGTTGCCTGCTGCATGCCTGGGTAAGCGTAAACACTACCACCAGCAAATAGCGATACGCAGGATAGAATCAATGCAGTCGCTAATGTATGTTTCATTTGTTATCACGCTTGAGTAACACATCCAACGCCTTTTGATCCTCGGCGCTGATTTCCTGCGGGGCATTACCACCAATACGTTGCTTACGAATAAAGACAAAACCGATAAGTAACCCGAATAGCAATAGGGCAACGGGGCCTAACCAGAGAATGTAGGTTTTAGTCTCCATTTTGGGTTTATAGAGTACAAACTCACCATAGCGGCTGGTCATAAACTCGATGATCTCCTCATCTCCTTTACCTTCATCAACCATCTTAAAGACTTCAAGACGCAAATCTCGGGCAACGGGAGAATTAGAATCGATCAAGTTTTGATTTTGACACTGTGGACAACGCAGTTCATGGGCCAAAGACAAACCACGCTTTTGATTTTCAGATGTTTTGAATTCGTAAGTATCGACTGGTGTTGCCATGACGGCGGTCGTCATGCTGAACAACAGCACTAGACCACCGATGAGTTTTGTCAGCATTTTCATGATGCGCCATCCTTCACTGCTTCAGCTTGTAATTGTTGGATCATTGGGTACAGGGTTTCACTCCATACACGCTGATCGATTGGACCGGCATAGCGATAGCGAATAATACCATTATGATCAACAACAAAACTTTCAGGTGCACCATAAACACCAAGATCTAACCCTAAACGACCATCTTTATCATAAATATTGACGTTATAGGGATCGCCTTGGCGCCGTAACTCTTCCAATGCGGGAGCACGTTCATCGCGATAGTTAATTCCATATATTGGCAGAAGATTTTTACGTTTTAACATCACTAAGAAAGGATGCTCATATTTACAAGATGGGCACCAAGTCGCCCACACATTGAGTAATGACACTTTACCTTTCAATTGCTCGTTCGTAATCATCTCAGCAGGTGTTTCGAGACGTTCTAGTTGGAAAGCCGGAACCGGCTTTCCTTCTAGGGCTGAATCCAGTTGCTGTGGATTCAAGAATAATCCTTTATATAAAAACACCCCCATGACGAGAAATATGACCAATGGGATAAACAGAACCAACTTCTTCATACATTCCCCAACTATTGAACCGTTGCCAATTTCACTTTACCAGCTTGCGGCTTAACAACTTCAGCAACTTTTGAGCGATATCGCTTATCCGATGCCGCAAAGAAACCGCCGATCATCATAAAAATTGCCCCGAACCATAACCAACGAACGAAGGGCTTGTAGTTTAAACGTACCGCAAACTCAGTGCTGCTGATGGGATCACCCATAGTCACATACAAATCGCGGAACAGACCCCAATCGATACCGGCTTCGGTCATATCCATAGTACGGACATTGTATTGGCGACGGTCAGGCTTGAGTAATGTCAGCAGTTTATCACCCTTATAAATCTCTATCTGACCTTGCTGTGCGGTGTAGTTAGGACCGACAACATTCTTAGTTTCAAGGTATTTAAAGGTGTAACCCGCCAATTCTTGACTGATACCAGGGCCCATACGAACACTTTTCTCAATCGAGTAATTGGACACCATAGTGGCGCCAATCACAGAAACCGCAATGCCTAAGTGGGCGAGGATCATGCCGAGTTGACTGCGCCCCATACGAGCCATGCTCACATCGCCGTCTTTGGGTTTAACAATGTTATAGGCCGCCCTTGCTGTCGCTAGAACAATCCATGTCGCGGCAGCGATGCCACAGGCAACCCATGCATTAAAGGCACCATCAATAATGAATGGCATCACAACGCCAATTGCAATTGAAATGAGTGCTGGCAGCAGTAACTGACGTTTCAGCTCACCCGCTTTGGATTTTTTCCAACGAATGATTGGACCTACACCCATAAAGGCAAACAGCACAAGTACGATAGGCACAAATACAGCGTTGAAGTATGGAGGTCCAACAGAGATCTTGCCCATACCTAAGGCATCGATCAGCAGTGGATATAAGGTTCCCAACAGTACAGTGCCCGCTGCAACCGTCAGTAACACGTTACAGACTAACAGCATGGTTTCTTTTGATTTCAGCTCGAAGCGTGCAGGGCTGCTCATTTCGCTGGCACGGAAAGCAAACAGCGTTAACGAACCACCGATAGCTAAACCCAGCAGTAATAGGATAAACATACCGCGGCTTGGATCCGCTGCGAATGAATGCACTGAGGTCAACACCCCAGAACGCACAATAAAGGTACCGAGTAAACTTAAAGAGAAGGCGAAGATAGACAGCAATACAGTCCAGTTACGGAAAGCGCCGCGTTTCTCGGTCACAATCAAGGAGTGAACCAGCGCAGTACCGACTAACCAAGGCATAAAGGAGGCATTTTCCACTGGGTCCCAGAACCACCAGCCACCCCAACCTAATTCGTAATATGCCCACCAAGAACCTAGTGCGATACCGCCAGTGAGGAAGATCCAAGCGGCCAATGTCCAAGGACGTGACCAACGAGCCCAGGCTGAATCCAAACGACCACTCATTAAGGCTGCAATCGCAAAGGCAAAACTCACCGAGAAACCCACATAACCTAAGTACAGCATAGGTGGATGGAAGATTAATCCCACATCCTGCAGCATAGGGTTTAAGTCACGCCCCTCTGCTGGCATAGGAAATAAACGCTCAAATGGGCTCGATGTGAGCAACATAAATAAGCTAAAGCCAATCACAATCAGTGCCAACACCGCCAGTACACGGGCAGTGAACACTTCTTCTAAGCCTTTACTGAATAAAGCGACTGAGGCGGCCCAAGTGGATAACGCAAACACCCAGAACAGCAGAGACCCTTCATGACCGCCCCATACGGCCGCAATCTTAAAGAAGATAGGTAACTGTGAATTAGAGTGATGTGCCACATAGGCCACGGAGAAGTCATCAACGGCGAAGCTGTAACCAAGTGATATCACAGATAAAGTGATAAAGAAGAACATTCCATAGGTTAACGGCCAAGCATATCTCACTAAATATTGATCTTTACGGGCAACACCTATTAGGGGAACGCTGATTAATAAGAAGGCAAATGCCACTCCTATTATCAACGAAAAGTGTCCAAGTTCTGGGATCATGGGTTTTCCTCAGTCTCTAATAATATGTTGATTTAGAAAGATTCTAGACCAACGCACAACATGCTGTTCACGCAAACGCACGAAATTTTGCTCATTTTAGTATTTGCTATTGTTCCTGTCTGCCTCTTTCGTACAAAACTGGGTGACTTGTCTCATTCTCAATTTTTGAGGTAAATAAAAGTCATATAAGGCCCACAGTTCTGGATGTGACAGATAGATGAGCCTTAAGTTTCATACAAATTTGACAAGAAGGATCAATTTGTGAACCAGTGCCCAACTATAAGCTTTCAGGGTTGTGAATACCTTATATTACTGTTCAATGAATAATCTTTACGTATAATCTTGCTTCCAAGCCGGCGGTAACACCGCTTTTATGCAAACTAAAGTGAATATAGAAACAATGACAACATTTTGGATTTTTATTGCGCTTGTTGTGTTAGTCAGCCTAACGCTGATTTGGATCCCGCATTTCAGACAACAAAAACTATTACGCACAGAAGAGGCCGGCGTGCGTAGACAAACGAACCTCGAACTGTTTAATGAACGTTTGGCGACTTTTGAAAAAGAGCTTAGCGAAGAATTACTGGATCAAGCCGAGTTCGATGCCTTAAAGAAAGAGCTGGAAATCAGCTTGCTGCAAGATATCAAACAAGCGGGTGATGATTCCCTGGTAAATCAAATCAAGCCCAAAACCATTCTCTGGCCATCATTAATGTCGATATGTTTGATTGCCATCTCGGGTTACCTCTATCAACATTTAGGTGCCTTCCAAAACATAGGTAATGCCCAACCCGCCAATCCCCATGCAGGCATGGATGCGGCGCAAATCATGGCACAACGCGTACAAATGATGGAAACTCAGGTTCAAGCAGAGCCTGAGAACAGTCAAGCATGGTTTAGCCTAGGTCACGCCTATATCTCTGCAAATCAATTCGATAAAGCCATTGCCGCATTCGATAAAGTGATGGAGCTAGTCGGAAAACATGCCGAATTATTAGGCCCTAAAGCAACGGCCATGTATTACAAAGCAGGCCAGCAAATGACACCGCAAATCCAAGCGCTCATCGATGAATCCTTAGCGATGGATGCCCAGGATCCTTCAACGCTATTGCTTGTGGGTATGGATGCCTTTTTCACGGCAGATTACCAAAAAGCGATCACCTCGTGGCAAACCATTCTCGACAGTGATCGTACCGATGTCGATCGCGCCGCCTTGATGGAAGCTATCGAAACCGCTAATTTGCGGATGAAAGCTGAAACTGCGGGTATGCCAAACGATGACGCGCACAAACTAGCGAAGACTACGACCAAATCGGTGAGCATAGCTATCTCGATTTCCCCCGAACTTGCAGCCAAGGCCAGCCCCGAAGATACGATATTTATATTTGCACGCGCCACCGAAGGGCCAAAGATCCCGCTAGCGGCCACTAAAGTCAGTGCTAAATCTTTACCAGTAACGGTGACTTTAGATGACAGCACGGGTATGGGAGGCGATGTAAAGCTCAGTCAAGCAACCAATGTAGAAGTTATTGCGGTATTATCTAAACATGGCAATATCAAACCTCAAGCGGGTGATATTCAAGGTAAAATCAGTAAAGTTGCCGTAGGTGAAAGTGCCAGCCTCATCTTAGATACTCAAGTACAATAATGTACGCCCCTTAATGTATTAAGCCTCAATAGCTTTATTGCAGATATAAAAAAACCGGCTTACGCCGGTTTTTTTAACACTGAAAAAATTACTGAGCTTTAGACATAAACTCAATAGCTGCTTTGTAATCTTCATCAGTACAATCAGTGCACATACCACCTGGTGGCATAGCGTTTAGGCCAGTTTTCACACTGTGCAATAGAGTATCAATACCCTTAGCTAAACGTGGTTCCCATTCTGCAGCGTTATGTGCTTTTGGCGCACCAGCAACACCCATGCTGTGGCATACGGTACATGCCTTGTTGAAAATAGCTTCAGCTTCTTGAGCTGACACGTTGATCGACATAGTCAAAGCAGCGACTGCAGTCATTGCTAACAGTTTTTTCATGTTCAATGTTCCTAATGCAAATACGTACAAAGCTCGACGCTGCCCTTCGAGGCAGACTCATAGTAGCGGACTAAGGTTACTACAAACTTCAATAAATCTCATCTTTTTGTGATTAGAATCTCAGCGTAAATCTTATCAGGCGACAAGCGTGACAAATTCGTTAATATATTAGCAAGTCGTAAAAAAGTTCGATAAATATTGCGGTTATTGGAACCACATCAAATTGCTGACATCTAGTACAAAGCAAGTGTAAACCCCCCAATAACGTTTGTGTTAGAATCACTTGTGTTTCCTTCCGGCTTGAGATAGAGGGTTCAGTGACAAATATAACTTTAGTAAACACACTGGTATCAGCGAGCAAGCTGACATGTATCCGCGAAGAACGTATCCTGTTTGATGAGTTAAGCTTTGAAATTAATGCTGGTGACTTAGTCCAAATTGAAGGACCTAATGGCGCGGGCAAAACCAGCTTACTGCGCATTTTGGCCGGCCTTTCACGCCCCTATGCGGGACAAACCTATTATCTCAATGAAGATATCAACAGCTGCCGCGATGAGTACAATGAAGACTTGTTGTATTTAGGCCATCTTGCCGGAGTAAAGTGCGAATTAACAGCCGAAGAAAACCTTAATTTCAATTTAAGAATCAGTGGTTATGATGATTTTGATACGGCTTCAATTTTAGCCAAAGTCAACTTAACTGGCTTTGAAGAAGCGCTCGCAGGACATTTATCCGCTGGCCAGCACCGTAGAACCGCCTTAGCGCGACTCTGGCACAATAACAGTAGAATTTGGATCCTCGACGAACCTTTTACAGCGATCGATAAAAAAGGGGTTGAAGAACTGGAGCAGTTATTTATCCAACATGCGGATAATGGTGGTTGCGTGCTCCTCACGACTCACCAAGATATGGGCATTATCAAAGATGATAGGCTACGTAAAATTCGTCTAGATTATCGCTTCGTATAAGGTTAAGCATAATGAAAAGAGGCATCAGCTTTACTCAGGCATTTTTTACCTTGCTACAGCGGGATCTTAAAATTGCTATCCGTCACCGCGGCGATATTTTTAACCCGTTATTATTCTTCGTAATGGTCGTGACCTTATTTCCTTTGGGTATCGGGCCTGAGCCACAGATGTTAGCCCGCGTTGCCCCTGGGATAATCTGGGTCGCGGCGTTGCTCGCATCTATGCTCTCGCTTGAACGTTTATTCAAAGCTGACTTTAGTGACGGCAGCTTAGAACAAATGCTCTTGAGCCCACAACCATTAGCCATTCTGGTATTAGCGAAAGTGTTAGCCCACTGGATTTTAACCGGTGTGCCACTGATTATTATCGCGCCACTACTCGCAGTGCTTCTCAATCTTGATAGCAACAGTTACGGTGCCCTCATTGCAACACTCGCCCTCGGGACACCGGTGCTTTCGCTACTTGGCGCTATTGGCGTAGCGTTAACGGTTGGCTTACGCAAAGGCGGAGTGCTCCTCAGCTTGCTTATTTTGCCCCTGTATATTCCAGTGCTCATTTTCGCGACCAGTGCTATAGATGCGGCAGGAATGAATTTACCCTATGATGGTCAGCTCGCTATAATTGGCGCTATGTTGATCGGTTCGTTAACCTTGGCACCTTTTGCAATTGGTGCATCTCTGCGAGTGAGTACTAACTAAAATGTGGAAATGGTTACACCCTTATGCGGATCCTGAGCGCGCATATAAATTATCAGGAACTTTATTTCCTTGGTTTGCTACCTTAGCCTGTCTTTTTATTACCGTGGGTACCGTCTGGGGATTGCTATTTGCCCCGACCGATTACCAACAGGGCGATAGCTACCGCATTATCTTTATCCATGTTCCAGCGGCCTCTATGTCGATGGCCGCCTACATGGGGATGGCGACAGCCGCCTTTATTGGCCTTGTCTGGCAGGTCAAGCTTGCTGACTGGGCAGCGGCTTCCATCGCACCTATTGGTGCAGTCATTACCTTTATTGCGCTCTTCACGGGTGCGGCATGGGGTAAACCTATGTGGGGTACTTGGTGGGTATGGGATGCACGCCTCACCTCTGAATTGGTACTGCTTTTCCTCTATTTAGGTGTGATCTCGCTTTATGCTTCCTTTGAAGACAAAGTACTTGCGGCGCGTGCTGCGGGGATCTTGGCAATCGTAGGGGTAATTAATATCCCAATTATTAAATACTCCGTTGAGTGGTGGAGCTCATTACATCAGCCATCGACCATCAAAATTACCTCTAAATCGACTATGTCGACTGAAATGTTGTATCCACTGTTAATCAATATGTTAGGTTTCGGCCTTATGATAGGCGCCATCACTATCGTGAGGTTTAAGGCAGAGATTTTAGCAAGAAATGGCATGCGCCCTTGGGTACGTGAACTTGCGAAGGCTGAGGAGGTCAAATAATGCAGTTCGATTCAATCAGTGATTTTTTCAACATGGGCGGCTATGCATTCTATGTCTGGCTATCCTACGGTGTGACCTTCTTTTGCCTGTCAACGCTTATCATTACGAGTGCGCGTCAAAAGCGTAAAGTCTTGATTGAGATTGCCAAGAAAATGAACCGAGAAGAGCGCCTTAAAGAAACTAGGAGTACCAAATCGTGAACCCAAGACGCAAAAAGAGACTGACGCTAGCTGTAGCATTAATCGGTGGTGTTGCTGCAATTGCTTCGCTTTTGCTGTATGCGCTGAACTCCAACCTCAACCTGTTCTATACACCCTCTGAAATTGTTCACGGCAAAACTGACACAGGAGTGAAACCCGAAGTAGGACAACGCATTCGTGTCGGCGGTATGGTAACTGTCGGCTCTATGGTCCGCGACCCAAACAGTCTGCATGTACAATTCGCAGTGCACGACTCATTGGGTGGTGAAATCCTAGTGACCTATGATGACCTATTACCCGATCTCTTCCGTGAAGGACAGGGCATTGTCGCCCAGGGTGTGTTAGGCGAAGATGGTAAATTGGCAGCGACCGAAGTATTAGCCAAGCATGATGAGAACTATATGCCACCTGAAGTTGCCGAGGCCATGGGCCAAAAACACGAAAAACTCGATTACAGCCAGCAAAAGACACCGGCGCCTAAGTAATCAATGCTAATTGTAAAAGCCTCTTCGTGAGGCTTTTTTTATCCCTAAATTTCAGCGGCAAAAGCTGAACTATACTAAAAGCAGTTTCCCTCAAGAAAACTGCACATGACCTCTCTCATATCCTGTACCAACCGATCTCTGTTAATGTTTCTGCTTGCATTTTGCGGCAACTTTCCTAACGTCTATGCGGCGAAAATTGTGGTAATAGAAAGTTATCACCAGGGCTATCTGTGGGATAAACAATACTATCAGGCCGTTCTTGATAACCTCACTCCGCAACATGAAGTGAGTTATTTCGAAATGGATACGAAGCGTATACCCAAGAGCCAACATGCTGAACGAGCCGATCGAGCATGGCAATTCATCGAACAACAAAAGCCGCAACTTGTGATCCTCGCTGACGACAATGCCGTTAATTTTCTGCATGAACGCTTAGATATCAGTCAAATCCCAGTGGTCTATCTCGGGGTGAATATGAATCCAAGGGAGTACCATCTAAATGAACATAAACTGTTTACTGGTGTACTTGAAAGACCTTTGCTTAAACGCTCATTAATTCTTATCCATCGGCTTTTACCACAATCACAGCATCGAAAAATATTGGTAATGTTCGACCAAGGCAATACATCAAAGCTGGCGGCCGATTACATTAGCAAACAGCAATCGAGTATGTTGAGCGATATTGAGATTAACATTGTACAACTGAATCGCCTAGAGGAGTGGCAACAACAAGTGCTATCTTCCAAGGAGCAAGGCTATAACGCCATTGTTGTGGCCCTCTATCAAACAGTAAGAGATGCCGATAACCAATCTGTCGACGCTGAACAACTACTTAAATGGATTGCGAAAAATACACCGGTACCCAATTTTGGTTTTTGGGGGTTCAGTGTCTCCGCCGATGGCAACATAGGTGGCTATGTGCTGGATGGCTATCATCACGGCACCATAGCGGCAAAAATGGCAGCGAAAATCCTTGCGGGTGAAAAACCAGAAAACCTTTTTCCGGCAACAGATGATCTAGGGAGATTTATGTTTAGTCGGCGAGGAATTGAGAGATGGCAGATAAATCTACCTAAAGAGATAGAAAAACAAACGCTATGGGTGGATTAGAGACAAGTTAAAGGCATAAAAAAACCGGGCTATTGCCCGGTTTTTTAAATGTGTAACCTTAATTATTCAGCAGCTTCAACATCAACAGCTTGAGCAGCTTCTGGGCGACCAACTAGCTCGATGTAAGCCATAGGGGCTTTATCACCAGCACGTAAACCGCACTTAAGGATACGGGTATAGCCACCAGGACGTTCCTGGTAACGTGGACCCAACTCAGTAAATAACTTACCTACGACTTCAGCGTCGCGAGTACGTGCAAACGCTAAACGACGGTTTGCAACGCTGTCACTCTTAGCAAGTGTTATCAGAGGCTCAACTACGCGACGCAGTTCTTTCGCTTTAGCTACGGTTGTCTTGATGATCTCATGACGAACCAGTGAGCTTGCCATGTTACGGAACATAGCTTGGCGGTGGCTGCTGTTGCGGTTAAGTTGACGACCACTCTTACGATGGCGCATGACCTAATCCTTATAACCTAAATCTGTACAAACCTGAGACTTATAGGTCGTCTGCTAAACTAGCTGGAGGCCAGTTTTCCAAACGCATACCTAACGACAGTCCGCGAGAAGCTAAAACGTCCTTAATTTCAGTAAGAGATTTCTTACCTAAGTTAGGGGTCTTAAGCAGCTCAACTTCAGTGCGCTGTACCAGATCTCCGATGTAATGAATCGCTTCGGCTTTCAAGCAGTTAGCCGAACGTACAGTTAGCTCTAAATCGTCGACAGGACGCAACAGAATCGGATCGAACTCCGGCTTCTCTTCTTTCAATTCTGGCTCAGTCACGTCACGCAGCTCAACAAACGCATCCAGCTGTTCGGCTAAGATGGTTGCAGAACGACGGATAGCTTCCTCAGGATCGATAGTACCGTTAGTGGTCATATCGATAACGAGTTTATCCAAGTCAGTACGCTGTTCAACACGAGCTGCTTCTACATTGTAGGCAATACGTGCGACTGGCGAGAAAGAAGCATCAACCAGCAAACGGCCGATTGGGCGATCATCGTCTTCGGTCTGTGCACGAGCAGATGCTGGCACATAACCACGACCACGCTCAACGCGAATACGCATGCTGATATCATTGTTACCGGTCAAATGACAGATAACATGATCAGGATTCACGATAGTGACATCACCATCATGCGTGATATCTGCTGCGATGACAGGGCCTGCGCCGGACTTGCTCAACGTAAGCATAGCCTCGTCTTTACCCTCGATAGTCACTGCTAACCCTTTCAGGTTTAACAATATCTCAAGGATATCTTCTTGTACGCCTTCCTTACTGCTGTATTCGTGCAGTACACCGTCAATCTCGACTTCGGTAACCGCGCAGCCGGGCATAGACGACAATAGGATGCGACGCAACGCGTTACCTAAAGTGTGGCCGAAACCACGCTCAAGCGGTTCCAGTGTAACCTTGGCACGTGTTGAGTTAACCTGCTCGATATCAACGAGACGCGGTTTAAGAAATTCTGTAACAGAACCCTGCATTGTGTCCTCTCTTGTTTGTTAGCCTTACTTAGAGTAAAGCTCGACGATCAGCTGTTCGTTAATTTCCGCAGACAAATCGCTACGTTCTGGAACGCGCTTGAAAGCACCTTCCATTTTCGCGCTGTCGACTTCAACCCATGTAGGCTTCTCGCGTTGAGCTGCCACTTCTAAAGCCGCTTTGATACGAGCTTGAGTGCGTGACTTCTCGCGGATGCTCACAACATCATTCGCAGACACTTTGAATGACGGAATGTTAACAACACGACCGTTAACCATAATTGATTTATGGCTTACTAGCTGACGTGATTCTGCACGAGTCGCACCGAAGCCCATACGATAAACAACGTTATCTAAACGGGTTTCTAAAAGTTGCAACAGGTTTTCACCAGTGTTGCCTTTCAGACGTGCAGCATCTTTGTAGTAGTTACGGAATTGTTTTTCTAACACACCGTAAATACGACGAACTTTTTGTTTTTCGCGTAACTGCAAACCGTACTCTGACAGACGTGGCTTACGAGCGCCATGTTGTCCAGGTGCAGATTCCAGTTTACACTTTGAATCGATTGCTCTCACACCGCTTTTTAAGAAAAGGTCTGTACCTTCTCGGCGGCTGAGCTTGAGCTTGGGACCCAAGTATCTTGCCATGATCTTTCTCCAAC
>NZ_PFGL01000040.1 GCF_002783505.1 Shewanella sp. CG12_big_fil_rev_8_21_14_0_65_47_15
CCATTTTGAGGGACGCTTAGAAAACCATATCGATCTGTGAAATTAACCTGACACAGAATTATGAACAGCCTCATTGTCATCGCCATTTTGAGTTGCAATGTGTTCATAGTTATTAACGCCTAGACCTGCACCAACATACCAAGGTGTTAGCTCCTGAGATGCGCTGGCAGCAAGTGGAAGCATTGACGTAAGTAAAACTACTTTTAATGTGTTCTTCATCATTTTCTCTAAGTCCATTGTTTATGATTCTCCACCAATATGCTTTGCGGGTTTTATGCAAAACATTGCTAGCACTTAGTGTGGGGATCCTTTGGTATTGTAGCCAGCGGTTAATTATCACTGCATTTGTTAAATTTTTCCAGTGGTTAATCTTAAGTTTTTTATGGTCACTCATTCTGTTAGTTGCGCTGAGTGTTAAAAAGGCATTCCTTAGAATGCCTTTTGTGTTTGTATTTTGTTAAATAAATTTATTGCTAGCGTGTCCAAATCCAGTTTTCAATCTCTACAGGATCGACACCATTAGCCTTAATATAATTGCGATGATCAACGAGTCTTTGAAGCATATCAGTCGTAATTGAAACATGTTTGGTTTCATCAATAACGCCCTGTTGGAACAGCTTGTATGCCATATCAATCACTAAGTGATAGCGAGAAGTACCATTACGAACGCCCATGTCGAACGGTGTCGTTGTTGAGCCTTCTTCCTCATAACCTTTAATTCTAAAACGACGACTTCCTTTGTAATCAAAAATTAACTTTTTGATTGTATTTGGGTAACCGTGATAGTTAAAGACAACGCCTTTATCTTGAGTAAATATTTCATCCATTAGCCAAGATTTTTCTTTAAACTTGCGACTACCTAAGCCATCACAGCTTAATTCGGTTACGCTAACAAAGCGAATTCTAACTCTTGGAAGTAACTCTCGAATTAATACTAAAGATGCCATACATTCTTGGGTGACATAATCACCACAACCTGCCAGTACAATATCTGGATTCTCATCTGAGGCGAAATCCCATACCATCACGCCATCTTTAGCTTGTTTGCGAGCTTCTTCTAAACTGAGCCATTGTGGCAGTTCTTTTTTACCTGCCACAAGAATGTTGAGTTTGTCACGATCTGCAAATGCGCGCTCTGTGTAAACGAGAGTGCTGTTGGCGTCAGCGGGCAAATAAGCCGAGATAATTTTGGGATGTTTTTCTAACATTGCCCCAAGGAATGAGGGGTTTTGATGCGAATAACCATTGTGGTCTTGGCGCTCTAGCAATGAAGAGAGCACAATGTTACAGGCAGGAAGTGGTTTGCGGAAATGCACTCCTTGGCTGGCATAAACGTATTTGCAGTATTGATCCGCCATAGATGAGACGACCTGCGAGAATGATTCGTAGGTTGGGAACATCCCGTGACGGCCTGTGACTGTATAGCCATGTAACATGCCAAAGAGTAGGTTTTCAGACAGCAATTCGAGTACGCGACCATCGCGTGACATGTCATCATCCCAACTTTCGATTGGCCACTGCCAAGCTCGATCGGTTTCTTCAAATACTGCTTGTAATTGGTTCGAATAGGTTTCATCGGGACTGAAAATGCGTAGGTTATGCTGGTCACGGTTGAGTTTGAATGCGTCACGCATCCATTCGCCCATTTTCAGCATTGAGTAGCCACGATGACCACGTGGAACCTCTGGACCGTAACTAAGCTTCTCTAGATCAGGGTTAGATAAGGCCCTTACGACTTCACCCCCATAGGTTAGATGTTGGCGACCACAGGCTAAGTGTTTAGGTGGAATTAAAGAACAAATATCAGCATCAAAAATCAGCTCACCTTTGTCATTCATATGGTACAGATCTTGGAAATGATAGTTGGCAAGCCAAGTATCCAGAGCTTCAAGATGACCTTTATCGGTAGCGCATTTATTGACGATCACTTGGTGTGATTCGCAGTTGCCTTCTAATTTTTTACCATTATATTCGCTAACCCCCGTCCAGCCTTTTGCTGTACGCATCAAAATGACTGGCCAACGTGGTTTTACAACATCTTCACCACTACGAGCACGATGTTGGATCTCATTGATCATGCCATAGGCGGTATCCATTGCATTAAGCATTTGCAGGTAGACATCTTCTTCTTGCTCGCTGTCAACAATAATCGGGAAATAGCCAAGACCACGGAATTCTAGATCCAATTCTTCATGGCTCATGCGTCCCATGCGTGTAGGGCCAGAGATTTTATAACCATTAATATGGACTATGGGTAAAACGGCACCATTTGTCGCTGGTGACACTAAACGGTTTGCATACCAGGATGCCGCCAATGGGCCTGTTTCAGACTCACCGTCGCCAATGAGTACTGTTGCAATCAGGTCTGGGTTGTCTAGAACTGCGCCCCAACCAACAGCGAGTGAATAGCCGAGTTCTCCGCCTTCGAGGATTTGACCGGGCGCCTCTGGGTTCGCGTGTGAAGGATAACCATAGGCGGCGGAAAACTTTTTACAGATATCTTCAATCCCCGTTTCATTATAGGGGATAGTCTCGGGGTAAAAATGGCTTAATGAGCCTTCGAGAAATAAGTTTGCCTGTACAGCGGGAAAACCGTGACCTGGGCCGACTAAATAGATGAATGGACGATTATGTTTGACTATGAGTCTGTTAATGTTGGCATAGACAAAGTTGATCCCTGGGCATGTACCCCAGTGGCCGAGTAAACGTGGTTTAATGTCTGAATGTGCTAGTGGACGTTTATGTAAGACGTTTTGTTTAAGGTAAATTTGTGATGTTGCGAGGAAGTTGGTTGCTCTAACGTATTTTTTTAGAGCATTAATTTCATGTATGTGCGTCATATTAAGCCTCACTAGAGCTGACGAAAGTATGTGGGTTTTCGATGTAGCTACTATATTTGTAATTTTATTACAAAAATGTGCCCTACATCCAAATTTTAAAAGTTGTGTTAGCTGTTAAGTATAGTCGCTCGAGGTAGATTATTTGTTAATTTAGCTTTAACAAAGACTTGGAAAAGTTATTAGCTGTGATGACGGCGACATTTTAGTGTGCAAACACAAGCTTGATCACATGAGTAATTTCGAATACTGTGCTATTTTGCCGCGTTGAATTCGGTAGCCGTGTTGTTGTAAATTCACGGAAGGATAATTTGAAGAAATAAATCTACTGATATTCTTATCTTTAATCTGGAAGGATTCATTCACCACAAATATTGTGCCTCTCGCTTTTACTGCGTAGAAGAGGGGAGTATTTGCTACGGGAAGACGTAAAATAATGTTAGAAACCATTGTTAATTTTTTGAACGCACTGCTTTGGGGTAAGTTGTTAGTTTATGGACTGGTTGGAGCAGGTCTCTATTTCACCCTTAGACTGATGTTTATTCAGCTTACTCACTTCAAACACTCTCTGAAAGTCATGGGCATGAGCCGTCAAGGCTGCGATAGTGGGTTATCTTCATTTCAAGTATTTTGTACTAGCATGGCAGCCCGTGTCGGGGCGGGAAATATGGCGGGTGTTGCGGTTGCTATTGGGGCTGCGGGACCTGGAGCCGTATTTTGGATGTGGTTGATTGCCGTGCTGGGGATGGCCACTGCTATGGTTGAATCCACCCTAGCCCAAGTTTATAAAGTACGTGATAATGATGGTCAATTTCGCGGCGGCCCTTCTTACTATATGGAAAAGGGGCTAGGTCAAAGATGGATGGGGGTGTTATTTGCCTTTTTCCTGATTATCGCCTTCGGACTCGTTTTCAATGCTGTTCAAGCCAATACCATCACAGGTGCAATGGAGCGGGTATTTGGCTTTGATCCAACCTATGTGGGCATTGGTTTAGTGTTAGCCAGTGGCTTTGTGATTATGGGTGGGCTACGTAAAGTGGCTCGAGTTTCCGAGTTTATTGTGCCAATCATGGCACTAGCCTATATTTTAGTCGCTTTTATCATTGTTGTTTTCAACTTAGAACAGTTACCTGCAATCATCAGTCTTATCGTAAAAAGTGCTTTTGGTTGGCAAGAAGCCGCCGCTGGTGGTGTTGCCTATACAGTAGCGCAAGCTATGCAAGCAGGCATAGCACGCGGCTTATTCTCTAACGAGGCGGGGATGGGGAGTGCTGCCAATGTGGCTGCGAGTGCTTCACCAAACCCCAATCATCCAGCATCCCAAGGGTTTGTGCAGATGATGGGAGTGTTTGTCGATACTATTGTTATCTGTACTGCAACTGCCGCCATCATCTTACTTTCCGGTGATATAGGCTCCAGTGAGGATGGTATTCGTTTAACGATTAATGCCATGTCCAATCATGTCGGTGATTGGGGCGGGGCCTTTATTGCGGTTGCTATTTTCCTCTTCTGTTTCACCTCGATCATTGCCAACTATTCCTACGCCGAAACCAATGTGATGTTTTTAACGGGTAACAGCACAAAAGCACTGCCTTTATTTCGACTATGTGTTCTGGCTATGGTGATGTTTGGCGCTGTCGCTAAGATTAGCCTAGTATGGAGCTTAGCGGATGTGTCTATGGGACTGATGGCTACGGTGAATATTGTGGCGTTATTGCTATTGTCGGGTTTAGCTATTCGAGTGATTAATGATTATCGTGAGCAGCTTAAGGCGGGTCAGACTCCAGAGTTTGATCGCAGTAAGTTTCCTGAATTGATGGATCAGCTAGATAATGATATTTGGCAGGATGCAAGTGCTACTGAGCCTGTTGAGAGTCGCTAGCCGTCCCCGAGAGTTATTTGGCTGATGGCCACAATCGGAAAAACCACGCAGTCAACGCGTGGTTTTTTTATCTCTCTTGCGTATCATAGGCGTGTATTTCTTTCTGTTGGAGTTTTTAATGTTGATATTGGTTTCACCGGCGAAAACCTTAGATTTTGAGCAACCCCCGCTGACACAGATTCATACTCATCCCGATTTTTTATCCCATAGTCAGGAGTTGATCCAGATCTGCAGACAGTTAACGCCAAGTGACATAGCCACATTGATGAAGGTTAGTGACAATATTGCAGGCTTAAATGCCGCTCGCTTTGGGGACTGGCAGCCGCATTTCACCCTTGAAAATGCGAAACAAGCTATTTTTGCTTTTAGAGGTGATGTATATACCGGTTTTGATGCCGATACATTATCGACGCCAGAGTTGGAAAGAGCGCAATCTCAATTGCGTATTCTGTCAGGATTATATGGTTTACTGCGCCCCCTCGATTTGATATTGCCCTATCGTTTAGAAATGGGAACCTCATTAACCAATCCAAAGGGAAAGAATCTTTATGAATTTTGGGGCAATATTTTAACCCAGGCGGTTAATCAAGCCATAGTAGACCAAGGTGATGACATCATTGTTAATCTCGCCTCGAATGAGTATTTTAAAGCCATTAAAGTGAAGCAGTTACAAGGTGAACTTATTACACCAGTCTTTAAAGATTTGAAGAATGGCCAATATAAAGTGATTAGTTTTTTTGCTAAACGAGCACGGGGAATGATGGCCCGTTATATTATTAAACAGCAAATTAATTCAATTGAAGGGTTAAAAGGATTCGATGTTGCGGGTTATTACTATAGTGAAGAATTGAGTAAACCAAACGAACCAACTTTTTTAAGGGAAGCACAGCTATAAAAGTAGACTGTGAATAATAAAGAGCAGTTAAGGCTGCTCTTTATTATAGTAAAGAATTATAGTAGATTATTTATTACTCTCAACAACGAGAGGTGTTAACACTATATTTGAATTTGCCATGATATAAGCAAATTGGGCATAGGCTGCGACATTTTGTGCCAGTGCAGCCGGATCGATTTTGTCTAAGGTATCATTTGGGGTATGGTGATAATCAAAATAATCATGACCATCCTGCCTCAATGATGCAACTGGTACACCTAATGCTGGCAGCATTGATACATCGGGTCCTCCAGATGCTTGGTTATTACCCAGTGCGACACCGTTAGCTGCCATAGGGCTAAGGGCGGTTTGGACTTCAGCAAAGACACTGTCATTCACTTTAGTATCGATTTGATAAATCCGCCCTGCGCCGAAGTCTGATTCCGCGGCAATATAGTGTTGAGTTAACTCGGTTTTATGGGCCTCGGCATAAGCTTTACCTCCGATCAGTCCCATTTCTTCAGCGGCATATAACACGACCCGAACTGTACGGGCGGGTTTAACTTTAAGGTCTTGAATGTGCTTGGCTGCGGCCGTGATAATCGCGACACCAGCACCATCATCAATAGCGCCCGTTCCCTCATCCCATGAATCTAAATGAGCACCAATAAGGACTATTTCACTGGGCTTACTGCTGCCTGTGACCTCGGCAATCACATTATAGGAAGTGTTAAATCCTAGGTCTTTTGGTGACATATGCAACTCGAGTACGGCATTGGGATTACGTTTTAATATGGCGTCGATTAAATCTGCATCTGGGTTTGACATGGCCGCTGCTGGGATTTTAGGCACCCCATCTTGATAGCGCATCATGCCAGTATGAGCCATACGATCATGATCAGTGCCTATGGAGCGAATAACGATAGCAACAGCGCCTTTTTGTGCCGCTGCAACAGCTCCCTTAGCGCGTCCTCCGACACTTTTACCATAACCTTCACCCGTAATATGCCGTTCGGTCTTTTGATCAATAAAGGCAATCTTACCTCTTACTTCATCGGGATTTGCCTGTTGAAGTGCTTCTAGACTATCAAAGCGGGCGATCTGGGCTTGAATGCCTTCAATGGGGGTTGCAACACTTCCTCCTAATGCGGTAATGACGAGTGGTTGTTCCGTTGGCGAGATAATTTTTGCTTTGGCTTCACCACGTTCCCATATTGGCACTTGTACTGGCTCTTTATAAACGCGGTCAAATCCAAGACTCGTTAATTTATCCATAGCCCAGTTTACCGCAATAGTATCCTTTGGACTGCCGGCCAATCTTGGACCAACTTCAACGGTTAAGGATTCAACTATCTCGTATCCAAGCGAAGAGGATAATGCAGTTTGTTTTAATTGAGAGACTTCATCTGTCTGGGGCGCCCTGTCAATGTGATTTTGGCAAGCACTTAAACCGCTAATTAAAAGGCCTGTTATTAGTGCTGTCTGATAGGATTTCATAGGTTTCCTTTATTTTTATTAAGCATGTCCCATTTTTGAAAACAATCTAGCAAAAAATGTGCTTTATGTCCCGACTATATCTGTAAGGCAACGCTATATTAGCGCAGGGGTTAGTTTTAGGAGAAAAAGTGCGTAATGAATATTGAATTGATGCAGGAGCGAGCCGATCATGCCGTAGTGCTATTAAAGGCACTTGCGAATGAGCGACGTCTATTTATTCTTTGTTATTTATTGAATGAAGGCGAGATGTGCGTTGGCGAAATGAATAAAAAATTAGGCTTGAGTCAATCGGCACTATCACAACATCTTGCTTGGTTACGCAAAGATAATTTAGTCACCACACGCAAAGAAGCGCAAACGGTATTTTATTCGCTGAAAAGTGATGAGGTACGGGAGATGATCCATCTACTGAACAACATTTATTGTCATTAATGGTGTTTTTCAGATATAAAAAAACCGGCAATTGCCGGTTTTTTCTATTTGCTACAGATATTAAGCAGCGATTGCTTTGATCTTAGCGTTCAAGCGAGCCTTATGACGAGCAGCTTTATTCTTGTGAATAAGGCCTTTAGTCGCCATACGGTCAACGATTGGTTGTGCAGCAGCAAAAGCTTCTGTTGCTGTTTTGTGATCGCCTGCTTTAATTGCAGCGATTACTTTTTTAACGTATGTACGTAACATTGAGCGACGGCTGGCGTTATGCTGACGACGCTTTTCAGATTGAAGCGCGCGCTTCTTTGCAGACTTGCTATTAGCCAAGGTGCAACTCCTAAAAACTGGATTTGATACTTTTAAAGGCCGAGGAATATGCCTGCATTTAGTCACTTTGTCAATGACTATGATTGAATATTCATCATAAAGATAAATTAATCCAACCTGCCTTGGCTATCTTCAACCCAACTCGTGTAATATGTGGCGCAATTCTAACAGCTATTGCCGCAGTGTGACAGAGCCTGAGTCGATTTTTTGAGATGTATCACCTAATCAATTCGATACGGGTCTGGGGGACGATTGAGTAAAAAATTATTAAAATCTGGCATGATCGTTAGTGCTATGACATTGATATCCCGTGTTTTAGGTTTAGTCCGAGACGTTGTAGTTGCCAATTTAATGGGAGCCGGGACAAGCGCCGATGTTTTTTTCTTCGCCAATAAAATTCCCAATTTTTTGCGCCGATTGTTTGCCGAAGGAGCATTTGCGCAAGCTTTCGTTCCCGTTTTAACTGAATATCAAGAAAAGCACTCTTCGGATGAAACCCGTGAGTTACTGAGCAAGGTGGCGGGGACGCTTGGTTTGCTCGTCACTATAGTGACTCTAGTTGGTGTGATAGCATCGCCCGTTTTATCTGCGCTTTTTGGTGGCGGCTGGTTCGTTGCTTGGCTGAACAATGAGCCCGACGGCGCTAAATTTGAACTTGCCACCGTTGTGCTTAAAATTACCTTTCCTTACCTGTGGTTTATTACTTTTACGGCGTTGGCGGGCTCGATTTTAAACACTCGTGGACGTTTTGCGGTATCTGCGTTTACCCCCGTCTTTCTCAATGTGGCAATCATTGCCGCCGCCATTTTTTATGCTCCGACATCGAGCCAGCCAGAGATAACCTTGGCGTGGGGGGTGTTTTGTGGTGGTTTAATCCAATTCCTATTCCAAATTCCATTTCTTTTACGGGAAAAGGCCCTTGTTAAGCCTTCTTGGGGCTGGCATCACCCCGGCGTGGTAAAGATTAGAACCTTGATGATACCGGCATTATTTGGGGTCTCGGTTTCACAAATAAACCTGTTATTTGATACTTTTATTGCCAGTTTTTTGATGACAGGCTCCATTAGTTGGCTGTACTACTCTGATCGTTTGTTGGAGTTCCCCTTAGGCTTGTTCGGCATCGCCATTGGAACCGTAATTTTACCCGCATTATCACGGAACCATGTCAATGACGAAGGGGCAGGTTTTGGGTTGACTATGGATTGGGGAATAAAAGCCATTCTCTTGCTTGGATTGCCTGCGATGATGGGGTTAATTGTATTAGCTAAACCTATGTTAATGGTCCTGTTTATGCGCGGTGCTTTTTCAATTAATGATGTTGAAATGGCATCCTATAGTTTGATGGCTTATGGCAGTGGTTTGCTCAGCTTTATGCTGATCAAGGTTCTGGCTCCTGGGTATTACTCTCGCCAAGATACTAAGACACCCGTTCGTTATGGCATTATTGCCATGATCACTAACATGGGATTCAACTTGTTGTTTGCAATACCTTTTGGCTATGTTGGACTGGCGATTGCGACCTCGATGTCGGCTTTACTTAACGCCATATTATTGTACCGGGGATTACATTTAGCGGGCGTTTATCGAATTTCACAGCCAACTATAGTGTTTTTTGTTAAAGCCGTGGTCTCGACGGCCCTTATGGTGGTAGTCTTACACTACTTTTTACCTTCGCAATCACAATGGTTAGAGTGGCATCTGATCGATCGCACCAAAGCATTGATAAGTTTGATTTCTATGGGGGCGATAACCTATCTACTTGGGCTACTTTTGCTTGGAATTCGTCCTTGGTCTATTAAACGGGGAGTTTGATTGCTGATTCTCATCGCGAGCTGTTATATAATCAGCCGATTTGCGCTTGGCAGTTGTCTAACGTTATGGAATTAATCCGCGGTATACATAACATTTTGTCATCCCACCACGGGTGTGTTTTGACTATAGGTAATTTTGATGGCGTTCATCGCGGTCATGCACAAGTGATTACAAACTTAGTGCAGAAGGCCAAGCAGTTATCGCTTCCATCTACTTTGATGACGTTTGAACCTCAGCCGCAGGAATTGTTCAGTGGTGAGAATGCTCCCGCCCGTTTGAGCTTATTGCGAGATAAGGTCATTTTGCTCGATGAGTTGGGTGTCGAGCGGTTAGTATGTGTTAACTTTAATCGCGCTTTTGCCGATCAACCCGCCGAGCATTTTATTGAAGAACTGTTGGTTCGTAAGCTAGGGGTGAAATACCTCGTTATTGGCGATGATTTTTGCTTTGGCAAAGGGCGTAAAGGCAATTTTGAAATGCTGATGCAAGCGGGGGCTCGCTATGGTTTTACTGTAGTCAGTACCCAAAGTTTTATGCTTGGCTCACAAAGAGTGAGTTCCACGGCGGTGCGTGAGCAATTGGCGAAGGGAAACCTTGAACAGGCTCGGCGTCTGTTAGGTCATCCATTCACCCTGAGTGGGCGGGTTGCCCATGGGCAAAAAATTGGTAGAACCATAGGTTTTCCTACTGCCAATATTGCACTTAAACGTAATGTTGTGCCCGTGCGTGGGGTATTCGCGGTTAAGTTATATTGGGATGATAGTGACATTTATGAAGGGGTTGCCAATATTGGCTTTCGCCCAACCGTAAACGGCCAAGTGTGTCAGCTCGAAGTCCATCTATTTGATTTTGATGATGACATTTACGGCAAACATGTTGAGGTTGAATTAGTGGCAAAGTTGAGGGATGAACAACCCTTCGATTCATTGGATGCGCTAAAACAACAAATTTTGAATGATGCAAATGAGGCCAGGGCTTTATTTGGTAATGATGCAGGCTGAAATTTATCAGTTTAATTAACGGTATAGGATCAATGAGCGACTATAAATTTACTTTGAATTTGCCGGAAACAGAGTTTCCGATGCGTGGTAATTTGGCAAATCGCGAGCCAGAGATGTTAGAGCGCTGGACAAAAGACGGTCTGTACCAACAGATCCGCGATAGCCGCATTGGCCGCACTCCCTTCATTTTGCATGATGGTCCACCCTATGCGAATGGCAGCATTCATATTGGTCACTCAGTAAATAAAATCCTTAAGGACATCATTGTTAAGTCAAAAACCCTATCCGGTTTTGATGCGCCTTATGTCCCTGGTTGGGATTGTCATGGCCTGCCTATTGAACTCAAAGTTGAACAAAAAGTCGGTAAGCCTGGCCAAAAAATCTCTGCGGCAGAATTTCGCGAAGAATGCCGTAAATACGCGGCTGAGCAAGTGAATGGTCAGCGTGAAGACTTCGTTCGCCTAGGTGTGCTCGGTGACTGGTACAATCCGTATCTCACTATGGATTTTTCAACCGAAGCCAATATCGTGCGCTCTTTGTCAAAAGTGATTGAAAACGGTCACTTGCATAAAGGGGTGAAGCCTGTTCACTGGTGTACTGACTGTGGTTCAGCACTTGCCGAAGCCGAAGTTGAATACGAAGACAAGACATCACCCGCTATCGATGTGGCTTTTATCGCCGTAGATAGTAAGGCTGTTGCCGCTAAGTTCGGCGTAAGCGATTACTCACATCCAGTCGCTATGGTGATTTGGACGACTACGCCATGGACTCTGCCTGCAAACCGTGCTTTATCTATCAGCCCAGAGCTTGATTACAGCTTGGTTGAATTTGTTAAAGAGGGTGTGACGCAAGCATTGATCTTAGCCGATGTGTTAGTTGAAGCTTGTATGACTCGTTATAGCGCCGAGAGCCACAGCGTGTTAGCCAAAGTCAAAGGCGCAGCACTTGAGCTGGTTCGCTTTAAGCATCCATTCTTAGCCTTTGATGTGCCGGCGATTTTAGGTGATCACGTCACAACCGATGCAGGTACCGGTGTGGTTCACACCGCCCCTGGCCACGGTCAAGACGACTTTGTTGTCGGTCAAAAATACGGTTTAGAAGTGGCAAACCCCGTTGGCGATAACGGTGTTTATAAGCCAGATACAGAATTTTTTGCCGGCCAACATGTCTTTAAAGCCAACGATAATGTCGTCGCGCTGCTGAAAGAGAAAGGTGCATTGTTACACCATGTCGCCTATCGCCACAGCTATCCACATTGCTGGCGCCATAAGACACCGATTATTTTCCGCGCAACGCCGCAGTGGTTTATTTCTATGGATAACCACGGGTTGCGAGCGCAAGCATTGAAAGAAATTGAACAGACCCAGTGGATCCCTGATTGGGGCCAAAGTCGTATCGAGAAGATGGTTGAGAATCGTCCGGATTGGTGTATCTCGCGTCAACGTACTTGGGGTGTGCCAATTACCTTGTTTGTGAATCGTGAAACCGAAGAGCTGCATCCTGATAGCGTGTCATTAATGGCGCGGGTAGCAAATCGTATTGAACAGCAAGGCATTCAAGCCTGGTGGGATCTCGATGCTGCCGAGTTGCTCGGTGACGAAGCGGAGCAATACCGTAAAGTGACTGATACTTTGGACGTTTGGTACGATTCAGGTTCTACCTTTGCCTCTGTTATTGCCGCTCGCCCTGAATTCCACGGGCATGGCGTTGATTTATATCTTGAAGGTAGCGACCAACACCGCGGTTGGTTTATGTCATCTTTGATGATTTCAACGGCAATGAATGGCAAAGCGCCATACAAGCAAGTGCTTACTCACGGTTTTACCGTCGATGGCAAAGGCCGTAAGATGTCAAAATCTATTGGTAACGTGATTGCACCGCAAACGGTAACGAATAAATTAGGCGCCGATATTCTGCGCTTGTGGGTTGCGGCGACGGATTATAGTGGTGAAATGACGGTTTCCGATGAAATCTTAAATCGCAGCGCCGATGCCTACCGCCGTATTCGTAACACTGCTCGTTTCCTATTGGCCAACTTAAACGGTTTTGATCCTGCGAAGGATTTAGTCGCAGTGGAAGATATGGTGGCACTCGATCGCTGGGTAGTTCGCCGTGCGACCGCACTACAGCAGGAAATTATTGAGGCTTTTGAGCAATATAACTTCCATAGCGTGACACAGAAATTAATGCAGTTCTGTTCGGTTGAACTGGGTAGTTTCTACTTAGATATCATTAAAGATCGTCAGTATACGGCTAAGCAAGAAGGCCATGCGCGCCGTAGCTGCCAATCTGCGTTATTCCATATTGCTGAAGCTATGGTGCGCTGGATTGCGCCAATTCTAAGCTTTACCGCCGATGAAGTATGGCAATTATTGCCAGGTGAACGCGATGCCTATGTCTTTACTCAAGAATGGTACCAAGGTCTGCAATCTATCACTTTAGATACTGATCTGAGTGATGTGTACTGGGAAAATCTGCTGACCGTTCGTAACGAAGTCAACAAGGTCATTGAGCAAGCTCGCCGTGACAAACGTATCGGTGGTTCGCTAGAGGCTGAAGTGACGCTGTTTGCCGATGCAGCTTTAACCGAGCAATTAACCCATATCGGTGATGAGCTGCGCTTTGTGCTTTTGACCTCAGCAGCAAAAGTGTTGCCGCTTGCAGATGCAACGACCGATGCGGTTGAAACTGAGCTGGCTTCATTGAAGTTATTAGTGACGGCTAGCGCTGCACAAAAGTGTGAGCGTTGTTGGCACCATAGGGAAGAAGTTGGCACCATTGAGGCCCACCCAACCCTCTGTACTCGCTGCGTAACAAACATTGAAGGTGACGGCGAAGTTCGTCAGTTTGCGTAAAGGATCTGTATGCCATTAACTTGGAAGGACAGTGGCTTACGTTGGTATTGGGTAGCTGTATTGGTGTTTTTGGCCGATCAGCTATCTAAGCAATGGGTCTTAGCCAATTTTGATTTGTTTGAATCTGTGCAGTTATTGCCCTTTTTTAATTTTACCTATGTCCGCAACTATGGTGCCGCTTTTAGTTTTTTAAGTGAAGCCGGTGGTTGGCAGCGTTGGCTGTTTACCATTATTGCTGTGGGTTTTAGCACTTTATTAACCCTTTGGTTGCGTAAGCAATCGGCTTCATTATGGAAACTGAACTTAGCTTATACCTTAGTGATAGGTGGTGCTTTAGGTAATTTGATCGATAGATTGGTGCACGGCTTTGTGGTGGACTTTATCGATTTTTATTGGGGAAAAAGCCATTATCCGGCTTTTAACATTGCCGACTCAGCGATTTTTATCGGTGCCGTATTGATCATTTGGGATGCATTCTTAAGCGGTAAATCCGAGCAAAATACAAGCGAAGGGGTGAAGTAGTGACTGTTACACGTTCATTGTTGTGCCATATGAATATTGTGCTAGAAGATGGCTCAACGGCCGATAGTACTAAAGCCTCCGGTAAACCAGCGCGTTTGAATGTGGGCGATGGTACTTTGAGCCCTGCATTTGAGGCTCAACTAGTCAAACTGAACGAAGGGGATAAACACAGTTTTACCCTAGACGCTGTGGATGCCTTTGGCGAATCGAATCCAGATGCAATCCATTATATGGATAGAAGCCGTTTCCCTGCGGACATGACGTTAGAAGCGGGTGTGATTGTCAGTTTTGCAGGGCCAGGCGGCAGTGAGATCCCTGGTATTGTCCGTGATGTAGCGGGCGATTCCATCACAGTCGATCTGAATCATCCTCTGGCTGGACACAAAATCACATTTGAACTGGATGTTGTAAAGGTACTTTAAAATGAAATTCGATCCTACCAGCCCTAGTTTGAATATTATGCTTGCCAATCCGCGAGGCTTTTGTGCGGGAGTGGATCGGGCGATTAGTATAGTCGAACGCGCACTTGAACTATTTTCACCCCCGATTTATGTTCGCCATGAAGTAGTCCATAACCGTTATGTGGTGCAGAATCTTAAGGATCGGGGTGCTGTTTTTGTCGAAGAATTAGACCAAGTTCCTGATAACAATATCGTGATCTTTAGTGCCCATGGGGTTTCTCAAGCTGTGAGGGCAGAGGCCAAGGCGCGTGGCTTAAGGGTCTTCGATGCGACTTGTCCCTTAGTCACTAAAGTACATCTACAAGTGACCCGTGCTAGCCGTAAAGGGATCGAATGCATTTTAATTGGCCATGAAGGTCACCCTGAAGTTGAAGGGACAATGGGCCAATACGATAACCCAAATGGCGGTGTTTATCTGATTGAATCCCCTGCAGATGTCGATACTCTAGTCGTTCGCAATCCCGATAATCTTTGCTTTGTAACCCAAACAACCTTATCGGTAGATGATACGTTAGATATTATTGCGGCACTGCAAAAACGTTTCCCCTCGATCGAAGGGCCACGTAAAGATGATATCTGTTATGCGACACAAAACCGTCAAGATGCGGTGCGCAATTTGTCTGCCGATGTGGATTTATTGATAGTTGTAGGTTCTAAGAACAGCTCTAACTCTAATCGGCTGCGTGAGTTAGCATTAAAAACGGGAACTCAATCATATCTCGTGGATACTGCGGATGATGTTGAATCAAGCTGGTTTAATAATGTGACGCGTGTTGCTGTTACTGCGGGGGCGTCGGCACCTGAAGTGCTAGTACAACAAGTGGTACAAGCGATAGCCAAGTTGGCTCCGAGTGTTGTGACCGAAGTTGAAGGTCGTAAAGAAGACACTGTTTTTGCTGTTCCAGCAGAATTGCGCTAATCCACTTTAATGTAGCTAATAAAAAAGAGGCTTAAGGCCTCTTTTTTATTAGCTAAAATTTCCCAAATGCATACAAAGCATAATGGCACCAAGGCTTATATGCTATTGTTACTGGCTACTTACAATTTAGTCATCTATTATTAACTCCTGATGGTGTTTTCATCGTAAGATTAAGATTTTTAAAGGGTAAATTGCTGAAAAGCTTGTCAAAAATATGACTAAATTCGAATGTTTGACACAAAAAAAATTTCAACGAGGCTTCTCATTAATAGAAGTGCTTGTCGCATTAGTGATCTTAGTTATTGGCTTAATAGGCATTTTTAATCTGCACATAGTCGCAAAGCGAAGTAGCTTCGAGTCATTTCAACAGACACAGGCCTCATATTATGCCAACGATATCATCAACCGCATGAAGCTTAATCGAACGCAGCTCGCTAGTTACAATGGTGATTATACAGGCTCCCAAACCGCTATCACTCCAGTATCACCTGCGTGTGAAGGAGGAACGCTATGCACCCCCACTCAATTGGTTGCTTGGGATTTATATGAGTGGCGCTCAGCCTTTTCTGGTGAAGATGAAATTGTAGGTACTCAAAATGTAGGCGGACTCGATACACCCTCTGCATGTATTCAAGTCACTGATAATGATGTTTTAGTGGTTATTGCATGGCGTGGTATACGCAAAACAGCAATTGATAGTTCGAAAATTGTAGATACTTCACCTAAATGTGGTGCTAATAAGGAAAATCGCCGAATATTTTCCATTAAAACGGTGATTATATAAATGAAAATAACAATTATGGTTATTGCAAAGAAGAAACCGCAGTCAGGAATGTCACTTGTCGAATTGATGGTTGCTATGGTGATTGGCCTATTTTTAACTGCAGGCGTATTCACTATGTTTAATATGTCGTCATCAAATGTCACTACAACCAGTCAATTTAACCAATTACAGGAAAATGGGCGTATCGCATTAGCTATTATGGAACGTGATATCAGTCAGTTAGGTTTTATGGGGGATATGACTGGTACACCGTTAACTGGTGTAGCCATTACAATTGATAACCCAATTAGTGGGGTTGATTGTATTGGTGAGGGATTAAACAATCAAACATTGCCTAATGCTCAACTTGCTAATTTCAGGTTTTTATGGGGGTATGAAAGTGGTGGCAGTAAATCGTTATCTTGTCTCGCATCTTCAAACGTTCGAGGGAATACAGACGTTATTCAAATAAAAAGGGTAATAGGGCCTAGTGTGCTGGTCGCTAATAGTGACCAGTATTTTGTTTTAACCGACGGAACTAACGAAGCTATTTTTTTTAATGATGGCCTTCCATCGAAAGCCATTGCTGGTGCGAGGTTATGGGAATATCAGCAACATGTCTATTTTATTGCCAATGATAGTGCTGGGGTTCCTGTTTTGAGACGGAAAACATTAACAGATACCGGTATGGATAATGATGAGCAGTTAGTGGAAGGCATAGAAAATCTGCGAATTCTATATGGGGTTGATTCAAATAATGATAGTACCCCCGATAGTTTTGTACCTGCATCTAGTGTCACAACCGTTATGTGGGAGAATGGATCAGAACCTCCTCAGAAGTTAGTTGCGTTAAAACTTTATATTTTAGTGCGTTCCGCTCAGCAAGACAGTAGCTATATAAATGACACTAAATATATTTTAGGGGATAAAGTTATATTGGCTCCGAAAGACCATTTTCGCCGAAAAGTAATGTCAGTAACGGTCATGTTAGAAAACGCTGTATTGGATGGAGGGCAAATATTGTGAGGCGATATCAGCAGGGCATAGTATTATTTTTCTCACTAATAGTATTGATCATTATGACTGTCATTGGAGTTGCTCTCGCAGTAAATTCTAATCAATCATTACGAATGGCTGGTGCTGGCGCAGAAAGAATCGAAGCTAAGGCACTTGCAGATGGTGGATTAGCTGAAGCATTAGCAGCTAAGTCAAAGGCATACTTAGCAACCATGTCTAAAATTGATACAAATAATAGTTATTTAGGAGGGGCTCAAGTATTAACCCCGTTGCCCTTGGTTGATGATGGTTCTGGTAATTTAATTGTTAAACAAGGGACTTTTACCTGTCTACCGAATCCTGCTGCAAACCAAAGTAATAAATTTGGATGTCGAAGAGTAGAGATTTCAAGCCAAGTTAATTTTGGTAGAGAAAAACTTGGCCAAATAATCGTTGTCACTGGTATAGAGCAAGAACGGTTTAAATAAAAGGAGTGGCCATGAAACTTAAAAAATTAATATATATTTTTTTGTTTTCAGCGTTGAGTTTGCCCGTTGATAGTTGGGCCGATGATACCGATTTATACTTGTTGCCGCCTCCAAATCAAGGTCGAAGTAAGGTTTTGATTATATTTGATAATTCTGGAAGTATGGATACTATTATTGAGGGGGCTCCGGGGGGGTATAAACCTGATAAGGTTTATCCACCGGTGGGTGACTCTCATTCTTATTCAGGTCGTATGATTTACTTTTCTATTGGTACAGGGATGGATGAGAGCATATTACCTGTTCCTGATAGCCCCTCTGAGTCTCGTCGTTTTAATGAATTGATTAATGGTTGTTCGGCTGCAACTACCGCACTAAATACGTACGGACGTTTTACTGGCTATATTCGAGAATATAAAAAGACAGGGCAGGATAAAGGAACTTGGCAACAAATAAAAGAAAATAGTGGCGCAGAAACAAATAACCCAGTTGATTGTTGGGAGGATATTAATGCTGAAAATACCTCTAATAATAGCTCGATAACAGGTTATGCAACTGGCTATCCTCAAAACAGTGTTAAATCTGGAGGCGACTACGTTCCCTTTGGCGGTACATTAGCTAATGCACAATCTATGGGATTTAATTCTGGTGAGTTAGTGACCTTATATACGGATAATTATCTTAGATGGTATACCCTGTACCAGAATGGGCAACTTCCGCCTGAGGATGTTTCACCAACTCGACTTGAGATGGCGCAAGATGCTATATCAGGCGTTATTAGTTCTATAGGCTCGGTTGATTTTGGTATGGCTGTATTTAATCTCAATTATCCAAGTGAAGGACTCCGCGATGGTGGTCGCATTATTGCAGGTATTAAAGAGCGTACATCAGCAGAAAAAGATAGCTTAATTAGTACACTGTCAAATTTGTCCGCTCAAACTAATACACCATTGTGTGAAACTATGTTTGAGGCGTATCGTTATTTTAGTGGTGGCCCTATTACCTTTGGGCATTCAGATGAGGATTATAATAGCTGGGGTATACATTATACCAAAAATAACCCTACCTACGATACAAGTATTGAAAAAGGAGGGAGCTATATATCACCAATGGATGTATGTAGTGATATTGCTTTTGTTATCTATATTACGGATGGTGCCCCAACGCTAGATGAGAGTGCTAATAATTATATAAATGCACTTACCGCTGGTGGTAATGCTGATGGGGAATATGATGCATATCAATACAAGGATGCTATAGGTGATGAATCAGCTCGAAGCAGTTATTTGCCGGCATTAGCAAGTTATATGTACCAAAATGATCTATTACCAGCTACGGAGAAATTTCAAAGAGTAATTACTCATACAATTGGTTTTAGCCTAGGGGAGGAGTCCTATGCCGAGCCGTTATTAATCGAAACAGCAGCTCGTGGGAATGGTGAATATTTTAGTGCTGATAATACGGCTAACCTTCAAGCAGCTATTTCAAATATTGTTGATAGTATTACCGATGAAGGGCGGCGTTTTTCTGCTCCCGGTGTTGCATTGAGTAATGCTGACCCAACTCGTACATTGGACTCTGCATATTACGCATTATTTAGTCCATCCCAAGGGACCCGATGGGCTGGAAATATTAAGAAGTTTAAGGTTAATTCTGATGGGGTATTAATTGATAAAAATAATACTCCAGCCATTGGTGGTGATGGTGGGATTATAGATACAGTTTGCAGTGTGTGGAGTGCTTGCAGCTCGATCCCTGATGGTAATGATGTGCAAGAAGGAGGGGTTGCACGTCAAATTGATCCTACCAATCGTAGCTTATTAAGTAATATAGGCATTAATGGCGCGTTAGATGATTTGACATTAACGAAAGCAGTATCATACGCAGGTAGTGATACTAATCTCGCCAACTATTTGGGGATACTCGTTAGTGATACTACTACTGTTCAAGCGGAGCTTTCTAATGCTTTTCGTTGGATACAGGGCTGGAATGTTGATAGGGATGAAAATGGTGCTTTAACTTCTGATGATTTTAATGGTATCCGTGGCGATATCATGGGTGATCCAATGCACTCCCAACCTTTAGCGATTGACTATGGTGGAAATGGTACCAATGTTAGAATTTTTGTTGGGACTAATCATGGTGTTTTGCACGCATTTAAAGATCAGGGGACAGAGGTGTCAGAGAGTTGGGCATTTATGCCTTATGAATTGCTGCCAAACACAACAATACTAAGAGAGAATAGCTATGCAAGTGGTCACAGTGTTTATGGACTCGATGGCTCCCCTGTTGCATATTTAGAGCGTTCAACCTCAGGCAGTATCACTAAAGCATGGTTGATCATTGGTATGCGTCGAGGCGGCCAATCTTATTATGCATTTGATGTTACATCCCCTGACTCACCTAAATTAATGTGGAAAGTCTCAAGTGATTCTGCTGGTTTTACTGAGATGGCGCAAACATGGTCGACACCAGTATTTGCTCAATTAGCAGGTATAGATGATCCCGTTGTTATTTTTGGGGGAGGTTATAACTTAGGTTATGACTCTACTACAGGGGCTAATTCAGATGGACGGAATGTATATCTTGTTAATGCAAGGACTGGGGCTCTTATACATAATTTTGGTTTTAACGGTGGTACGGCTTTATCTGGGATAGAACACAGCATAGCAGGACCAATAGCTATCCTTGATAGTAACGGTGATGGATACACTGATAGATTATATGCCGCAGATTTAGGGGGGAACGTATGGCGTATGGATATGCCATCTGCAGCGACAAGTACATGGAGCGGTTTTAAGTTTGCTCAGCTTGGTGGGATGCTTGCTAATGATAGACGCTTCTTCTACGAACCGATTGTAGCTCAAACATATTTAACTAACACTGTTGAAGTGACTTCGACAGATGCTAGTGGAGTGACAACAACGTCAATATCTTACCAAGATATTCGTTATGATGCAGTGACTCTTGGTTCCGGTAATAGGGCAAAACCTTTGGCGGTTGGGGCGCAAGATATGTTCTTTGTACTTCAGGATAGAAATGTTGTGAGTAAAACATTTGGCGAAAATGGAGATACTGTCCCTAGCGCGATAACCAGTGCTAACTTATATAATGTAACGAGCGCATCTCCTAGTTCTGATGCTGAGAAGATTGAATTTGGAACAAAACGAGGTTGGTATTATGACTTTACAGATGCAGGAGAGAAGAGTTTATCTTCTTCTGCGATAATAAATGGTAAAGTTTACTTTACTTCTTTTGTTCCTGCACAAGATACCGCCGCAACGGATTCTAGTTGTTTTATATCTTCAGTGGGTAAGTTGCATGTATTAGATCTCCATAAGGGACTACGTTTTGTGCGTCATGAGGATGGAACAGAAGAGCTCATTGAGACTGGGAGTCCTTCGACAACGGTATGTACTGATTGTATTCCATCACCGCCAGAGTTTATAACACCTCCACCTCCTAGTGATCCTACAGATCCTACAGTTCCTAATCCTCCACAATGCGATGCAAGTTTGTTTATGTTAATGGGAAGTGGGGAGTGTGATGCCAAAGGCGAAAACTGTTCAGGTACTGTGAAACTGAATGCTTGTTTGAATACCAATAAAGTTTATTACCATATTAATGAGTGACAATATTAATGAAAAAGAATCGTTCACAGGGCTTTACTTTGATTGAAGTGATGATTGCAGTTGTTATTGTTGGTATTTTAGCTGCGATTGCCTATCCATCGTATATTGACTATATCGTTAAAAGTGGGCGTTCGGAAGGTGTTGCTGCGGTAATGAAAGTGGCAAATTTGCAAGAGCAGTATTACTTAGATAATCGTGCTTATACGACTGATATGACAAAGCTTGGCCTACCAGCAAGCCCCTTTCTAACTGAGCATGGATATTATAGTGTTGTTTCTGCTGGTACTAGCTCGTTTACCATAACGGCAACAGCGAAAGGGAGTCAAGCAAGCCGAGATTCCACCTGTGCAACTATTACGATGACATCTGCGGGTGTAAAAGGCCCGTCAGCGGAGTGTTGGAAATGAGCAGATATCTTATTGGCTTAGTGTTAGGTATTTTTTCTTGTGTGTCCGTTGCGGCTACGAGTGAGTCAGCGCAGGACTATAAATGTCACATTACGGCATCTAAAGGGGATAAGGTGGTTTTTTATCGTTGGAAGGTAAAAGACGTTAACCTGAACATTGCCAGTTTACCAGGCAAGCAATTAACTGCCTCTGATGGTAAAAAGTATTTTATAAAAGATGTCGTTGAATGTGTTTCTCTAAACCAAGAGTTTACCAGTGATAAGAGTCAACAGTTAGATAAGGTTACGCTTAGATAGTTACCTTCGAGAAACATTAATAAAAATTTTTCGAAGGTTTTTATGTTATTTATAAAGTCAATTTTAGTGAAGGGTATAGCTCATAATTCCGTGTCAGCAAAGATCTATATGGTTTTCTAAGCGCCCCTCAAAATGGATTGAGAGCTGTGATAGCGTCAAACTCCAGTTTTAGATGGGATGCCTAATGCCCAAAAGCCTTTCATATACCCGCGAATAGTAGCTTAAGCTACTATTCTTGTTAGCAAAAAATGATACTGTGATAATGTGGACTGACTTGCGATGATTAGCAGCTACTGCCATTGGCGCCGTATGAAATGATACCGCCAACATTTACTATAACGCCTTTTGATTCCGCGGTTTTTCCTCCGGGGCAATAAATTAATGTTCCTCCAGAAGAAAGGCCGTCAGCTGAGAATGTTAGTGAATCAACAGAACCTGTAATTTTGTCACTCGAATGGAAACCGTCAATAGCCCGCAATTCTTTATCGGTCCCAATATATACACGAATTCCTTTGCTCCAGTCAGCACTTGCATCACATGATGAGGCACTCCCAAATGGGCATACATTTACGGTCGTTCCATAGCTGATGGCTTGATTGCGAGCAAAGACCATAATGTCATGGATTTTTGTAATATTATTATTTACCCGCATACCTTCGTAGAGAGAGACCAGTGACGGTATTCCAATGGTCAATAAAATTGCTGCGACAGCAATTGTGACCATTAACTCAATTAAGGTAAAACCTGACATTTTTTTTTGCATGCGGACTATCCTCACTTATCTTCCATAGAGTATAAGCGAGAATGCTGCTGATATCAGTATCTAAGTAATGCCTTTTTAATCTTATGTTTTTAATGCGACATAGTTTCCTTATAGTGACATTGAGTACGGTTTTGTTTTCAAGATATAAATTTTTTACTCATTCTTTTAGCGCCGTTAGGCTAAGTACAATTTATAGTGTTATCGGTTGAAACTCGAGCTCTACCTGCTTGATTAATAACGATTGCTTGTGAATACGGGCTTGTCGGACTGGATGGACAATATTTAAGCGTTCCATTGGTACCAGAAGCTAATCCATCTGGTAGAAAACGAATGACTGCACGATTGTATTTAACAGTATCTTTTGAGTGAAAAGCATTGGTTGTATAGAGCTTTTTATCGTCGCCATCCAGTTGATTGTCATTATCAATATCAATAAAAACAGTGAGGCCAGCTTGCCAGTTTGGATCGCATTTATCGTCGACAAGGGCGCAGACCGTTACCTTCATGTTGAAGGAGATTGCTTGATTACGGGCGAACTGCAATGTTTGCTGGATAACCCGTATACTGCTATCGGCTCGATATCGGGTGTAAAAATCTGTTAATGATGGCGCACCTATGGCTAATAGGATTGCTGATACTGAAAGTGTGGTAATAAGTTCGATAAGGCTAAAGCCTTTTTGATGAATGCTCATAAAACGTCCTTGTCTTTATTGCGCTTGCATCCCGCGAGCGAATGGGTTTTAAACCTCTAGGTGTTAAGTATAAAATCTCTGAGCTTCAGTATTGTCCTTTTTTTAGACTGTTATGTGCTAACTGCATTTTTGTAGAAACTGTGTTTTATGAGCAAAGCAGCGTATGTGCTTCAATATTGACGTAAGCCCGTGTAAGCTAGTGCTATTCTGTTTGATTATGTTAATGCAAGTGCCGAGGAATTTTTGATGAAAAAAGTTGAAGCCATTATTAAACCTTTTAAATTAGATGATGTGCGCGAGTCACTTGCTGAGATTGGTATTACAGGGATGACAGTGCTAGAGGTAAAAGGTTTTGGACGCCAGAAGGGGCACACGGAATTATATCGTGGTGCCGAGTATATGGTGGATTTTTTACCTAAAGTGAAAATTGAACTGGTTATCCAAGATGATCTTGTCGATCAAGCGATTGATGTTATTGTTGAAACCGCTCGGACTGGCAAAATTGGTGATGGTAAAATTTTTGTGACCGACGTTGAGCGTGTGATCCGCATAAGAACGGGTGAAGAAAACGAAGAGGCGGTATAAGCCATCACTATGATGTTAAAGGGCCTTAGGGTCCTTTTTTATTGGGCTTAAAGCGTTTTTGGCATCTACTCTATATGCCACATTCTGAAATATCTTTAATGGAAAATAGCCCACTTTACTTGACTAAAGTAGTTATCTCTTATCTGTAACATGATATAACTTAGCCACTTAAATGGGGTTATTGAGGTTGTTATTTTGGCTACAAAAAGAATAGTGATTGTGGGGGGCGGCGCCGCGGGTTTAGCGCTTGCATCTAAGTTGGGCCGAAAATGGGGCGGTAGTGATGTCGTCGATGTGTGCTTAATTGATAAAAGTCCTATTCATATATGGAAGCCTAAATTACACGAAGTTGCAGTTGGTGTGATTGATCAATCGATTGAGGGGTTACTCTATCGTGATCATGGGCTTAAAAATGGTTATCGCTATATTCGGGGTGAAATAGAACAATGCGAACCCGATGCTAAGATTATCCAATTAGCTGCAGTCTATAGTGATGAAGGGGAACTGCTATTAGCGCCACGCCAACTAGAATATGACTATCTTGTGCTTGCATTGGGTGGTGTCTCGAATAGTTTCAACACATTAGGCGCAGAAGAGCATTGTATATTTCTCGATAGCTTAGAAAATGCGAATCTGTTCCACCATAAATTGCTTGATGCTTTGCTGCAGTTAAATGAAACACAGGAAAGAGTGAGTATCGGTATTGTGGGCGCCGGGGCTACAGGGGTTGAATTAGCAGCAGAACTTCATCATGTGATTGAGTCAGTTAAAGAATATGGTTATCTCAATATTTCGAAGCATCATCTCGATGTGCACTTGATTGAAGCCTCCCCAAAAATACTGCCGCAGTTACCAGAACGAGTGAGTGCTCGAGCCCAAGCCGTACTAGATAAAATAGGTATTCGCTTACATATTGGTGTGCAAGTTAAAGAAGTGACTCGTGATGGTTTTATCACTCAAGATGGCGATGTGATTGAGGCCGGATTAAAAGTTTGGGCTGCTGGGGTAAAAGGACCTAGTGCTTTTCAAAATTTCACAAAACTCCCCATCACAGCGCGCAACCAAGTTGAAGTCGATGCTTGTATGCGAGTAAAGGGTCATCATGACATTTATGCCCTCGGTGACTGTGCTTTATTAATTCTTGAATCGGGCCAAGCGGTTCCTCCGAGGGCGCAAGCTGCAGCCCAGATGGCTGATACCTTATTTGATAATATTGTTAATCGCTTACAAGGGAAATCAGAAAAGGCTTTTGTATATAAAGACTATGGTTCGCTGGTGTCATTGAGTCGCTTTTCTGCCGTGGGGAATTTAATGGGGAACTTACGCTCTGGCACTTTCTTTGTCGAAGGCCATATTGCTCGGATTATGTATATCTCTTTATATCAAAGGCACTTAGCGAGTCTTTACGGTTGGTTTTCAGCGATCGTCTATCGTATTGCACAAAAACTATTAAAGTGGCAACGGCCTAAACTTAAATTACATTAGAATGAATGACTTATTAACTAAAACAGAGAGTATTGGCTCTCTGTTTTAGTTAGAACTGTGGACAATATTAGCGTTTGGGTGCTGCAGATGAATCGCGGATCACAGGCTCAGGTGTAAAGGTCTTCGCATATTTTGCATCTTGCTCTCGGCGCTTAGCGATAAGTAGCTCTGTTGCGACCTGTGCAATTTCTGAGTTGGGTTGATGTACTGTTGTGAGTTTAGGCCAAGTTTGGCGGGAGAAAGGGCTGTCTTCGAATCCGACAATCGAAAGATCCGAGGGGATATCTAAGCCCGCTAAACGCGCCGCAAAAAGTGCCCCGGCGGCGATTTCATCGTTACATGCGACTATGGCTGTTGGGCGATGTTTAAGCTTGATAAGACTGTTAGCGCCTTCAACCCCTGACTCAAATGAATACTTTCCTTCAATTATGTAATCTTCATTCAGAGCTAAATGGTTTTTTGTTAATGCTTGTTTATAACCGAGTAATCGTTCCTTGGTCGATTCGTGATGCAAATCACCACTTAAGAATGCGATTTCTTTATGGCCTAAATCGATTAAATGCTGGGTGATTTCGATGGCACCGGATTTATCGTTAACAAGAATTGTGAGCCCATCCTGATCTTTTACGTTTTCGCCAGCGATGATACGAACGTAGTTAGCATCAATCTCTCTCAGCGCTTTAAGTACGGTTGGATCTTCAGAAAGGGGGGGCGTTAGCACTAAACCTGCGAGTCTTGAGTACTTGACAAGAGCCGTTAGCTCTTCACATATTGACGCAGATTTTGCATTGCAGGGATGAATAACCAGCTCATATCCTTTGTCTTTACAGGCCGATAAAATCCCATTTTGCATATCAATGATGTAATAGGCGTTGGGATTATCATAAATAAAACCAATAGCATAAGATTTTGTCCCCGCGAGATTTCTCGCCGCGAGATTAGGTTGATAATTTAGTGCTTTGATAGCCTCATTAACTTTATCAACCGTGGCCTGCTTCACCGATGGTTCGTTATTGGTAACACGGGATACCGTCTTAATTGACACTCCAGCATATTTAGCTACGTCGTTGATGGTGACTTTCATTGATGTAAAAACTCTTTATCTAAGGTCGCGAAGGGCTAGCTGTTCCATGAACGTAAATGCTTTAACAGCGATTTACAAGCTTACATTTTTGTAGCCATTTTTATATTTGTGGAACTTATAGTGCGAGCATTTAAGGTGCTTAGCAATGGCAGATTGTTACAAACTGGCATTATTTTCATTCTGTTACGGGAGAGTTGATGGTTGTAATTTTACACCTATTTTTATAACTGTATGTTTTAAAATAAAAATCCTAATCCGCATTGTTTAATAATTGCGCTTTATGACATTTTTTTTCGTCAGGCGTTATTTTGTTGTGGCAAGGCTGTTAATTATTGTGTAATGTTTGCTCTAGACATGACAGCGTTGTCATTCCGTGGGGAATGGTTATGAATACTAAAACGATAATAAAGTTATGGAAGGGAAACGAGATGCGACCATCAACCTTTAAGAAAAGTGTACTAGCTACAAATATTGCTATCCTACTCGGTAGCGCTGTCTCTATCAGCGCTGTTGCTGCGGAAGACGCAGCAGCAACCACAGCTGCGCCAGAAAATATTGAAAAAATTGAAGTCCGTGGTATGCGTGCTTCTATGAAAGCATCGGTTAACGATAAGCGTTTCTCTGATGCTGTCGTTGATGCTGTTACCGCTGAAGATATTGGTAAATTTCCTGATGGTGATGTCGGTGAGTCTTTAGGCCGTATTCCAGGCGTTGCCGTAAACCGCCAATTTGGTCAGGGGCAGCAAGTGTCAATCCGTGGCGCTTCTAGCCAATTAACCAGTACATTGTTAAATGGTCATGCCGTTGCTTCAACAGGTTGGTTCGATCAACAAGCCATTGACCGTAGCTTTAACTACAGCTTACTGCCACCAGAAATGGTCGGTGGTATTCAAGTTTATAAATCATCTCAAGCCGATATCGCCGAAGGCGGCATCGGTGGAACCGTGGTTGTTGAAACTCGTAAGCCATTAGATTTAGATGCAAACTCAGTATTCTTAAGTGCAAAAGGCGATTACGGCAGTATCTCTGAAGAAATTGATCCACAAACATCAGGCCTTTACAGCTGGAAAACGGAAGATGAAAAATTTGGTTTCTTAGTCGCAGGTTCATTGGATAAAACCCAATACCAGCGCAATGGTATCGAAACCTTACTTGGTTGGGGTGAAATTGTCCCAACCACATTCCAACAGGATCGTGAACGTACGGCCTTAAATGCGGCGCTCCAATACAGACCAACAGAGAATCTTGAGTTTGGTTTGAATCTGATGAGTCTGCAGCTTGATGCAAACAATGCGAACACGTCAATTTTCCTATTCCCAACTCAACAAGGTGAGAATACTTGTCTTAAGAAAAATGCCGCCGGTGTTTGTACTTTAGTTGAGCATACGGATAAAGGTGGTTTTGCTTGGGCACAGACATGGGCGCGTAAAGCAAGTATGTCCTCTGATACTGTTGACCTGGATTTTGTATATCAAGCAGATGCCTATAAATTAGAAGGCCGTATCGGTAAAACTAAAGCCGAAGGTGGTACAGATCTTACATCTAACTACGGTCAATCTATTGGTAAACCAGAAGATTTTGCTGGTACTTATGATGCGACAGGTGATGTGATTGATATTAACATCGCCAATAACTCATTCGACGCGGGCGATTTTAATGGTCAGTTAGAAACTGCTGGCTGGGCCCTTAAAAAGCAACCCAATACAGATGAAGAGTCGTTCGCGACCTTCGATATTACCGTTCCCCTCGAACTTGGCGTTATTACCTCAATTAAATCAGGTATTAGCTATGCCGATCACGATGTGACTCAAACGACAGAAGCAGCTCAATCATCAAACATCGTTGCCAAAGATGCCTCTGAATACTATTCAGGCACTATGTCGTCTGGCGCAGGTTTCACTTTGCCTAAGCCAATTTTTGATAACATGATCAACGATGCCTATGCCGCAATCGATGGCTTTACTCTCGATAAATCTGGCTATGGTACTTTGCAGGAAAAGAACCTAGCACTGTATGGCATGGCGACATTTGCGGGCGAAGGTGTTCGCGGTAACTTTGGCTTAAGATATATTTCTACAGATGTTGAATCTGATTATTATGCATTTAGTCAAACAGGTACTTATGCCGATGAGTTAAGCACTGATAAAGCGAGTTATAACGATGTATTACCCAGCGTAAACATTGCATTTGATTTAGCCAGCGACTTAATTTTAAGAGCATCAGCCGCTCAAGTTATTTCACGTCCAAACTATGCAGATCTATTTGCAACATCTAAATTGCCTGGTTTCAATGATGGTACTCCTGGTAATGAAAAGAAAGTCACTGGTAGTGTAAATCTACAACCCTTTAAAGCTTCTCAAGCGGATTTAAGCATAGAGTGGTATTTCAGTGGTGAAGGTTTATTTGCTGCGACTTACTTTATTAAAGATGTTAGCTCGTTTATCTCTACTCGAGAAAAACTGAATCAACAAATTGGTATTGAAGATCCTAACTTAGTTGCAGCGGGTGGTAGCTCATGTGGTGCTGGTGTCTACGACTGTTGGACCGTGAGTGAAAACTACAATGCTAACGGTGGCTCAATCGATGGTATTGAACTTCAGTTACAGGATGCATTCGATAATGGTTTTGGTTACTCTGCTAACTACACCTTTGCGGATGCTTCTTCTCCAGCTGAAAACTATGCAGACCGTGTAGGTGTATTCTCTGATTCATCTAAGCATACTGTGAACTTAGTTGGCTATTACGAGATGGATGATTTCTCTGCCCGTGTAGCCTATAACTGGCGCTCTGAATATATGATGCGTGAATTACCAGGCTTCTACGGTAACCGCGAACATCAAGCCTATGGCACAGTGGATTTAAGTGCTAACTACAATGTGACCGATTACTTATCTGTCACCTTTGAAGTGGTTAACTTACTTGAAGAAGACAGCATACAGAAAGGTGTTGCACCAGTGGATGCTGAAGGCGTTATCAGTGAGTTTAAAGATGACTACCCAGTATGGAGCTTTGAAGGTGAAGCCCGCTATAAACTCGGTGTAGCATTACGTTTCTAAAATGATAATGTAAAAATAAAAGCCTAGCACTCGCTAGGCTTTTTATTAAGATTCAAATTTACCTATTAAAAGTAAAATAAATACAGAACGAGTAAGAAATATAAACCTAGCTGTTCATGTTTCTATCTAAAAGGCGGGGCGAGTTATGACAATTAGAAAAATCGCCATTATTGGTGGTGGAACTTCTGGCTGGTTAGCGGCTAATCATTTAGGTCGCGTATTGAAAGATAATCCTGAGCTTTCCATCACCCTGATAGAATCGCCGGACATTCCTATCATTGGTGTCGGTGAAGGGACAGTGCCAGCTATTCGAAGATCATTACAGAGTTTTGGAATTAGTGAGTCAGAGTTTATTCGTTCATGCGATGTCACCTTCAAACAATCAATTAAGTTCGTTAATTGGTTAGACAAATCTCGCCACGGCAAAGGGAATTTTTATCACCATCTTTTTGACATGCCAAGTTCCTTAGGTGAGGATTTAACGCCAAGTTGGCTAATGGATAAGAGTGAACATTTTGCGGAATATGTGTCGCCACAACATGCCGTTTGTGAAGCCAATAAGGCTCCAAAGCTCATTACTACCCCTGAATATTCAGGCGTGCTTGGTTATGCTTATCATCTCAATGCCGCCAAATTTGCAAAGTTATTAGCGAAAAACGCAGTAGAAAAGTTTAAGGTCGAGCATATCTCTACGACTGTCCGGGATGTTAATTTAACTGCAGACAGCGCGATAGCGTCATTGTTGACTGACAATGGCGTTTTGTCCTTTGATTTCTATATAGATTGCAGTGGTTTTGAATCCATTCTTTTAGCAAAAAAATTAGAAGTTCCTTTTATTAATAAATCACACCAGCTTTTTATTGATACGGCATTAGTGGCTCAAGTACCGACACAGCAATCGGATATTATTCCCCCATTTACTCTTGCAACAGCACATCAAGCGGGGTGGATTTGGGATATTGCGCTAACCCAAAGACGCGGCACTGGCTTTGTTTATTCTTCCCAGCATATGGAACATGCTGAGGCTGAGGCTAAATTTGACCGTTATTTAGGCGGTAAGCTTGCGGATGTTGTTCATCGAAAAATCCCCATGACGGTAGGCTATCGCCAGCAGTTTTGGGCCAAAAATTGTGTGGCTTTGGGTTTAGCGCAAGGCTTTTTAGAGCCTATCGAAGCCACATCAATACTCTTAACTGATTTTTCAGCACGTTTGCTGGCCGAACGGTTTCCAACGGATAAAGAGGATATCAGTTATTTAGCTAAACGATTTAATGATACTGTCTCCCAAGCATGGGAAAGGGTTGTTGAATTCGCCAAATTACATTATTGCTTATCGGATAGAGCTGATTCTGCATTTTGGCGTGATAACCGAGCCGATGAGACTATCCCAGATTTATTAAAACAGCGGCTTACACTGTGGAAGCAATTTAGTCCGATCTCAGAGGATTTCCCATCAAAGTTTGAAGTTTTTAATATGGATAATTACTTGTATGTTCTTTATGGCATGAAGTATCCGACTAAGCAGCCCCATACTAACCCTGCTTCGCTGAAAAATGCCAAATTGCACCTTAATGAATTGAGGAACATAACACTGCGAATGGTAGACGGACTTCCCGAGCACAGGGAGCTTTTGGAAAAAATCAGCCTTTATGGATTGCAACGGATTTAAAATATCAGAGTTAATGTGTTAATAAAGGAAAATAAAATGAAAACACAATTTGTGCCTCTAAATGATGCTGTACATAAAAATTTAGCAGTAAATGATGTCATTGATTATAGTTGTTTTGAAACTGCCCATATGTTACCCCTTCAGGTGCAGGAGTTTATGTCTGCTGCCACTAGCTTTCCTATTGTATTTACAAAAAATACTCAGACAGGTGAGTTTATCCCTGTGGCTATAACGGCGTTAAAGCCTAACAGCAATAAACTGCTACAGAACGGACAGTGGCTATCCCGTTACTTACCGATCCAAGTGCAGCTATATCCTTTCGGTATGAGCGATACTTCGGAGGGGAAAATTATTTTAGGCATAGATATTAATAATTCGGCAGTGACGGAAAACGGTTCTAATCGATTGTTTAATGATGCTGGCGATAAAACTATCTACCTTTCAAAACGATTAGAACTCGCTGCGCTACAAGCCAATTACCGAGATATGACAAAGTATTTCATTAGTTTATTACTTAAGTATAGTCTATTACAGCCTAGAATATTGACTGTAACTGGACCCGATGGCACTAAAACGAATATTGATGGAATATATGCTATCGATGAACAAAAACTACAGCAGCTAGATGATGTGACTTTACTCGATTTTGCTAAACGAGGTTTTTATTCTGTTATTTATGCTCACCTTTGCTCACTGAGTTTAATTGATATTGTAATGGATAAGTAAACTATTAAGCTGATGATGCTGCTTTATAGTGGCATCATAGTGCTTGCTGTAAAGTCACTTTATTTAGAGCATTACAATACCCGTCAAAATTATCCAAATAGAGAAAAAGAGCTTTAATACTTTTACTGGGAGATATAGCGCTAATTTGCGAGCGAGTAATCCTCCGATAACGGCGCCCGGGCCTGCGAATAACACTAACTCAAAGAGGGCTTGGCTATTTGTTGAAAAGATATGAATAGGGCTTGCCGACCAAACTGTAATTGCAGAGACAATGACACCGGTGGCGACTGCCATTTTGGCGCATAGTCCCCGTAACATCAGATAAATGACGACTAATTCTCCGACGCCTACCGATAACCAAGCTGTGATAATACCGCCGAAATAACCAATGATGGCGAGCGATAGAAAATCAATCGGCATTATAGCGCGAGTTATTTGCGTACTACTTTTGCTACTGAGAATGATGGCAATACCGAGTATTATCGAGAAAATGCTGAAACTTGTGTGTAGAGAAGAGGGCGAATTGAGCTGTAGTAATTGGCTACTCCAGAAACCTAATACTGAAAAGAAGGCTGCAAGTAATGCTGCTTTCACAAAACCAGACCAGGCGACATCTTCTCGGTGACGCTTTTTATAATGCAGTGACCATGAAATCGCGCCTGCTGTCATACCAAAGCATTGGATCATAAATGAAGTCGCGATGCTTTGAGACTCACTAAAGTTGAGGCTCGAAAAAACGGGAATAAAGATGACGCCACCGCCTGCTCCAGTCGCATTTGCAAATACGGCGCCTGTGATGCCCAGGAAAATAAAGCGGCCATATTCTTGGATAAGATCAAATAGCGAATGAAAATGGCTCGCCCAAAATAACCAAGCTCCACAAAGTAGCAACATCAAACTGAGGTTTCGGTAGTGCCGAGTAAAGCGCGGAGCAGATTGGGTATTACTGGGCACTAATGTGTTAAGGGGACTCATCGATAGCTACCGTGATCTTTGTCATGTTATCGCCATGTTACCAATGAAAGATAACGTTGTCACATAAGCTTGAATAAATAAATTAAACATTTTAAGCAATTGAATAATAATGATTAAGTATGTCTATTCATAAAAAATAACAATAATTGTCAAAAAAATGTAGAAATCCTGTTCTTTCTTGTGTACTTTAATAATGACAACGCTGTCATCTGCTTGTGTGATACGTTGTTTGTAAGGTCTGCATGAGAGGATGAGGTCTCCTTTTCATGTGTTTGGCAGGAGTATTGCTGTCGGGCGGCGATACGTTTGTCTTTGATATTTTGATAGTCTCTCCCCAGAAACTAGCGTGGGCTGGGTACTGTAAGCAGTGCCCAGCCATTTTTTTAGGGTGTTTTTACAATATGACTTAAATGCCTACCTCAGCATTTGAACGTTAGCGGCATAGATCAATAAAACTCTCTGGTAAAAACCAGATAATAAAAAGAGGCTGCAATTTATGGCGATTCATTTAACGGCTGCGATGCGTGTCATTGCAACGGGCATGACGAGTGTCATTCGTCCTGTTTTTACACTAACGCCAGTACTCATTATCACTCAACGAGCTGTCTGCTTGTCATCTTTCATCCTGGCATTGACGGGGCTTTCGACAGCCGCCTCCTTCACTGTGTTTGCCGCCGATACCGTCTCAAGTCATTTCGCTGCAAACTCAAACTCAAATTCTAAATCTGACGCCATTAAGTCTGATGCTTCTAACACTCGGCCACCGATTTCAAAAACAATCGTCACCACCATACAACAGACTTGGCAGTTAAATTTACTTAAGGAAGCACTGCGCCGTTCGGATAGCGGCTATCAAGTGCAGCAAATGTCGACTCAGATGAATCAAAAACGTAAGGTCGAAGAAGCACTCGCTGGGACAGTCGATGTGTTTTGGAGCATGACCTCAAAAGAATTAGAAGAAACTGTGCTTCCCGTGCGCATTCCATTGTTTAAAGGATTACTCGGTAATCGACTGCTGATTATCCGCAAAGCGGATGAGGCACGATTTGCTAAGGTGAAAACCATGGCGGATTTTAGGCAGTTAAAGGCGGGGCAAAATCGTTATTGGCCCGATGCCGCGATTCTAGAGGCCAATGGATTACCCGTCGTTACGAGTTATCAGTACACCAATTTATACCCCATGTTAGAAGGCGGGCGTTTTGATTATCTTGCCCTCGGCGCCCAGGAAATTGGTGAAGAACTCGCAAACCACCCCGATCCCGCACTTAAGGTCGATAGTCATATTCTGCTGCAATATCGCTCGCCAGCTTATTTCTTTGTGTCCCCTAAGCGCCCCGAACTCGCGGCGGCCATTTTAACTGGGCTTGAAAGTATGGTCAGTGACGGCTCCTTCGATGAGATGTTCAATCGCGAGCTAAAAATTGAGCAACTGTACCGTGAGGCTAAGTTTGAACAAAGGGTCATTATCCGCCTCGATACGCCTGATTTAAGCCCGTTAACGCCAATAGAACGCAAAGAATTATGGTTAGATCTCTTTAGTATGCAAGGTACAAAATAATGAAAACATTAGCCTTAAAAGTACAAATTGGCTTAGCAGCAGCGATTTTTATGATAGTCAGCGTGTTGTTTGGCGCATCATACTGGTTGGCGAGCGATAAATTGGCCGTCAGTGAAACTGAGTTTGAAGACAATACCGTTGCCAATTTGCAAGTTACTATGGCGCAGCCCATCTTCACCTACGATTATGAACAAATCCAAGCCGTGTTATCTGTGATGCTTAAATCTGCGCAGATTTATCATATCGTCGTGAGCGACCATCGCGGTAAAGTGCTCGCCGAGAGTCAACAGACTCAAACTGTGGCCGATGAGTATCTGGTAAAACGTGAAATTCAATTTGCTGACCAAGGTAATCCGACGGGCCAATTGGCCATTCAGTTTTCTATGTTGCCAATTCGTGCTCAGTTGTCAGATTTACTCTTAGGTTATTTCTTGCAGGCGTTGTTAATTCTCGGTGGCAGTCTATTTGTTATCTTCATTATTCTTAAACGTTTAGTGATTAACCCACTGGAGAATATTGTCCGCGCCATGGAAGAAATTGCCAGCGGTGACGGTGATTTATGCCACAGATTACCGGTTGAGAGTCAGGATGAGATAGGTCAGCTTGCCAAGGCATTTAATGGTTTTGTTGAGCAAATTCACGGCACGATTTCTAGAGTGCACGAAACCTCGGGACAATTACTGGGCGATGCCAAAGCGCTTGGCTCATTGTCGCAAACCAACAATGATCGCGTGCAAGCACAACTAAAAGAAACCGAGGCCGCAGTGACGGCGGTAACTCAGCTAAGTGCCAGTGCCAATGAAGTCGCCATTAATGCCAAACGTACCGCGGATGCGGCGACTCAGGCCGATAAAGCGGTCGATGACAGTCAACGGCAGTTCGATTCGGGATTAGATATTACCCGCAAGCTGGCATCTGAATTAGCTCGCTCGGCATTGTCCGTCTCACAGTTACAGCAAGAAACCCAAAAGATTGATGAAGTGGTCGTGGTGATCAACAGCATTGCCGAACAGACCAACTTACTGGCGCTTAATGCTGCCATTGAAGCGGCGAGGGCGGGTGAACAAGGGCGCGGTTTTGCTGTGGTGGCCGACGAAGTGCGTACCCTGGCGAGCCGAACTCAACAGGCCACAGGTGAAATACAGAAAATGATCCAGCAGGTTCAGAGCCGCGTGGCCGAAACTGTCACTGTGATGCAAGCGAGCCAAGCCCTCTCGACTCAGGGCGTGAACCGCTCGGAAGAAATTAAGTTAGTACTCACTAAAGTGACTGATTTAGTCTCAAATATCAGTAATATGAACATCGAAGTTTCCCATGCGGCGCAGGAGCAAACCTGTGTCACCGAAGCGATTTCTCGTACGTTAAATGATCTTGCCAATGTCTCAGGTTCAGCGTCCCTCGATAGCGAGCACTTAGCGCACTCGAGCGAGCGACTGTTTCACCAAGGGGAAAGACTGCGGACGTTAGTCACTTCCTTCAGATTGTAGCCATTTCTGGAGCTAGATAAGGATAATCATGAAAAAAACACTCTCAGCAAGCGCCATTTTACTGGCTTTAGGATTAACGGCCTGTTCCGAGACGCCTGTGACGCCTTCCGCAGCGTCAGCCGATAAGGCTGTAGCTCAAACACAGCAAGCTCGGGAGGCATTAACTCAAGCGCAGTTACAACAACTCGGGGATTCGTTAGTCGTAACTTACCGTGTTGTGACCAATGTGCCAGACGATAACTGCCTAAAAGATAAAGCCGATGGTCGCTGTTTTGTCGCTCAAATTGATTTCGTGCCCGGTATGGATTTAGCCAGCCAAGATTGGGAAATTTATTTAAGCCAAATGCGCCCAGTGCAATCGGTTGAAAACGGTGAATTGACGATAACGCACGTTAAAGGTGATTTACATCGTATTACGCCAACGGCGGCTTTTAAGGGATTTGTTAAGGGCGGGAAAAAGCAACTGACGTTCCGTGGTGAGCCGTGGCAATTGGCTGAAACCGACGCTATGCCAAACTATTACCTCGCCGCAAAAGGATTAGAACCCGTCATTATCGCCAGCACTCAGGTGGGTAAAGATGCCGAAACGGGTTTAGAGACGCGTCCGTATGTTGAAGGGTTTACGAATGTTAAAACCCAATATCAACGCACTGAAACGGATAAACTCGCGCCAGCCGATGCCGCACAATTATTTAAAGCCAATCAAAGCGTGAGTGAAGATGCCGCCTTGGCTGTGGATACCATTATCCCAACGCCACAAAAGGTGAAGGTTCATTCAACCGATACACCAGTATCTCTTGCTGGTGGTATTAAGCTCGAATATCAGCAAGATAACCCAGAGCAAAAGAGTCAAGTTGCGGCGGCGGTGGCACGTTTAGCTCGTCTGGGTGTGGCTGAATCTGCGAGTGGCATGACGCTGAAATTTGCCAGCCAAAAAGGGGATGAGGGCAGTTATCGCTTAGATATTCAGCCAACTGAAATTGTGATCGCTGCCAATGATGCGGCGGGCTTCTCTTACGGTTTGTCATCATTAGCAAGCCTTGTGGATGTGAATTCGCTGAAAGTGAATGCCATGACCATTGAAGACACCCCACGTTATCCGTTCCGTGGTATGCACATTGATGTGGCACGTAATTTCCACAGCAAACAATTGTTGCTGGATTTGCTCGACCAAATGGCGGCTTATAAGCTCAATAAACTGCATTTACACATGGCTGACGATGAAGGTTGGCGACTCGAAATCGACGGGCTACCAGAGCTGACCGACATCGGTAGTAAACGTTGCCATGATTTAGATGAAAATACCTGCTTATTACCGCAGTTAGGCAGTGGACCGTTTGGCGATACAAGCGTCAATGGCTATTACACCAAACAAGACTATATCGACATAGTGAAATATGCCGAGGCGCGTCAAATTCAGGTGATCCCATCGATGGATATGCCGGGTCATAGCCGCGCCGCGATTAAAGCGATGGATGCGCGTTTTCGTCGATTACAGGCTGAAGACGTAGAGCTTCAAAACGCGGGCAAAGTGCAGGTTGTCCCTGTGCAGGAAACGGCAAATCAAACTCGCACAGCGGTAAAAGCGTTAGATGCGGGCGCTCGTCAATTGCAAGCTGAAGGGCAAACCACAGCAGCTGAGCAATATTTGTTATCCGATGCAAACGACAAAACGGTTTATTCTTCAGTGCAATATTACGACGACAATACGCTTAACGTGTGTATGGAGTCGACCTATCAGTTTGTCGATAAGGTGATTGATGAAATTGCCAAGTTACACCAAGCCGCGGGTCAACCATTGACGCGTTACCACATTGGTGCCGATGAAACGGCGGGAGCTTGGAAACAATCACCCCAATGTTTAGCATTTGTCGCCAATAACGATAAAGGCGTTAAGTCGATAGATGACTTAGGCGCTTATTTTATTGAACGAATTTCGACTATGTTAGCGGCAAAAGGCATTGAAGCTGCAGGGTGGAGCGATGGCATGAGCCATGTTCGCCCTGAAAATATGCCCGCTAAGGTGCAGTCTAATATTTGGGACGTGATTGCCCATAAAGGTCATGAGCGCGCCAATCAGCAGGCGAATCTTGGTTGGGAAACCGTGCTCTCTAATCCTGAGGTGTTGTACTTTGATTTCCCCTATGAGGCCGATCCTAAAGAGCATGGTTATTACTGGGCGAGTCGTGCGACCAACAGCCATAAAGTCTTTAGCTTTATGCCAGATAACTTAGCCGCCAATGCCGAGCAATGGACCGATATTGAAAATCAGCCGTTCGAAGCGGACGACAGAATAAAACTCGATGAGGCGGGTAACAAAGTCTCGGGCCCAAGGGAGAAAGGCAAACCTTTTACTGGCTTGCAAGGGCAGATTTGGAGTGAGTCGATTCGCAGTGACGCTACGATTGAATACATGGTGTTCCCGCGTTTATTGATGTTGGCCGAGCGTGCGTGGCACCAAGCGGCATGGGAAGTGCCTTATCAATATCAAGGTGCTGTATATAACCAAAGTTCGGGCGCTTTTACTTTGACCATGCGTGATGCACAGGCAAAGGAGTGGCAACAACTCGCGAATACCTTAGGTCATAAAGAGTTTATCAAGCTCGATAAAGCGGGGATCGATTATCGCGTACCGACAGTCGGCGCCGAGATCCGTGAGGGCAAGCTGTTTGCCAATATCGCCTATCCCGGGCTCAAACTGGAATACCGAAGCCTCAATGGCCAATGGCAAGCTTATCAAGCGGGATTGGCGGTCACTGCACCGATCGAGATCCGCGCCATTGCTGCCGATGGTATTCGTAAAGGCCGAAGCTTAATCGTTAACTAAATTGGTTTTTATATCTGGCTGTATTTTAAAGATAAAATACAGCATTTTGTTTTTCTGTGTCAGTGATTTCCTAAATTTGATTTTAGATCATAAATCACTTAAAAAAGTAAATGACAACGCTGTCATTTTTACTGTAACATTGAGTTAACTAAAGTTGAGCGCTGTATTAACGGCAAATAATAAGCAACGGTAGCGCTGCATTGATAGGTGAAGAGGGGTGTCATGGGGTTAGTCCAGACAAAAGATCAACAACTGTTTATAGGTATCGATGGCGGCGGCAGTAAATGTCGCGCCACCATCTACTGCGCAGACGGTGCCGTTTTAGGGACAGGTGTTGCTGGACGCGCAAATCCACTGCATGGTCTCACACAAACATTTGAATCCATTGAAGCATCGACTCGCCTAGCGTTGCTGGATGCGGGCATGAACGAGAGCGATAGTCACTTGCTGGTGGCGGGTCTTGGTCTTGCTGGCGTGAATGTTCCTAGGTTATATCAAGACGTGATCAACTGGCAGCATCCTTTTGCGGCTATGTATGTCACTACAGATCTGCATACCGCTTGTATTGGTGCCCATCGCGGCGCCGATGGCGCAGTGATCATCACGGGTACGGGTTCTTGCGGTTATGCCCATGTTGGTGATACCAGCTTGAGTATTGGCGGTTATGGTTTTGCATTGGGCGATAAGGGCAGCGGTGCTTGGCTTGGATTAAAAGCCGCCGAACACGTGTTGTTAGCACTCGATGGCTTTGCCGTACCAACCCGATTAACTGACATGCTGCTGAATTATTTTAACGTCACAGATGCGCTCGGCATTGTCGAGAATCTAGCGGGTAAATCATCAAGTTGCTACGCCGCATTAGCCAGAAGCGTGCTCGATTGCGCCAATGAAGGTGACGCAGTCGCGACGGCGATAGTGCAAGAGGGTGCGGATTATATTAGCGAAATGGCGCGTAAGCTATTTAGCCTAAATCCGGTGCGTTTTTCGATGATCGGTGGCCTTGCCGAGCCTTTACAAGTCTGGCTCGGTGCCGATGTGGTCGCCAAAATTTCAGAAACCTTAGCGCCACCCGAACTCGGTGCTATGTATTTCGCCCAACAAGAATTTAGTAAGTCGTTGTCAGTGCAAATAGGCACTGAAGCCAAATCCAGTATTTGAACCTGAAGGTAAAAGACATGACAAACACTATTATGGAGCAAGAAGCTCGCACCGCACCGCAAAAAATCGCTGGTCAGTTAGACGCTAACGCTGAAATCATGCAGCAGTTAGGTGAAAAACTGCGCGCCTTCGATCCCCGTTTTGTGATGATCGTTGGTCGTGGTTCATCGGATCATGCGGGTGTTTTTGCTAAGTACTTATTTGAAATCGAAGCGGGCGTACCGACGTTTGCCGCCGCACCTTCAGTGGCGAGTGTGTATGGTAAAACCTTGAAACTCGAAGGCGGTTTAGTGATTGTGATTTCACAATCTGGCCGTAGCCCTGATATTTTGGCGCAGGCGCGGATGGCAAAAAATGCCGGCGCTTTCTGTGTTGCCTTAGTCAATGATGAAACTGCACCGATTAAAGATATCGTCGATGTGGTTGTACCTTTACGCGCCGGCGAAGAAAAAGCCGTTGCTGCGACTAAGAGTTACCTCGCAACCTTGTCGGCGATTTTACAACTCGCCGCCGCTTGGACTCAGAGCGAATCACTCGCTAGCGCCATCGCTTCTTTACCCCAGGCGCTGCAAACGGCGGTGGATGCTGAGCCACAACTCACGCCAGAATCCGTTGCCGACGTGAAAAACTTAGTCGTACTTGGTCGTGGCTTAGGTTATGCGGTATCTAAGGAAATTGCGCTTAAGTTAAAAGAAGTGTGCTCAATCCATGCTGAAGCCTTCAGTAGCGCCGAGTTCCTCCACGGTCCTGTGACCTTAGTTGAGAAAAAACTCACTATCGTCGATGTGTGCATTGGCGATGAATCCTACGCTAGCCACATCGAACAGATTGAAAATGTGAGCCAACGCGGCGCCGATTTAGTGCATCTGAATCAAACCTCGACCGACATACACCCACGTGTGGCGCCGTTAGCCTTATTACAACGTTTCTATATCGACGTGGCTGCGGTTGCGATTGCCCGCGGTATCGACCCTGACCAACCGGCTGGCCTTAAAAAAGTGACCCAAACGCTCTAAGCTGTCGAAATTAAAGACTTAAGTCACTCGTGTTATTTATTGAAAGAGGTTTGCGATGAAAATCACCCTGATCGCCGAGCGTATTTTCGATGGTGAATATTTCCATCAAGATGTGCCTGTGACTGTCGAAGACGGGCACATTCTGGCGTTTGATACGGTTGTTGGCGCGAAGGAAATCCGCCAAGCCGGAACGCTGGTGCCAGGTTTTATCGATGTGCAAGTGAACGGTGGCGGCGGGGCGTTATTCAATGCCGATCCGAGTGTTAATTGTATTGAGACTATCGGCCGTGCCCATGCGCGTTTTGGTACGACGGGATTTTTACCTACGCTTATCACAGATGATGTTAGCGTGATGACCAATGCGGCCGATGCCGTGGCCGAGGCCTTAGTCAAAGGTAGCGCTGGCGTTCTAGGGGTGCATTTTGAAGGGCCACATTTATCTGTGCCTAAAAAAGGTGTACATCCGCAGGGCTTTATTCGTGACATCACTGATGCCGAACTCGCGGTATTTTGTCGTCAAGACTTAGGGGTCAAAGTTGTCACGCTTGCACCCGAGAATGTGTCGCCAGAGGTGATCCGCATGCTTGTCGCCTCGGGCGTGAAGGTGTGTTTGGGCCATTCTAATGCTGACTACGATACTGTGGTTGCGGCATTAGCGGCAGGCGCGACGGGCTTTACCCATCTTTATAATGCTATGTCACCACTGGGTTCCCGCGAGCCGGGCATGGTTGGCGCGGCGATTGAGAGTGAAACCGCTTGGTGTGGGCTGATTGTCGATGGTCACCATGTGCATCCCGCGGCGGCAAAGGTCGCACTAAGGGCAAAACCTAGAGGCAAGATGATGTTAGTCACGGATGCTATGCCACCTGTGGGTATGGAGGATGAGACTAGCTTTGAGCTCTTTGGTACTCAAGTGCTGAGAGTCGGCGACAGATTAAACGCTGTGACCGGTGAGCTGGCGGGCTGTGTGCTCGATATGGCTACTGCGGTCAATAATACCGTCAACTTGTTGGGTTTACCTTTGGCGGAAGCCTTGAGAATGGCGGCGCTTTATCCCGCGCAGTTCCTCGGGATTGACCATAAAGCTGGCCGTTTAGCACTGGGGCATAGGGCTGATTTTGTCTTGCTCGATGGGCACAACAAAGTGCAGGCAAACTATATTGTTGGAAATGCAGTTTATGTTCGCCCTTAGTGTGCGTTGAGTCAGCAAAGCGTTAACCTTGGCCCTTGTCGTATTTTGATGACAGGGGCTAAGTTTTTTTATTGTACAGCACTCATTTTGTACAGCATTAGTTTTGCTCAACTTTACTAAAAGCTTTTAATAACAATAATAAAGGATGATGTATGGACACAACACAGATAAACGCGACTTTGCCAGTAAAAGCGAATAAACCTAGGTTGATGTCGCTGGATGCACTGCGCGGTTTCGATATGTTTTGGATTTTGGGCGGTGAGGCCCTGTTTGGTGGCTTGCTTATTTTAACGGGCTGGGCAGGTTGGCAATGGGGCGATGAACAGATGCACCATAGCCAATGGAACGGCTTTCGGTTTTACGATTTAATCTTCCCGCTGTTTATTTTCCTCTCAGGTGTGGCCTTAGGTTTATCTCCCAAACGTTTAGATCAATTACCTATGAATGAGCGGTTACCTGTGTATCGCCATGGGATTAAACGACTCTTTTTATTGCTGCTACTGGGCATTTTATACAATCACGGTTGGGGAACCGGTGCGCCTGCCGATCCTGAAAAAATTCGCTATGCCAGTGTGTTAGGCCGCATCGCCTTTGCATGGTTCTTTGCCGCATTACTGGTGTGGCACACGAGTCTACGAACCCAAGTTATCGTCGCCTTGGGTATTTTGCTCGGTTACGGCGCAATGCAACTTTGGTTGCCTTTTCCCGGTGGACAGGCGGGTGTGCTTTCGCCAACGGAATCTATCAACGCCTATATCGATTCGATTTTATTGCCTGGCGTCAGCTATCAGGGGCGCACGCCCGATCCTGAAGGTTTATTGTCGACCATCCCCGCCATAGTCAATGCGTTAGCGGGGGTGTTTGTCGGCCACTTTATTGTTAAATCCCATCCTAAAGGTGAGTGGGCTAAAGTGGGATTGCTCGCCGCTGCGGGTGGTGTTTGCTTAGCCTTAGGTTGGCTGTTGGATCTTGTCATTCCGGTTAATAAAGAGCTGTGGACCAGTTCATTTGTGCTGGTGACGTCGGGCTGGAGCATGATCCTACTGGCGCTATTCTATGCCTTAGTCGATGTGCTTAAGTGGCAAAAAGCCGCCTTTTTCTTCGTGGTGATAGGTACCAACGCCATCATTATTTACTTAGCATCGAGCTTAGTGGATTGGAAATATATCGCCCAAAGCGTGTTTGGCGGCTTAGTGCTGGCCTTGCCTGAAAGCGCTCAAGCGTTAGCTGCGGTTATCAGCTTGCTTGCGGTGCAGTGGCTGGTGTTATATTGGATGTATCGCCGCAATATTTTTGTCAGGATTTAGTCTGTTCGCTTAATAGCTTGAGATGAGCCGCACGCACTCAGTGTCTGCGGCTTTTTTTACATTATTTTCTGGATGTGAGTCATCACTTACTTATAACTTATCAGTTGGCCAATCGATGATTACGAGGGAATATTTGCGGGAATTTATTAAATGACAGCGTTGTCTTTTTGTGTTATTTGTTTTAACATCACTGAAACAATGGTGCGTTTGGATGATAACATTAGCCATTGCGGACGAGTCGCGATACGGATATTCGGGAACTTAGGCATTAATGTAAACCCCGTTATCACCTTAATAATTAATTACTATAAGAAGCAGGTTTATGGAAATGACACTCGATAAAAGCCAGCAGAAAAGCAGCTTTCTCCCCATGGCCATAGTGGCCGCGCTCTTTTTCATCCTCGGATTCGCCACTTGGTTGAATGGGTCTTTAATGCCGTATTTGAAACAAATATTGCAACTCAATCCCTTTCAAGCGTCGTTGATCCTGTTTTCTTTTTATATCGCAGTGACCTTTACTGCCTTGCCATCCGCTTGGCTTATCCGCAAAGTCGGTTATAAGAATGGTATGGCGATTGGCATGGGCGTGATGATGCTGGCGGGTTTACTGTTTATCCCCGCCGCGGAAACCCAAATATTTGCCTTATTTCTTTTCGCCCAATTAGTGATGGGCGCGGGCCAAACTCTACTACAAACTGCGGTTAACCCCTATGTGGTGCGTTTAGGCCCTGAAGAATCCGCCGCTGCCCGTGTGAGTGTGATGGGTATTTTGAATAAAGGTGCGGGTGTGATTGCGCCTATGGTGTTCTCTGCACTGATTTTAGACAGTTTTAAAGACCGTATCGGTACTGAGCTGACTCAAATTCAAATTGATGAAATGGCTGACGGTTTAGTATTGCCCTATTTAGGCATGGCGATTTTTATTGGCATTTTGGCGTTAGCGGTGAAGAAGTCACCCTTGCCAGAATTATCCAATGAAGGTGAAGTGGCTGAAAATACCGATAAAGGCCAACTTAAAGCGGCACTGTCTCACCCTAACTTAGCCTTTGGCGTGCTGGCGCTGTTTGTGTATGTGGCGGTGGAAGTGATCGCCGGTGACACTATCGGCACTTTTGCATTATCACTCGGGGTTGAACATTACGGGGTGATGACCTCCTATACCATGGTGTGTATGGTGCTGGGTTATTCTTTAGGTATCCTATTAATTCCTCGCTTTATTTCACAGCCTAAGGCCTTGATGGTGTCGGCCATTTTAGGTTTGCTACTGACATGCGGTATTTTGTTTGGCGACAATAACTCCTACGCTATCGCCAATGTTTTGTTAGTGCCCTTTGGTGGCGTCGCGCTACCTGACACCCTGTTGATGATTGCCTTCCTTGGTTTAGCCAATGCGATTGTTTGGCCTGCAGTATGGCCGCTAGCCTTGTCGGGTATGGGCAAATTGACCAGCACAGGTTCTGCGCTGCTTATCATGGGGATTGCTGGTGGCGCCTTTGGTCCAGTGTCTTGGGGCTTAATGAGTTCGGCGACAGATATGGGTATGCAGGGCGGTTATATGGTGATGTTGCCCTGTTATCTATTCATTCTGTTCTACGCGGTGAAAGGTCATAGGATGCGTCGTTGGTAAAGCCGTTTTGCTCAATAACAAAAAAGCCCTCGTAAACGAGGGCTTCTTATCTGGATATAAATGCTAGAGGATTAGAATGCGTAACTTACGCTGGCGAGTGCGGTATCTGAGTTTTTAAGTACGCCGTCAGAGACCTTTTGATCGCCGCTCAGATCTGTGGCTAACCAAGCAAGTGATAAACCAAAACCAGCTAACTCAGTTGATACGCCGATAGAATAATCCGAATAACTATCAAAGCCTTCACCGTCGTCCAGTGCGTCGCCAACGTTGTAGCCGTAGTGCAGATCGAGACTCCAGTTCTCAACAAATTCATAGGAATAGTTAAGCTCGGCATAGTGATAGTCTAAATCAGTGCCGCCGTAATCATCTGTGTACCAATAGGCAGCGCGAAAGCCTTTATAATCCATGCCAGCCGTGACTTCAAAGTAGCCTATGTCACTCTCGCCCGAGTAGTTATAACGGTTCAGGGTAATGTCGTAGGTCAGATCTTCGTTGATCTCGCCGCCATAGGCGACATAGAAATCATATTCGATATCAGGGCCGTTATAACCTGGCTCATCAAAATCCACGTTACTTGCCCAAGCACCGACAGAGAAACCCGATTCGAAACTCCAATCGATGCCGCCTTGCAGGGCAGGATCGCCCGCCGTTTGTGATATGCCACGGAAACGATAGTCGTTAGTCAGACTAATTTCCCCCGTCACTTCGGCGGCGGCCATGCCGGAGAATAGGGTCGTGGTTAGCGCGAGTCCGACAAGCTGTACCAGCCGTTTTTTATTCAGATTGTTATACACGGTATTTCTCCCATTTTCTTTGTTGACTCGGATGTTACTGGTTGCCATGTGGCGCAGTGCATCCGTTAGTTTGCCAAACAACAGCCTAGGAAAATCCGTTGCTGTGACCTCATGGCGAGTAGTGGCTAAGCTAACTTAGCTATTTTACTGGGGCTCAAATCAGCCCCTTTAGTATTACTTTTGCTCAAAAATGACATAAACCTTACGGCAGGGCTTCACGACTTCCCAAGTGCCTTGAAAACCTGCGGGTATGATAAACCTGTCGCCCACAGTGAACGTCTGCGATTGGCCTTGAAGATCGGTTATTACACTTATCCCTTCGAGGATCTCGCAGTACTCGTATTCAGTGTAGTTTATTTTCCAAGCGCCTGATTCACTTTGCCAAATTCCACTGTGGAATTGATCACAAGGGCTAGAATAATGATTCTCTAACCCTTGAGTTGGATTGCCTGAGAGCAATTTTTCCGCCGGTAACTGGTAGGTTTGGACGGCTGTTTGCGCCGTAGCAAAGCGAATAATGGCGTTGATACTCACAGTCATTTGCGATTTCCTTGTTGAGCCGAAATTCGGCTATTTCATCGTTGGCATCACAAACTCGGCTTGAGTCTGTTTACCCACGGGCCAGCGGGCAGTAATTGCCTTACGTTTGGTATAAAAACGCACGCCATCTGGGCCATGCATATGCAGCGGTCCAAACAATGAGCGCTTCCAACCGCCAAAACTGTGGAACGCCATCGGCACCGGGATCGGCACGTTCACCCCAACCATACCGACTTGCACGTGGTGGCAGAAATGGCGCGCCGCTTCACCGCTTTGAGTGAAAATCGCCGTGCCATTACCAAATTCGTGCTGGTTAATCAGCTCAAGCGCCGTCGGGTAATCTTTTACACGCACAATCGCCAGCACTGGGCCAAAGATTTCTTCGCGGTAGATGCTCATTTCTGGCGTGACATGGTCGAACAAACAGGCGCCGAGGAAATAGCCCTGTGGATTTTCTTCAACACTCAATTTTCGCCCATCGACCAGCAGCGCAGCGCCTTCCTGCACACCGGCTTCAACATATTGGGTGACTTTGGCAAGGTGCTGTTTGGAGATCAGTGGACCCATTTCCATCTCTGGTGTCAGGCCGTTACCGACTTTTAAGCTTTGGATTTGCGGTAGCAGTTTTTCCACTAACGCATCGCCCACATCGCCTACCGCGAGCACGACTGAAATCGCCATACAACGCTCACCAGCACTGCCGTAGGCTGCACCCATTAAGGCGCTAACGGCTTGATCTAAATCTGCATCTGGCATGAGTAACATATGGTTTTTCGCGCCGCCTAAGGCTTGTACGCGTTTGCCATGTTTAGAGGCTGTGCTGTAGATGTATTCGGCAATTGGCGTTGAGCCTACAAAGCTCACCGCTTGCACATCTTTATGGGTGAGTAAGGTATCGACGGCTTCTTTGTCGCCGTTAATGACGTTAAACACGCCATCGGGCAGACCCGCTTCTTTAAGCAATTCGGCAATCCGCATCACCGAGCTTGGGTCTTTTTCCGAGGGTTTCATAATAAAGGTGTTACCGCAGGCAATCGCGATTGGGAACATCCACATGGGAACCATCACAGGGAAGTTAAAGGGCGCTATGCCTGCGACAACACCTAAGGCTTGATTAACTGACCAGGAATCGACGCCGCCACCCACTTGCTGGGTGTGTTCACCCTTAAGCAAGTGCGGAATACCACAGGCAAACTCGACCACTTCGAGACCACGGATCAACTCGCCCTTAGCATCGTCTAACACTTTGCCGTGCTCACGGGTGATAAGCTGCGCCATTTCATCTAGGTGCTGCTCGACTAAGGCTTTGAATTTAAATAGCACTCGAGCGCGGTTGAGCGGTGTCACCTGCGACCAGGTTTCGAAGGCGGTTTTAGCGATAGCGATGGCTTCGCCGACTTCCGCTGCGCTTGCGAGTGAGACTTGACCGCGGCATTCCCCTGTTGCGGGTTCAAAAATATCTTGGCTTCTGGCGCTGGCTGGGGTGTGCTGACCATTAACAAAATGAGTGATCTTGAGCATAATTAACCTTTGCAGTTCCCCGCCGCTGCGGGGTGTTAAATGTGAGGGTGGCGCGAGCCGCTGGTGTTATTACCCAACGGCGTTAATGGCATCGCTTAGGCTATTAACCATTTGGTCAATCTCGCGTTTATCGACGATCAGTGGCGGTGACATGGCAATGATGTCGCCCGTGGCTCGCACTAAAGTGCCGTGGCGGAAGCAGTGTTCAAACACGCCGTAACCCCGTTTACCCGCGCCTTGGGCGTTAGGGGAAAATTGAATCCCAGCGACGAGCCCAGTGTTGCGAATATCAATCACATTCGGTAAGCCTTTGAGGCTGTGCACTGCGTCTTCGAAGTAGCGTTCAAGCTCAAAACTGCGTTCGAATAGTTGTTCATTCTCATAAATCGATAGGGTGGCGAGTGCGGCCGCCGCAGCCACTGGATGACCGGAATAGGTGTAGCCGTGGAAGAACTCAATCAGTTCAGTAGGGCCTTGCATGCAAGTGTCGTGGATAAAATCTTGCACAAACACTGCGCCCATAGGAATCGCACCGTTATTGATGGCTTTAGCCGTGGTGATCATATCAGGGATAACGCCCCAACGCTGGCTCGCAAAGGCGGCTCCAACACGGCCAAAGGCGGTAATAACTTCATCAAAAATCAATAGGATGCCGTACTTTTGAGTGATTTCACGCAGACGTTTTAAGTAACCTTGGGGTGGCAATATCACCCCAGCAGAACCCGACATAGGTTCAACGATAACGGCGGCAATATTCTCGGCGCCATGTAGGGTCACAAGTTGTTCTAATACTTCTGCTTTTTCCGCGCCAAAGGGCGATAGGCCACGGGTAAATGCCGCATTTTGGATATCTAAGGTGTGGGGTAAGTGATCGACCCCTTGCAGTAATTGGCCGCTAAAGGCTTTACGATTATTGCTTAAGCCACCCACAGAAATCCCACCAAAGCCGACGCCGTGGTAGCCCATTTCCCGGCCGATAAAGCGGGTGCGTGAGGCTTGACCGTTCGCCCTATGATAGCAAAGTGCCATCTTAAGTGCGGTATCGACGGACTCAGAGCCAGAGTTAGTAAAGAATACCTTGTTCAATCCCTCAGGGCTTAACTCGGTTAAACGCTCGGCGAGTTCAAAGGCAATGGGATGGCCCATTTGGAAGGAGGGCGCGTAGTCCATCTGTTTAATTTGGTTACTGACAGCTTCGCTAATTTCTCTGCGACCATGGCCAGCGTTACAACACCATAAACCCGCGGTGGCATCTAATACCTTATTGCCATCAATATCCGTGTAATACATGCCTTCTGCCTTGGCGAGTAATCGCGGACTGGCCTTAAACTGGCGGTTGGCGGTAAAGGGCATCCAGAAATGTTCAAGTGAGGGATGCTCAGTTGAAGATTGATGTGAAGCATCACTTGAGGAATTGAGCGGCAAATCGGCCATAGTGTCTACCTTGTCCTGTAGTATCGGATCTTGTCTTAGGGTGGCTAATATTTGCTATGCTATGTTAGAAATAATGAACATGGAAGAGCTGTGTGCAGTTATTTGTGGCAAAAAAGCTATTTTTGTAAAAAATATTGAATTTTATTGCTCAAACAGCGTAATCTGAAGCTCGGATTACGACTGTGATGATGTGTAGCATTTGCACTAATATCGTCACTGGTCACTATTTCTTGTCGATGAACGAAAAACCACATCTATGCGAACTATTAAGAGGTCATCATGAGCACACCGAAGAAACGCAGCGAATGGGAAAGTCTTGCTGCCAGCCTGTCTATTAATGGGAAGGCGTTTATCAATGGCGAATACCAAGATGCCGTTTCGGGTAACACCTTTGATTGTATTAGCCCTATCGATGGCCGCTTGCTGGTAAAAGTGGCGAGTTGCGATCTTGCGGACGCCAATCTTGCGGTCGCCAATGGCCGCAGCGTATTTGAGTCCGGTGTTTGGTCGCAGCAGTCTCCAGTAAAGCGCAAACAAGTGATGATACGTTTCGCCGAGTTACTCGAAGAAAATGCCAATGAACTCGCATTATTAGAAACCCTCGACATGGGTAAACCCATTCGTTTCTCTAAAGCTGTGGATGTGGTGGGCGCCGCCCGTGCGATTCGCTGGTCTGGCGAAGCGATTGATAAAATTTACGATGAACTCGCGCCAACGGCTCACAATGAAATAGGCATGATCACCCGTGAACCTGTGGGTGTTGTCGCTGCGATCGTGCCCTGGAACTTCCCTATGCTGATGGCGTGCTGGAAGCTCGGCCCCGCACTTGCCACGGGCAACAGTGTGGTATTAAAACCCTCTGAGAAGTCACCCTTAACGGCTATCCGTATGGCGCAATTGGCTATCGAAGCTGGGATCCCACAGGGCGTATTAAACGTGTTGCCAGGATTTGGTCATACCGTAGGTAAAGCCTTAGCCTTGCATATGGATGTGGATACGTTGGTGTTCACGGGGTCCACCAAAATCGCAAAACAATTAATGATTTATGCGGGCGAGTCGAACATGAAACGCGTGTGGTTAGAGGCGGGGGGCAAGAGCCCCAATATCGTCTTTAATGACGCGCCAGATCTGAAAGCCGCTGCCGTTGCCGCGGCCGAAGCCATTGCCTTTAACCAAGGTGAAGTCTGCACCGCAGGTTCACGTTTGCTGGTGGAATCAGGGGTGAAAGATGAGCTTATCGCGCTTATTGCAGAGGAGCTAGCCTCATGGCATCCGGGTCATCCACTCGACCCTGCGACTGTGAGCGGCGCCGTTGTCGATAAACAACAGTTAGAAACAGTACTCAGTTATATCAAAGCAGGTAAAGATGAAGGCGCAACCTTAGTCCACGGTGGCAGCCAAGTCATGGCCGACACGGGTGGTGTATATGTGCAGCCAACGGTATTCTCAAACGTAAACAATAAGATGAAAATTGCCAGCGAAGAGATCTTCGGCCCTGTGTTATCTGTTATTGAATTTAATGGCATGGAAGAAGCGATATCAATCGCCAACGATACCATCTACGGTTTAGCCGCTGGCGTGTGGACATCGGATATCAGCAAGGCCCATAAAACCGCTAAAGCCCTGCGTTCTGGCATGGTGTGGATCAACCATTACGATGGCGGCGACATGACAGCGCCGTTCGGTGGCTATAAGCAGTCAGGTAATGGCCGAGATAAATCCCTGCATTCCTTCGACAAATACACAGAGCTGAAAGCGACTTGGATCGTGCTATAAACGCTCTGTTTTTATAGCCGCTCTTTTTTGTCTATATAAGAGAATGAGCCGCTTTCGCTCAATACTAAAACCTCTTTTCATATTACATGGAAAGAGGTTTGTTATTTTTAGGGCGTCTTTACCCCAAGCAAGATCATTGAATCATCAGTTGTGCTGCATTTATTGCCATTGTTTCCCCTTTGACACGCCGCCTCTTTGTTTAACAAAAAGCGTCCCAGAGGGCGCTTCTAAAACATTTATGTTTTAGAAGGTCACTGGTGCAACAATGCCAATCCTCACCAACCCTCTGGCTTTTTGTTAAGCTAAAAAGCTATTGCCCCCAAACGAGTTAACAAGTTGTCGCTAGATCAGTAACTAACGAACTTTCCGGCCTAGAAATTTTCATCGTTACACCCGTGTGATGTAATTCACTATTACCCATCCTATAACGGGATAAGTATACAGTCGTATTCAAATTATAAGGATTTTGAACGATTTTTATTCTGCATTCGTGCGCGTTTCCTCATTTGTGTTTAAGTAAATAGCAATAAAAATTAATTGGTTACGATTTTTGTTAAATAGATAATAGGTTTGAAAAACGCGCATGCGCGTTTTTCTGGGTGGTGTATTTGATAGAAAGCTGATAAGTTCTTTGCATACAAGTAGTTAATTGTGTGCGTTTTCACTGGTCTAACGAGGTAAACAGCGCAGCGCATAAATACTAAGACGTTATGGCTGCAAGAGGATTGAGCATGGATAAAGATAATATCTGTATTCATTGTGGAGGAACTGGGAGAAACATCTCGGGTGGTACCTGTCCAATGTGTGGAGCTAGCGTTAGCATCGGGCGAGGAAAAAAAAGAAGGGAAATCTATGTTTCTGGTTCGGATCATAATGAAGTCTTGTCAGCCGCTAAAGGCCTTTCCGAAAACAATTCACCACACTCTTTTTTCTCGCTACTTGTTAACTGGTCTTTTGTCTTTGGTGTGATTCTAGCCATCTTGGGTGTCATCCTCGTGGCCTTAGGAGCCGTTGGTGAAACTGAATTCTCATTCTTTGGACAAACGTTCAAATCTCAGAATATCGGTATAGCATCTTTTTTCTTAGGCGCAGTTCTAGTGGTGTTGAATGTTCGGCGTATCTTAAATTCCTATGACAAAAAGCCATAAAAAAATCAATCAACTACGCACCTACTGCGCCGGTTATTGAGGCGTTAAACTTCTTGGTATCTTACTGCGTCTCCCTCTCAGTAAGTGCAGTTCCATTTCAAGGGAAATGAATGGAGATGAAATATGTCTACTACAGGAGAAAAACCAGAGAAAGGTGTATACACATGCGATAACTGTGGACAGGTGGTTGTATTGGATGACAATTCCGATACTTTACCGCCTTGTCCAAAATGTCAAGAAACTGAGTACACACCATAGGAGGGAGTGTTATGGGAGGTAAATCTACGCACGTCGTACCAAACCCTGATGGTGGCTGGGACATTAAGCAAAGCGGCGGTCAACGTTCATCTGGTCATTTTGACAGAAAACAGGATGCAGTAGATCGAGCAAGAGAAATTAGCCAAAATCAAAATACGGAGTTGGTTATTCACAACAAGGATGGCCAAATTGGTGGAAAGGATAGCCACGGTAACGACCCGTTTCCACCTAAAGGCTAATAAAAATTTAACAATTCAATCAGCCGACCACTAACGCGTCGGCTGATAGAGGCGTTAGGCTAATTAATCGAGGATGATCTAATGGCATGGTACAAGAATACATTTAGTTGGAGCGTGGTTTTATCGACTATTGCTATAATCTTATCTCAATCTCCCCCCATAAAAGACTGGATCAAACATGATTCCCTTATAATTAAATATGGAGATCGTGTTGGGATAAACAACGCAATAGGACTAACCGGTTATCATGTCACAATAGAGCTAGAAAACAACGGAAATACAACATTACCAATTGAATCAATAAATCTACATGTAGTTGATCCAAGTGCAAATACCAAAATATATTCTGCAGAAACACTATCAACACCGTCGGCCAATGGAAATGTGTTTAACTTGCCTGTTGCATCTCTAGTTTTGGAGCCAGGTCAAAGATGGTCTGGATCGATATTTTTTAATAAAAACATATCGCCAAGTGAAGAGGAAAAGTTTAACTCAATTAGATTAATTGTATCTCAAAATATACAAGAAAAACTGCAAATGCAAACATGGGAGAATTACAATCCTAAGGCGAATATCCCAGCAGACGAAGATGTATACAACCGTGCTGTAGATTTCTTTAATTCAAAGTTTGATCTTGAAAAGGGAATTTACAATGCTTTTGTAGAGGTCTCAATAAGGAATAAACATTCAGTTTCTGAATCGTTTGAGTTTACCTTGTACGAATATCATTTCGAAATGATAAAGGCGCAAGTTGCTGATTATAGATATGGATTTGGAATATACCTGCCTCATCTTCCGAACAAGCAATTTAGTGTAAAGCTTCAGCCTAACAAATAAGGATAGGCCGTGAGGCTGTTCATAATTCTGTGTCAGGTTAATTTCACAGATCGATATGGTTTTC
>NZ_PFGL01000049.1:0-51805 GCF_002783505.1 Shewanella sp. CG12_big_fil_rev_8_21_14_0_65_47_15
TGAAAGAATTGGTTGATTTAATTCTTTGATTACTCGCTAAAAAGCAAAGTAATTTCGATTAACTCAACACCTGTGAGTGTCCACACAAATTTGCTTGATATATTGTTAAAGAGCGTTGACCATTCGCTTACACACTCAGTGTTTTCAGCGGGCCAGGGCTGCGTATTCTACGCATTCCCGTTTTTGCGTCAAGTAGTTTTTTCAACTTTCTTAACACCCATCGTTTAGCTCGCTAACCGATGAACTACTTGGCTTTCTTTGCTTAACTTGCGTTTCGCTGTCTGCCGTGTCAGTGGATGCGCATTATAGGGAGCTGCGGATTTTGTGCAAGGGCTTTTTATTGATTCGTAAACTGTACGTCGACATTTTAGGCATCATGTTCAATTTTTGTCTGTTTATGCCTATTTTTAAGATTATAAAATGAATATTTATCCAATAATTGATAATTCACGTTCAATTTTTCGGCAGTACTCTAGTGTAAAAGTAAATAATTCATTACCATATGACTTGCTGTTAACAGTTATTTATCATTTTCTATTTCACCAGAGAGCATTCATATGCAAAAGTCATTTCTTATTGTCTTGATTATCGCCATCCTTGGCGCCGTAGCGCTATCTCAGTTCGCACCGACATTACCTGCTTATATCGCTTTTGTTGCTGGCGTTATCTTTACTACTCTTGTTTTTAAATTTGCACCTGAGACGTCATCTGCACAGAGTGCTGATGAGCAGTATGTTGGGCCGACGATGACACTCTATGTAGGCAACTTGCCATATCGAGTTCATGAAGGCGAAGTCAAAGTACTATTTGGGGAGTTTGGTCCAGTCAATTCTGTACGTTTGGTACGCGACCGTAAAACGGGACGTCGTAAAGGTTTTGGGTTTGTTGAGATGTCAGAATCGGGCGCCCAAAAAGCCATGGTTAAACTTAACGATTATAACTTCCAAGAAAGAACATTAAAGGTAAGAGAAGCTAAAACCCAAGACTCCGAAGGCGCTGAACGCACTGGCACCGACGAGTAATTTCTCCTTCTACTTAGTTGCTTGTGGTGATTCGCTCGATAGTTGAAAAACCACAATCAACTAATGTTGTTGCTAGCCCCTCGCTAATTTCTGCTTTTGTATAATAGGCCCGCATCGCTAACTTTTCTGCTGCATTTTGATTCCCGTTGTGGCGATTCGCTTGGGCTAAAAGCGACACCACTCTGTTTGCAATCGCCTCCCCTGAATCGAGGAGAGTCACATCGGCTCCAAGCACTTGCTGCAGCTCACTGCGGATCATAGGGAAATGTGTGCATCCCAAAACGAGTACATCTATATTGGCTGCAACCACAGGTGCTAATAAGTCTGTGAGCCTGCGCATATCCAAGGCACCCGTGGCCACTTTTTGTTCTGCCATCCAGACTAACTCTGAGCAACCAAAAAGCTCAACATGGCAATCGTCAGCAAACTGGCTGATTAGTTCATGGGTGTAATGGCGTTTGACTGTGCCAGGGGTGGCTAATAACCCAATTCGTTTACTTTTTGAAATGAGCGCTGCGGGTTTAATGGCCGGGACAACGCCAACAACTGGAATGTTGAGCTTTGCCCGTAGGGCAGGCAATACGACTGTGCTCGCCGTGTTGCAGGCAACCACCACAATTGCCGCATCTATGCGAGCGACTAACTCGGCGATTAAACTGACACACCCAGAAACCAAGACTTGTTCATCAAGTTCTCCATAGGGCAATCTGGCATTATCGAACAGATAGCAGTAGTGGCTCTGTGGGAGTAATTTGCGGATTTCTGCCAGCACTGATAAGCCACCAATCCCAGAATCAAATACTAATATAGGTCGCGACAAGTTAGTCTCCAATTTGGCGCTGTACATAGGCTACTAAAAGAATGGATAGATTTAACGATGAGAACAACTCAGCGCGCGGATTTTCCCACAGCTTTGCCCAAATCGCAAAAGCAAGATACTGGACATTCGTGCCACCTAGTATAATATTTGCGCCCCAATTTACAGCCACGGTGAATCGACAATGAATTTAGCAGCAATGGACCCTCAGACCTATGATACACAGTTAGCAGCTAAGCGTATCAAGCTAGAACAAGCCTTTGCCCAATTTGAAACACCGAGTGTTGAAGTTTTCGCCTCTGAGCCAGCTCACTATCGTATGCGCGCCGAGTTTCGCGTATGGCATGAAGGTGATGATTTATACTATTACATGTTTGATAAAGTGCTGAACGAAAAGGTCCGTTGCGATCAATATCTGCCAGCAAGTGCGCTTATCAATCAAATGATGTCGGCATTGATTGCACAGTTAAAACCCAATCACAGCCTGCGCCACAAATTGTTCCAAGTCGATTTTTTGTCGACCCTAAGCGGCGAAATTTTAGTGTCCCTGCTCTACCACAGACAACTTGATGCTCAATGGCACGCCGAAGTCAGTGTATTAAAAGCAACGCTAAGCCAGCAGTTTAAGGTCAATATTATCGGCCGAGCCCGTAAACAGAAAATCGACTTAGACCGAGACTTCGTTGTTGAATCTTTAGAAGTGAATGGCAGCACTTTCCTCTATAAGCAAATTGAAAATAGCTTTACCCAGCCTAATGCGAAAGTGGCGGTAAAAATGTTGGAATGGGCCATTGATGTTACTCAGGACAGCCACGGCGATCTGTTAGAGCTTTATTGTGGTAACGGTAACTTTTCCATTGCATTGGCGCAAAACTTTAATCGCGTGCTCGCCACTGAACTTGCCAAACCCTCCGTGGATGCGGCGCAATACAACATTGAAGCCAATGGCATTAAAAACCTACAGATTATCCGCATGTCGGCCGAGGATTTTAGTGATGCCATGGCCAAAAAACGTAGCTTTAGACGCCTAGAGGGAATCGATCTCGATAGTTATGTGTGCAATACCATTTTTGTCGATCCGCCACGGGCGGGGATCGATCCAGATACCTTAGCCTTAGTACAAGGTTACGAGCGGATTTTATATATTTCCTGTAATCCCGAGACCTTAAAGGACAATCTGGAACAACTGTACACAACTCATAAGGTCACGCGCTTTGCTCTATTTGATCAGTTCCCCTACACAGATCACATGGAAACTGGTGTATTGCTTGAACGTCGTTAGACATAACTTTCCTCACATACTCACATAAAAACATAAGGAGCCCATGGCTCCTTATGTTTTTCAGCTAAATCGAATCCAAACTAACGATGCTCAACCTTATGCTGCAATGCTTCTGCCCCCTTAGCGACCATGCGCAATTGCATGACCAGTTGATCGGCAAGCACTTTTCGATCGGCACGCTTCATATCCAGTGCCGATGCGCCAGCATTGAATACTAAGGTCACTAATGCCTCGGCCTGCGCCCTCGCTAACATGGGTGTGCGCCCTGCGGTAGCCTCAGTGTAATGCGCCAGTTCAGAGATAAAATGCTCAATCTCACGGGCCACTGCCGCACGGAAAGCCGCCGAGGTGCCGGAACGCTCGTGCAGCAGAATACGAAATACATTGGGGTTAGAATCAAGCACTTCCATAAAAGTATCGACGGAAATACGGATAACGCTCCCCCCCGCTTCGGCTCGCTGACGGCCCTTACGCATCATTTGTCTTAGGGTGAGCCCGCCCTCATCCACCATAGTCAGACCGAGTTCGTTCATATCCTTAAAGTGGCGATAGAAGGATGTCGGGGCGATATTGGCCTCCCTTGCCACTTCCCGCAAACTCAGACTCGAGAAACTGCGCTCAGCACTTAACTGATTAAAGGCCGCATCGACTAAGGCTCGACGAGTTTTCTCTTTTTGCTGTGCACGAATACCCATTCTCAAATCCGCTAACTGGATGTAATAGCGCGATAATACCGCTTTTAAGCATGAAACACAGCCCCATCGACCTTGACCAAACAATATTGCTAGGCTAAATTAGCTTACAGTTGTACGCTCAAATGCGGATATTGGAAACCTATAATGAAAAAACCCCCTATCATCTGGCTGAATGTCAGTTTGTTTGCCATCACTTTTCTCAGTGCAGTGATCTTAGTTCCATGGCGCGGTATCGTTCACGGCTATGGTGCCAGTGAGTGGATAGCCTTTATTGTGTTAGCCTTTGCCAGTGGTTTATCCATCACCGCGGGTTACCACAGACTCTGGTCACACAAAGCCTACAAAGCCCACCCCGCAATACGCTTTCTTTATGCACTCGGTGGTGCTTTAGCATTACAAAATAGCGCATTACATTGGGCATCTGATCACCGAGTGCACCATAAGCATGTCGACGATAATGACAAAGATCCCTACTCGGCTAAGATGGGTTTTTGGTACAGCCATATTGGTTGGATGTTGCGTGAGTACCAGGCGCAGCGTTACCACGATTACCAGAACGTGCGCGATTTACAGAATGATCGTATCGTCATGTGGCAGCATAAACATTACCTCGCACTCGTGTTACTGATGAACATCGGACTGCCTGCACTGCTCGGTTGGCTCAATGGCGATGTGCTGTCTATGTTATTGATGGCAGGTTTACTGCGCTTAGTGGTGGTGCATCACTGCACTTTCTTCATCAATTCTTTAGCGCATGTATGGGGTAGCCAACCCTACACGGATAAAAATACCGCCCGTGATAATGGTTTCCTTGCCATGCTGACCTACGGTGAGGGCTACCATAATTTCCATCACATCTTTGAAAACGACTACCGTAACGGTATTAAATGGTGGCACTACGATCCAACCAAATGGTTGATCAGGGCCCTGGCATGGCTGGGATTAGCCAAGGACTTGCGTACGAGTCCACAGGAACGTATCGAGAGTGCTCGCCTACAGATGCAATTACTCCGTACCAAAAACAAAGTAGTTCATTTACCTAATGCCGATGAAATTATTGAAAAAATTCAAATTGAATATGAGCTGATGAAAGAGCACTTACTCGAGTATTATCAGGCGAAGAAAAACCTATTAGAAGCAAAGCGTAAGCAACTGGCCGATCAGCAATTAATGCAACAGGTTGAGGAGTTAAAATCCCGCTTCTTAATCCAACAAAAGAACTGGAGAAGCTTAACGGCGAGTTATAGCTAAACCACAATTCTGCGTGAAAGTCTTACGGCCACCTTGCATGGTGGCCGTATCTGACTATGATGATGCCTCAATCAATTTTTACAGGATGTTGAGCTCATGTCTGCTCCTTCGCTAACACTCTTAGAAAACATTAAACTCACAGAATACAGCCATGGCGCTGGTTGCGGCTGCAAAATCTCTCCAAAAGTGTTGACGACCATTCTTGCCTCACAGCTTCCCGTTTTTACCGATCCTAACTTATTGGTTGGCAATCAAAGCCGTGACGATGCCGCCGTTTACAAACTCAATGACGACACTGGTATTATCAGCACAACAGATTTCTTTATGCCCATAGTGGATGATCCCTTCACCTTTGGCCGAATAGCCGCAACTAATGCCATCAGCGATATCTATGCTATGGGCGGCACCCCTATGATGGCCATTGCAATTCTGGGCTGGCCGATTAATAAACTCCCGGCAGAAATTGCCCAGCAAGTCGTCGATGGTGGCCGCCAAGCCTGTATGGAGGCGGGGATCATGCTAGCCGGTGGTCACAGCATAGATGCACCCGAACCTATTTTTGGTTTAGCCGTGACGGGGCAAATAGTCTTAAGTGATTTAAAACAGAATGATACCGCTAAGGCTGGCGATCGTCTGTATCTGACTAAGCCGATTGGTATCGGTATTTTAACCACGGCACAAAAACAGAAAAAACTCAAAGATGAAGATAGCCTTATTGCAGTCAATGCCATGTGCCAGCTTAATACTATCGGTGCCGCTATTTCAAAAATTCAGGGGGTTAACGCACTAACCGATGTCACAGGGTTTGGCCTGGCGGGGCATTTACTCGAAATGTGCCAAGGCGCTAAGCTTGCGGCAAAACTCACATTCGATGCGGTGCCACTATTGCCACGGGCTTTAGATTACTTAGCCTTAGGTTGTATTCCTGGTGGCACCCATCGTAACTACGACAGTTATGGCGAACACTTACCCGCACTTACCGATAATCAGAAAGCCATTTTGTGCGACCCCCAAACCAGTGGAGGATTATTAGTGGCCGTGTCTAGGGACGCCGAGGCTGAACTTGTGGCCCTACTGGAAGCGAATCACATTCTCCCCATCTGTATCGGCAGCCTTGAGGAACCCAGATCCAATGTTGGCGTGGTTCTGTGTTAATGCAATCTATCATAGTGCCCACGTCACAATACCGTGAAATATTCCTAAATCAACATCCGCTGATGGATGTGAGGGCGCCTATCGAATTTAGCCGCGGCGCTTTTTCCAACGCAACCAATTTACCCTTGATGCTTGATAGTGAAAGGGAAAGTGTCGGTACTTGCTATAAACAATCTGGTCAGCAAGCAGCGATTGAGTTAGGTCATTCCCTAGTGAATGGCCCCATTAAGCAACAAAGAATCGATGCTTGGGCGAGCTATGTTAAGGCCAACCCCAACGCCTATCTTTATTGTTTCCGTGGTGGCCTGCGCTCGCAACTCACTCAGCAATGGCTAAAAGAAGCGGGGATAGCAGTCCCTTATATTCAAGGTGGTTATAAAGCCATGCGCCAATATTTAATTGGTGTGATTGAAACGGCCCCCAGCCTGCAACCTTTACTGAGCTTGAGTGGAATGACAGGTTGCGGTAAAACCGATTTTCTCCTACAGCGCAAAGAAGCGGTAGACCTAGAGGGTATCGCCAACCATAGGGGATCCAGTTTTGGCAAGAATATTGACCCACAGCCAACGCAAATCAACTTTGAAAATCAACTCGCTATCGCATTGCTTCACCATCAAGCCAGTGATGCCGCATGTTTGCTACTCGAAGATGAGAGCTTCCTGATCGGCCGTTCGGCGCTGCCGCAGACCTTTTATACCGCCATGCAAACTGCCGACGTTCTGGTATTAGAGGAGGCGGACGACATCAGACTGCAACGGTTACTCAATGAGTATGTGCACAAAATGCATAGGGGATTCTGTGAGCGCTTAGGCACAGAAGCGGGATTCACCGCCTTTAGCCAGTATCTGTTACAGAGTTTAGTGAGCATTCGTAAACGCTTAGGTGGCAAACAGCATCAGGAACTACAGGATATGATGCAACAGGCATTAACCCAGCAACTCCATCAAAATGACACTTCTCTGCATTTAGCATGGATAGCAGTGCTGCTGCACAAATATTACGACCCAATGTACGAATACCAGTTACAAAAGAAATCCGAACGGATCCTCTTTAAGGGCTCACATCAGGCCATGCATGAATGGTTGGATAACTATCGGTTGTCTCAATAAAAAATCAGCGTAAAAAGATAACCGCAAACTTTATTGCGGTTATCATTCTCTACAGCATTAATCACTTACCCCCTATCGAGTAAGCCCGCCACTTGGGCTCTTAAGCTGTCTTTATTCACGTCTTTGCCATCAATAGCATCTGTTAAACACACACTCACCTTTGACCAAAAACGCTTTGGCATAGTGGTTAGTGCATGTCCATCCTTGTGGCTAAAGTAAGATCCCCACAACCCGTGCAGTGCCATAGGCACCACAGGGACGGGATCGCGGGCCAAGATTTTATCGATACCGGGACGGAATTCACCTAATTTACCGTCGGGGGTTAAGCGCCCTTCAGGAAAAATACACACTAATTCGCCATTCATCAGCGCTTCGTGGATGGTCTCAAACGCTTGGTTATAGGTGGTTTCGCTTTGTTTAGGGGAGCAGATAGGGATCACCCCTGCGTGGCGGAATAAATATTTCAGCAGAGGGATCTCGCTAATCGATTTATCCATGACAAAACGAATAGGCCGAGTCGATGCTCCCATAATAATCAAGGCATCCACATAGCTCACATGGTTACAGACAATGATGCCAGCGCCTTCCTTCGGGATCTTCTCCCGTCCAGTGACGGTCACTCGATACATAACATGGCTAAGTAAATAACTGATAAATCGCTGGGTAAATTCTGGCACTTGCGAATAAACATACAGGGCGACGACAAAGTTCATCAGCGCGAGCAGTAAAAATAGCTGTGGAATGCTCCACCCCATCATCCCAAGCAGCAACATAGACAATAGTGCCGAAGCCACCATAAATAGAGAATTCATAATATTATTGGCGGCAATGGCCTGAGCGCATTCGCCCTTGGTGGCACGGGATTGAATGAAGGCATACAAGGGCACGATAAATAGACCACCGCTGACACCTATCATAAAAAAGTCCAGCATGACCCGATAATGCTGCGACTCGGCAATAAAACTTGTTACCCCGTAAACCAAACTAGTATCGGCGGGTGCCAGTGGAATAGCCCAAAGTAAGTCCACCCCAAAGAATGTTAATCCCAGTACCCCAAAGGGCAGTAGGCCTAATTCCACATGGCCAAAGGAGAAGCGCTCACAAACGAAAGAGCCCACGGCAATGCCGATAGAGAACAACCCCAGCAGTAAGGACACCACAGTCGCACCTGAGTGCAAGTGCAGCTTAGCAAAGTTGGGGAACTGCGTTAGATAGGTTGCACCTAAAAACCAAAACCAACTGATCGCCAGAATCGCCATCCAAATTGAAGGGGTCTGACGGGCTTTTTTGATGCTGCGCCAGGTGCCCGATAAGGGCCGAAAGCGTATTTTCTCTATAGCTCCCTGCGGCGGTAATGCGGGTATGGCTCGGCTAGATAAATACCCAGCTAATGCCAGTACGGCAACGGTAATAGCCGACCATAGGGTTGCATTGGTCCCAGAAACAAGAATGCCTGCACTCAGTGTACCCACTAAAATCGAGAGAAAAGTGCCCATTTCAACCCAAGCATTGCCTGTCACTAACTCATCTTCTTTTAAGGCTTGAGGTAATAGGGAATATTTGACAGGGCCAAAGTAGGCAGACTGACTCCCCGTTAAAAACAGCAGTAATAACATCATCATATAATTTTCGCTAACAATAGCGAGGGCAGCACTAAACATGATAATGACTTCAAGCAATTTTAAACGACGGATAAGTTTGGCCTTGTCCATATTGTCGGCGACCACACCCGCATGGGCCGAAAACAGGAAAAACGGCAGAATAAAAACCCCAGCGGCTAGATTGACAAACATATCGACACTGATAGGTAAGTCTTTGACTTGGCTAAAGGTCACTAGCAGCAACAACACATTCTTATAGATATTGTCATTCAGCGCGCCGAGACACTGAGTCGCAAAATAAGGCAAAAAGCGTTTTGTTAATAGCATGATAGATCCCTCTGATAACCCATTCCCTGTAAATAAGCCTGCACATGGCTTTCGAGTAAATCCCGCAGAGATAGCGTTTGGGCGAAGAGTTTATTATCCAGCGATAACATTGTCAGCCCATGGATCCCACCCCACAGCACGCGGCTCATGCTCAAATGGCGCTCCGGTGTCATCTCGGGGAATAACTGTGCCACTTCATGTTCAATTAGCGAAAACAATCTCGCAATCCATTGTCCTTGGGATTCTGGCAACGGCTCAGAATCGAGCAATTGCAACTCAAACACTAGCTTAAAGCATTGGCGCTGCTCGTGGGCAAACAGACTATACTCCGACGCCATTGCAATGATTTTACCGACACCACTGGCAGCATTAACCGCTGCTAGCCGACCGTGTAAGGCACGCAGCGTCACCTCTGAAACCGCCAAAAGCAAGTAGTTATAACTACCAAAGATGTTAATTAAGGTGCTGGGCACATAGCCAATTTGGCTAGCCACTTTACGCAAACTTAGCCCGACAACACCCTGCTCGGTCAGCAACTCGGTTGCAGCCTGTATTGCCATAGCGCGAATTTCATCATGGCTGTGTTCTTTACGTCTCGCCATCAATATCACTCCCTGTTGGATAGCAAGAGACTAACAGCAGTCAAAATAAAAAACAATGTTCAAAATAAGTTTGTTTTATGTACAACTGCGGGTAAATAGTGAAGAATATCATTGAAGATGATAAATAAAGATAGACGCTCGAAATCGATTCACCCAGCAAAGCGAACGGTGATGCGGGATTACACCGCACAAAATAACATAAAAAAACGGTGTGCTCTGTCAGCACGCCGTCCATTATTTTGATTTAAAAATCATTCTTAATTCAAAGGTGTTTTTATTTGAGGCTAATTTTAGTTCAAAGATGAGAGCGAAATTTAAGGCTTACAATAAGTCATCACCACTCTATCGGCTCCGGCACCAAAATAATCCGCTTCAAATGCGGAATCGACAAAACCTAAGTGCCGATATAAACCGTGGGCAGGATTAGTTGGGTCAACCGTTAGCAGCACCTGTCGCACATGGCCTGGCAGTTGGGCCAAACATTGTTGTATCAAACGCTTACCCACTCCCTGGCCACGGGTCTGTTCACTCACTGCGACGGATAAGATCCACATACATTCAGGATCGCCACTCTGGGCGCAGAGCAAATACCCTCGCACACAGTTATCTTTATCCACAGCAACTAAAAATTGCTCTGGCCAACAATCAAATCCCTGACGGAAGAAAAAATCGGGATAGCTATGTTCACCAAAAATGGCCTGCTCGAGTTGATAAACCGTCAATAACTCTGACTTTAATACCGGACGTATCGACTGCATTTAAAAATTATTCACCAATTAAGATCTTATCCCACTCCAAATTCGGGGCACCCACAACGATAAAATTAGGATTTTCTAGAGTGTCTCGCTCGTTGTAAGTCAAGGGCTGCAGCTCAGTGTCCATTAGCTGGCCACCCGCCTCCTCGACAATAATTTGCGCCGCTCCCGTATCCCACTCCCCCGTTGGTCCAACACGCACATAGCAATCGGCTCGCCCTTCGGCGACGAGGCAGCTCTTCAAGGCCGCACCGCCCATCACCACCAGCTCACAATGTTTAGGGTGATTAAAGAGCGTTAATACCGATTGCGGATCCTGACGGCGACTCACAGCCAATCTTAGGGAGACCTTTTCACGGTGCTCAATTTGGCGGCTACAAATACGCACTTCCTGTTTATCCGTGCGTTTATAGGCACCTAATCCCGCAATTGCGTAATAACATACCTGCGTCATTGGCACATAGACCACGCCCATCACAGGGCGGTTATGCTCCACCAGCGCAATAATCACCGAGAAATCACCGCTGCCAGCAATAAACTCACCCGTGCCATCGAGTGGATCGACAAGCCAGTAGCGCTTCCACGTTTCACGCACACTAAGGGGAATATCGGCAGCCTCTTCGGACAAGATAGGAATATCGGGTGTCAAGGTGGCTAAGCGTTCACAAATCAGCTTGTTCGCCGCTAAATCCGCTGAGGTAACCGGGGTATTATCAGGCTTCATTTCTCGCTCAAAATTACCTTTGAGATAAATGTCACGGATAGCGCACCCCGCATCCGTTGCAATCGCAATCACCTCGTCGATTAACTCTTCTGGCTTCATAACAACTCCAATCGCAAACTTCGCGAATGTTTTGCAAGCGTTCTGACTTTGAACGCTTAAAAGGAAAAAGATTATTTAAGTTATATACCCAAGCTACCTGAAGATACGAGTTCCAGGTTGTTTGGGTATAAATACTTTTGCGCTAAAAACAACGCGCTGACACTACGGGATTCGGAAAAATCGGCATTATCGAGCAAAGCTTCCCAATTGGCTAATTCCCAGGGCACCACTTCGATAGGCTCTGGCTCATCCCCCTCGAGGCGGCTTTCATAGAGATCTTCTGCAAGGAAAATCTGCATCTTACTGGAAAAATAACCAGGGGCGAGGCTAAGTTCTTTAAGCAGGGTAAGCTTATTGGCACCAAAGCCAATTTCCTCCTGCAACTCACGGTTAGCAGCATCAATGGCAAGTTCCCCAGGATCTATGAGCCCTTTAGGAAAGCCTAGTTCATAATTATCTGTTCCTGCAGCATATTCTCTCGCCAGTAACATTTTACCTTGATGAATAGGTACTATCATCACGGCGCCACGACTGCCGCCTTTCATACGTTCGTACTGACGTTCAACACCATTAGAAAACTTAAGATGTACCTGCTCGATTTGGAATAATCGACTCCTAGCGACAACTTCGGTATGCAAGATTTCCGGCTTTTTCTGCCGCTGCGACATAACTGCCTCTGGATAAAAATAGCGATAAACTAAATAGGATAAGTGACAATCTTACTATCCTGCCTTTAATCTACAACCTGAATTTATTGTGTGCTCTAAAAGATAAGCGGTATTTTTTGCGATAGAACTCACAAACCAAGCCAGGCCTAAGTGAATGGCCTTATCTTTTTTCTAAAAAAATCGGGGATTTTTGATAGCTAAAAAGGGCAAAGACCAGTTTATTGATCACACACCAAGATCAAAAAACTGGCAAAGCCCTTTTATTTTGCGATGCCGTTTAGAACTGATAACGTAAATTAAATTGAGAACTTAGGAAATCATTCGGCTCTATATCCACGTACTGATAGCCAAGCCCCACCGACCAAGCATCGGTGAGTTGATAACTAAAACGCACGCCAGCATACCAATCTGTACCATCCAAATCCGTCTTTAGGCTGGTATTTCCCATAGTACTGCTGATATCCGCTTGCCAATGGAACAAACCGACTGGTACTTCAAATCGCCAGTATTCATGCTGTAACAGGGTAAAACGCAGCCCTAACATCACACCGTCTGCAAGTACCGGAGTCACTGTCTTCACCAACTCGTGGTACTGCTCCGGTGTTAAGCTCGCTCCTTCAATCCTTGCACTCGCTTCACCAAAGTCGGCATAAGCTAATTCCACTGCCACTGTGGGCGTCCATTGATACCCGACACTCACACCAAAGGCCGTATCGCTGTTATCTATCGAGGTAACGACTCCCGCGCCCACCTGTGGCTGCAGATCCTGCATGCCGCTATCGGCCTGGGCCTGTCCGATAAATCCCTCCACATACCAGTCGGAGGCATTGGCCTGCTGGATAGAACTCAGTAGCAACAAGGCCCCCAGCGCTAATTTCTGCCATTCCCTATGGCGCATAAAACCACCAACAAGGATCAAAGCTAATGCCCATAGAGCCATACTGCCTCCCCCCGATTTATTATCTATGACCACCTCTTGATACGCCTTTACTGTGATAAGAGCTTGCCCGCTAGCTTCTCCGCCCAAACCATCACTCACTTGATAAGTCACTGTATCCACTCCATCAAATCCAGTTTTAGGGATGTAACGCAGTTTGTTTGACTCGATAGACACTGTCCCTTGCTGTGCGCTGGCGCCCACCAGAGTTAACCCATTGCCGTCAGCATCGGTGTCATTACTCAACACATCGAGTAACAGACTCGTTCTGTCATCGGTTGCAGCATTGTCGTTTACGGCAATTGGCGCCGCATTACCGTTCACAGTCACAGTCAACTCACTGCTGGCAGTGCCCCCTTTGCCATCGGTAATGCTATACACCAACACATCGGTACCGATGAAATCGGTTGCTGGCATATAACTTAACTGCTGATTAGCTAAGATAACGACTGTGCCGAATTCACTGATCACTTGAGTGACAGTTAAGCTATCACCATCGCTATCCGTATCATTAGCAAGCACGCTGACATCTAGACTTTGGTTCCATGGAATAGAAGCCGCATCCGGATTCGCCACGGGTAAATGGTTGCCATTGAGCATCACCGACACCCCACTTGGGTCGACAATAGTGCGGTTTGCCACCCCATCATCATCGTTAGGGCCGCCATCCTCAATGGTTAACTGTACGCACCAGTGCCCCTCAGTTAATCCCGGTGCCCAACGACTGTCCCCAGGTGGTGGACAGAAACCACGTTCGCCCTCAGTACTAGCAACATTGTTACGTTCGTCGATTACAAAGTCCTGCCAACCATTTGGTGTGTTGAACTTACGGTAAACCGCATTTGCGGGGATCGGCGCGCGTTGTGGCAACACTAAGCTATAACTTTGACCTTGTTGCGGCAACCCAGTCGCAATGAAGTCGAAAATCCCCCCCACATTGGCAGCCAGGGTATCCTCAGCCACGGCATTGGACGGTAACTGCACGCCACTCTGTCCTTGTCTTAGGGCAATATGGCCTAGACGTAAACAGACGCCCGCTTGTCCCTCCGCCAAGAAGTACACTGGTTCGAGTTCCCCCTCGGGCATAACACTACAATCGCCATTAGCATCCAAATAATCTGGAATACCGTCACTATCCGTATCGGTGAAACCTTCCTGATCGTCTGGGATTAAGTCATCGTCGGTATCGTCGCCAGTTAACACAGGTAAACTTGGGCGCACGACAATATACACTTTTTCAGTCGTTGAACGTGCCGGTAGGCCATCATCGGTGGCCGTCAGGCTCACTGGATAAATGCCCGGTTGCACAGCAACAGGTGAGAAGAACATGCCCGCATCGTCGGATTGCAAGCTCAACGAACCACTGTTCCAGGATAGGGTTAAGCTATCTTGCATGTTCGCATCCGTCACTTGTGCATGAATATGTACCTCACCCCCATTTTGCGCCACGATAAACTGGTGCGCTCCCGCCTGAGTGACCGCTAAACTCACTTTAGGGGCAATATTCGCCTCAGTGATCAACACCTGAGTTTGCTTCTTACTGCCCAGATTTAGGCCAGTGTCGAGATTGATCAGCACATCCTCATCCCCTTCAACCACACCATCTTCAATAGTGCTAAAGCGGATCTGTGTCATTTGTCCTGAGATAATCTCTACCACACCATCGACCAAATCGTGGTCAGCATTCCCTGCCGAGCCCGATACGGTATAAGGGATGGATAGCGGATAAATGGGCGCCTCACCATTAAGATGCACACTGACTATCACCTCGTTACCTTCACCGACAACCTGATCCTTACTCAGCGAGATTAAGGGATTGACCTTCACTTTCTGCGCCTTAATTGCTTTATTGCCGTCACGGTCCACTGCTTGCCAGTACGCTAAATAACTACCTGGCGCGAAGAACAAACTCTTGTTCACTAAAGAAACGGGTAACGGATGCCCATTTCGATCGACCGCTTTAGCAAAGCCAAGCTTCACTCGGGTAAATAACCCAGTTGCATTCACTTCGACATCATCAGGCAAGGTGATAACAGGTTGATTATCGGACTCGGCGCCTTCTATCAGAACAATCACCTTGGCGGTTGCCCTGCCCTTATTACCATCGCTGATGGTATAACGCAGTGCAACGGGGCCGACATAGGCTTCAGGTGCCGTAAATATCAATCCCCCATCGCCAATTTGGACGTTACCAATATCCGCTGCTGCGCCATCGATCGTCAGCGGATCACCATCCACATCCACATCGTTGGCTAATACTGCCAATGAATACGTGTCGTTAGCGGTGCTGATTAAGGTATAACTGTCATCAACGGCTTGTGGCTCATCATTCACTGGCGTGACTGTGATAGTCACAGTTCCGGGCTCTGAACTCAGCTCCACATCCTTGGCGATAAAGCTAATCAGATCCGTGCCGTTGAAATCCTTCTCAGGGATATACAACCAAACGGAGCCGTGCTGCTCTAAAGTACCAGACTCAGGCTGGGCGACCACTTCATAGGTTAACGGATCACTATCGGCATCTTCTGCGGCTAAAGTGATCATTAGTGAACTGTCCTCCTCTAACGTCACTGTCGAACCTATCGCAATAGGCGCATCGTTGATGTTAGTCACTTGAATACTGAAGCTTTGCTCGGCCGTTAAGCCGTCCGTGTCACCAACGCGCAGAGTGACCGCATGGCTACCCACATCGCTATTGCTTGGCGTACCGCTTAAGACTCCGCTAGTGGCATTAAAACTTAACCAACTGGGTTTAGTCACCGCGCTCAACGTCAGTACATCGCCCACATCGGTATCACTCGCCACGAAGGTGTAGCTATAGGCCGTATCTTGAGTTGCTGTAGTAATCGCCGTTGAACTAATCGTCGGTGCATCGTTAACGTTAGTCACTTGAATGCTGAAGCTTTGCTCAGCGGTTAAGCCATCCGTGTCCGTCACCCGCAGTATCACGGGATGCGCGCCTACATCCGCATTACTTGGCATGCCGCTTAATACTCCGCTAGCGGCATTAAAACTTAGCCAGTTGGGTTTAGTCACCGCGCTCAACGTCAGTACATCGCTTACATCGCTGTCGCTCGCCGCAAAGCTGTAGCTGTACGCCGCATCTTGAGTGGCAGCTGTGATGGCCGTTGAACTGATGGTCGGCGCATCGTTGACGTTGGTGACAGTAATGCTAAAGCTTTGCTCGGCCGTTAAGCCGTCAGCGTCCGTCACTCGCAGTAACACAGGGTGTGCACCCACATCGGCATTGCCTGGCGTGCCGCTTAACACGCCAGTAGCAGCATTAAAGCTTAGCCAGCTAGGTTTGGTCACCGCGCTCAGCGTTAAGCTGTCGCCAGTATCGGAGTCACTCGCCACAAAGCTGTAGCTGTATGCCACATCTTGAGTGGCAGTAGTGATGGCCGTTGAACTAATGGTCGGCGCATCGTTGACGTTGGTCACTGTGATGCTGAAGCTTTGCTCGGCGGTTAAGCCATCCGTATCGCTAACGCGCAGAGTGACCGCATGGCTGCCCACATCGCTATTGCTGGGGGTGCCGCTTAAGACTCCGCTAGCGGCATTAAAACTTAACCAGCTGGGTTTAGTCACCGCGCTCAATGTCAGTACATCGCCCACATCGGTATCACTCGCCGCAAAGCTGTAGCTGTACGCCGCATCTTGAGTGGCAGCTGTGATGGCCGTTGAACTAATCGTCGGTGCATCGTTGACGTTAGTCACGGTGAGATTGAAAGCGGACAGGCTCGCACTGAGCACTCCATCACTCACACTGATCACTATTGCCGTCGTCACACCGACATCCGCATTCGTTGGCGTACCGCTTAATTCCCCTGTTGCCGTATTAAAGCTCGCCCATGCAGGTCGATTCGTAATGCCAAAGAGCAGGCTGTTACCATCCGCATCTGCACCTGTTGGCACAAAGCTATAAGGTGCACCTTGAGCCACATTCGTCGCGGGTGTTCCCAAAATAGTCGGAGCACTATTCACCACAACCTCGAAGGTTTGAGTACTAGTATTACCCGCACCATCTTCGAGCGTCAGGGTGATGGTACTGGTACCCGAGCCAAGCGCAGTCACAGTCACACTTCTGTCGGCATTGCTTCCTGCTAATACAATATCCGCCAGTGGAACCACTGTGGTATCCGAACTCGCTGGCGTCACAAGAATATCCGTCACAGCGGTTACATCATCGGCAATAGTAAACGCGAGCGTAGATGAACTCTCGCCAGGTTGAATGTGTTGATTATCAATTACTGAGGAAGTGGGCGCGCTCGTATCAATAGTCACAGATAGGGCGCTCGATGCGACACTGCTATTTCCTGCAATATCAGTAGCAGCCGCCGTGATGCTATGGGTGCCCGCACTCACGTTGGTCGCACTGACGCTCCAATCACCACTGCCATCCGCATTGACAGTGCCAAGCTCACCATCAAGTTGGCTGCTAAGGACGACACTGGCACCAGCCTCTGCGGTCCCCGTCAACACGAGTGTCGTATTCTTGGTGATGTCATCCGCGGAACTCGTCCCCGAATCGCTTGCTGCATCCAGATCTGGCGTAGATGGAGCAGCTGGCGCCATTGAGTCTTGAGTAATAGTAGGGACATTCTGGGGCGCAGAAACATTGCTCGCAGCATCGCGGGCAACCACAACAAAATTATTGTCGCTGTCCGTCGATAATGAGGCACTCAGGGTCCAAGCGCCCGCGACCACAATAGTGTCATCCAACACAGTCGCATTATCGGCAACACCGTCATTATCCACATCGGCATAGAGGCTGATTGTCACCCCATCTTCAGCGTGCGTTCCACTGACCAATGTCGTTGCCTGATTGGTACTTATGGTGCCAGCAGGCGTAGTAACAATAGGATCGACGGGGGCAGTCGTATCGACAATCACATTGACACTGTCCCACTGGCTATAGCTTAAGTCGGCATCGTTGCTGCCCGCATCTCGCATGGTGTCACCATTAAGCACTATGCCATTAGCATCGACAATTAAACCACTCGCCCCCGTGTTATCGCCCGCTTGGACCGTATATCTATAGGTCAGTACACCACTCACCGCAGATACGAATATCGCTTGACGTGCCATACCATCGATATCGAGCGACAGCGTAGAAAGTGTGCCAGAAACCACCACATCCTCGGTCAGTGTAAGCGTGATATCGATAGCACTGCCGACGCCATAATGACCATCGTTAACATTAACCACACTCACTGCCGGGATGGCAGCATCCTTCGAAATAGTATCGGTCACCGCGGGACTGGAAACATTACCCGCCGTATCGGTCAGGGTCAGACTTAAGGTCAGAGTGCCATCCCCTAAGCCACTCACATTTATATTGGTGATCTGCTGTGACGCACTCACGACGGCAATAGTGCCAGTGACAGGCGTGCCTGAACTACCAGTAATAGTGTAATTTGCACTGGTTCCCACCTCAGCACTCGCTAAGGTCAAGCTAATCATGCCTTGATTTGCCTGGGTGACCGATGCCTGATCAAAACTGACGCTGGCAATAGTCGGCGCATCCGTATCGACCGAGTGCGGAGTACCCGCACTATAGACTCCGAGTGCATTACCCGCATCATCGACAATATCACTAGCTGTATGGTCTACCTTCAGACTGCCCGTACCCGATATACCATTAACTGTCACAGCAACACCCGCTCCTGAACTGACTGAAACACTCGAAATAGAGCCAGATGCTGTGCCTGTGCTCACCAAGGCAAAATCATCCGTCGTCAGACTATTCACAGATTCACTAAAGGCGAGGTTGAATATCACACTGACATCCGCAGCAGAGGCACCACCAGCGGGGGCCGAACTGGTTATAGTGGGAGTTTGAGTATCGAGCGTAAGCACAAGTGCCGTCGATGCCGCGCCAGTATTACCAGCGGCATCGGTCGCAGTGGCCGTAATATTATGCGCTGAATTACTGGTCAATAACGGCGTGGTAAACGACCAATTTCCAGCACCATCTGCAGTTGTAGTGCCCAATGCGCCATCGATGCTGCTCGTTAGCGTCACTGTGCTATTCGCCTCTGCGCTGCCAGTGAATGTCGGAGTGGTATCCTTGGTTACATTGTCTGTGCTGCTGATCCCCGAATCAGAACCTGCGGCAAGATCGAGTCCCGAAGGGGCTAAAGGTGGATCACGATCGACGGCATGACTTGCGCCACCGGTATACGCAGCAGTATAGCCATTAGTGCCATTACCATTACCGGATGCATCTTGGATATTGGAGTTCGCTTTGACATCGAGTCTCAGACTACCCGTGCCACTCACAGTATTCACAGTCACATCGACACTAGTGCCGGATGCCGCAGAAACGCTGGCAATACTGCCACTTGCCGAGCCTGTTGCCGTGAGCACAAAATCATCGGCAGAGAGATTGTTCACTACCTCATCAAAACTCACAGTAAACACTAGACTAGCCGCATTCGCCGCGGGTGAGCCCGATACCACCACGCCAGTAACAATTGATGGAGTTACATCGGCAACGGTGAAGTTCCAATCGGTTTTATTACTAATGCCGGCGTAAATGTTATCCGCCAAATCGGTAATAGCCCCATTGGCGATTTGAATATAATAACTGGTGTTTTCAACTAGATTCGCGGTTGGGTTAATAGTCAGCATGCCACCAGCAGTACTTAACTGTCCCGCATGTGCAGTCACATCAATGGTCGCTACGGCCAGATCATCGGCGTCGTAGATCACTATATTGCCGGTACCGAGTTGAATATCTTCATTCATAGTCAGTACAAAATTAGCACCAACTGCCACCCCAACATCGCCATCGACAGGATTCAAGCTCTGCACTGTCGGTGCGGCAGTATCTACGAGAATTGCGATAGTTGAACCAACCGAGTGCAACGTGAGCACTAAATCATTACCCGCACCGTCAAGTAAGGTTCCTCCGTTGGCATCAATGCTAGATGCCAAGGCAATACCGTCGGTATCGTTATCACCAACCTGTACTGTGTAGCTAAAGACTAGATTAGTGGTTCCAGAGCCACTGATATATGCGGCATAACGGGTAGTTCCGCCAATAGTTACGGCGATACGCGGCGTCCCCCCGCCCGTATTCACAGTCACATTTTCAGTGCTGCTCACCGTAAAACTCAAGGTTTCCCCAACCACATAAGTATCATTTGCGGGGACAGTAACACTACTCACAGTTGGCGCTATCGCATCCACTAATACGGCCGTGGTATTACCGACCGAATTTAAGGCTGAGTTCAGAGTATTACCCAGACTATCCTTTAAGATGCCACCATTGGTTTCTATCAACCCCGCGACTGCTATTCCATCGGTATCGAGATCACCACTCTGCACTGTGTAGCGGAAAGTCAGTGCGTTGCTGCCGGAGCCGGAAAGATAACTGGCATACACAGTGGCAGAGCCTATCGTCAACGCAATCCGCGGCGTACCACCAGCAGTACTTACAGTAATCGCTTCTGTGGTATTGACGGTAAAATCGAGGTTTTGCCCTACAATATAAGTCGCATTGGCCGGAACGCCGACACTGCCCACCGCTGGTAGCACATTATCCACAACGGCATTGCTGCTGTCGGCCTGGGTTCTGGTATTGCCGGCATTATCCGTTACGGTGACCGACACATTACGATTAGAGGAATTAATGGCACCGGCAACCAAGGTATAAGTGGCGGTCCAAGTACCGCTGCTATTGGTGGCAGCCACGGCCGCACCGCCACCAAATTGGCTAAAGTCGACGGTCACGGCACTCATGGTATCGCTGTTGTTATCGCCAATGGCGGTGTTATTCCAGCTGGCCGTGACTGTATCACCAGCGATATAAGCACCCGCAGTACCTGTGCCGCCGGCAATGCTGATATTGGCATCGGTGACTGTGGGAGCTGTGGTATCAATAGTTACCACCAGCGCAGTAGATGCTACTGACTCATTGCCTGCCGCATCTGTGGCTTTTGCCGTCAAACTATGGGCCCCGTCAGCCAGCGCTGAGGAGGTCGTCAGCCAGTTGCCAATGCCATTTGCAGTAGTGGTCACCAGCACTGTGGTGCCGTCTGTGTCATAGATCCTGACTGTGCTGTTGGCTTCCGCCGACCCGGTAAGAGTGGGGGTAGTATCGCTGGTATAATCATCGGTGGCGCTACTACCCGAATCTGAGCCCGCCGTTAAATTAAGGCCAGTAGGCGCATTCGGCACCACGGCATCGACCAGTACCGCGGTCAGGCTACCCACAGAATTTAAGGTTAAGGTCAGATCGTTATTTGACCCATCTTTTAACGTACCGCCATTGAGTTCAATGCCAGCAGCGGCAGCAATGCCATTGGTATCCAAATCACCCGTCTGAACGGTATAGCGGAAGGTTAAAGCGCTGCTGCCTGAACCGGATGAGTAACTGGCATACACAGTGGCAGCACCAAGCGTCAGCGCTATGCGTGGAGTACCACCGCCGGTATCCACTGTGATGTTCTGGCTGGTGTTGACGGTAAAATCAAGGTTTTGCCCGGCTATATAAGTGTCATCAGCTGGAACACCTACGCTGCTGACGGTGGGAGTGGTAGTCGATGTCAGTTGACTGCTGTCGGCAGTGGTCAGTCCACCGGAAGAGGCACGCAAATTAAAGGTTTCATCACTGCCGCCAGAGGCCGTATAGGTCATTTGCAAACCGGTAAAAGTAGCTACGCCGCTACTGGGAGTAATAGACACAGTGGCGCCATTCCCGTCGGTATCACCTGTACCAGCCATAGTCGCACTGCCCGCGCCATTCATTTCAGCCAAGGTAATGCCAGTAGCATAACCCGTGTCCACAATGCTGTTTGCATCGCGTGCCGACACGATTGGCACAGTAGAGAAAGCGGTGTTCTGACCGCTAATGACGCTAGTAGGTGCAGGTTGAGTATCGAATACTAGTTGGGTCGCTACTACATCCGAGGTTACAGAGCTGGCATCTACTGTTGGTAAATTCGAGCCCACGCCATCCTGATCATTCGCGGTCAAGGTGAATGCTTGCTGGTCGGCGGTGGCGGTATATGTCAGGTTGGTAAATGTTGCCACACCCGCTGTCGCCGCTTGGGTAGCGTTAGTTAAGGTACCCGCGCTGGCCTCGGTCAAAGTAATAGTTTCAGTGAAGTCCACATCGGTATTACCGAAGGCGTCACGCGCCGCAATAATAGGTTGGGTAGTCAATGCCGCGCCGGAAACAGAACCCGCAGGCTGGGTAGTGAAAACTAGCTGGCTGGCTACAACGTCAATGGTGGTACCGCTGCCATTGGTGACTGGTGTGGTTGCGCCCATCTGCGTACCAGCACCTCCGACCGTGAGATTGGTATCGCCATCTACACTCAAAATAATAGTGTGATCTTCTGTGAGCGTCGTATTGTCGTTGTAGTAGGCATTTACCGTGTAGGTTTCATTGCCGCCGTTAGCAACGGACATACTCAGACCTGAGAAGGTAATAGTATCGGCACCCGCACTGTAGGTACCAGTCACATTGCTAACGTCCGGCCCGTTCAGGCGCCAGGTAATTTTTCCGCGCTCGGCATCGGTACTGGTGCCGATGACGTTGACCACAATTTGCGAGACCGTGGTCGCAAGACTGTCAGAGGTTCCACCGTCGGTGATGGTGAAGTCAAATATATCCACTGCTTCGCCGACCGTATCAATCGTGGTTGCCAGCCCAACGGGTTCACTGACACCACCTGCGGCAGTGAGGGTGGCGTCGCTGTCAGCCGCTGGAGTATCTATTGCATTCACGATTGTGAAGCCATAAAACTCAAAGTACCCAGGGTAATCTGAAGCAAGGTTATTACAAGCACTTGCACAATCAAAAAATAATTTGAACCCTTTTAGTTTAACGCCAGAAAAAGATCCTAACTGCCCAGCTCCAAAGGTGAAGGTCTCTTTACCTCCGCTTCCGTCAACAGTCAAAGAGGTAACCGTTCCGCCGCTATGCAAGTAACCCACAATACGCAGATTAGTAAATTGAGAAGTATAGGCAGGATCAGTTGCCTCGCCCCCTGTTAATCCAGTTAGCTCAAATGCGGTGGTATTGACACCATCTGCGCGCAAATAAAAATAATGATTAGTGGTACCCGCACCACCTAGCATGTAAGCAAAACTACCAATGTCATTACCTAGGTTTTGAGTGGCGCCATCACCACTTTTGGCCGACAAGTTGAAATGAGTGGTGCTGAGCTGTGCAATCCCAGTCCAACCTGCAAAATTATAAGTACCATTTGCAACTGGAGCCAACACACCCGAAAAATCCCTTAACGCTTTTTCAGAAAACGCCAAAGTGGATTCAATATTTCCGCGGGTAACTTCTAATTCCCAGTCGCCCTGTAATTCGGCATTGCCGGTTAAATTATTGGAGGCGGCAATATCCAAACCAGTTTTATTGCTAATGATATCCAGCAACTCTTCACCGGCTTCATTCGCAGCCAGATCGCAACCGTAAAATAATAAATCGCCCCCCTCACGCACCGCGCCTTTTAGCAAGGCAAACGCGTGAACTTCTTGCTGGATTGTTTCCGGTGTAATACGCGAATTACCCAGCAGTATCACACCCGCTTCCGCATGGGAGACCACATGAATAGCAGCGAGATTTTTGTGGCCATCAAGTACATTAATTAACTGCGGTAATCCAGCGGTAGAAGAATCTAACTCAACCAATTGCACACCAGGTTTAAGGGCGCGACGCAATACCGATTTATCAGCCTCAGTCACTGCGCCATCAACAATCACCAGCTCACGTACCGGATGTGCACTCTGGATATCCAATTGATCGCCAGATAAATCAATTAGATCCTGTGGTAGAGAGTTGTCTGAACGCAATAATAGATCGGTCGATGCACTTATCGATGCACTCAAATAGGAGCGTTGATAACTCGGCGCCGCGATTGCACCAGCACCATAGAGTCCGAATGGTAGTAACAGCGAGGAAAGCCCACTAAGCAGTGCGTGTCTCATGATAAGTGATTCCCTTCATTTTTTTGCGTTAGGTGCTACAGTTTTTTTACTCGCAATAATATTGGCGGCAGTACCGGTTTGATCTTGCCAAAAATCCATCTCTTGATATTTCATAAATAAGTCAGGCGGTAAAATACTGCGTCTACTTTTGTATTCCACTTTCCGCTTAACGCTGTGCAAACCTTTGACCCCAAGATTGTGGTCAAACTCATTTTCAGCATAGTCGACATGATTAAAATCGTGCTCAAATTGTGGTTCGCCAATAAAACGATAGATTAATTCCAGCGTGCGGGTCGGATGCTGGGTAAGCAGATCATAATCCACTAATAGCAAGCGATCAGAAAACTCGCCGTAATAGGCTTCCTTGAGCGCCATCCATGCACTTCCAACCGCGCCACCGGCATTGATTAACGAGTCGCAGCGGCTATAAACCGTCTGACGCGAGGCCGCATTGAACATACGGCTGTAATCAAAAGGGTTTTTACGATAAATCACTTCAAAACTATCCATAATCCAAGCCGGATTACGCACACAACAAATCACTTTAAAATCGTCAACCAACTCTACCAATTGGTGTAAACGGGCAGTCCAGTGACGGTTAGTGTCGAAAACCACCGGATGGCTTTTATCTTGGTAATATGCGTCAATTAATGCCCGACAAATGACCTTACGTTTATGTTCATCGAAAAATGAATAGGACTCACTACCTGCCCCCATCTGTTCGAGGGCGCCATTCACAAGCCCTGCCACAGGGCTACTCATAGCCGCATGAAAGCGTGGATTTTGCCGAAGTATACCCGCGAGCAGCGTCGAGCCTGCACGCGGTAAACCTGAAATAAAATGTAATTTGTTTGGCATCAATGTGACTTACTAATTAAAAATATTTATTAAAAAAACTTCCCGGCAAAAAAATGCCGGAAACCATTCATCAATTAATTGCGTGCCGGAAATACACCGTAAAGGGCAATGCAATAATTCAGGGCTATAAACGGCTGACGGTTTTCATGAGCCTGACCACCACCACTAATACCTAATGTCTGCGGTGCCATAGCGGTATTTAACGTACCGGGTGCTGCCTGCATATAATTGACAAAACCACCACTACGGCCATCCTTCGCCAGATAGGTGTTAGCTGCCGGAGAAGGCAAAGTACCCGGATTATTCAAACCGGTCAGCGTATGGTTATGCGCAGGCATTTCAGTAGCAAGCAGGGTTACATCATTCTCGCCAAACGGTTCGCCCCAATCCCAGGTTCTCAGCCCGGGCCCCTGACCTACGCCCGCAACGACCTGCCCCTGCAAATTAGGCAATTGGAACGTGGTTGTCCCATTGCCACCGTAAGTAATTCCAATAATTGAAAACAATGCGGTGTTACTTGCGATTGACAATATCTGACCATTACACAGCGCCCAATTGTGGGGAGCGAAGCTGAATGGCAACAAACGGATTTCACCAATAAATGGATCCATAATTTCGCTCCTTAATTACGCGATGGGAAAATGCCTTCAATACACATGATGTAATTTATCGCTGTGGTAGGCATGATGTTATTGTGTGGTTGTGTTCCCCCGGTAGGCTGCACACTGGCCGCATTCATAACCTGGGGATCGGCACCGGTAGACGGCAAAGGAGCATAAATATTATCGGTATTACTGTGGGCAAAGACATTACCCGTAGGGCTGGGTGATGTGGAGGAACTTGCTGTACTCGCCGAAAAACTATGGCTATGTGAAGGTATTTGCGACGTCAATAAGGTCACAGATTCAACACCAAATTGCTGGCCAATAATGCGGGGAGTAAGGCCTGGGCCATTGCCCTGCCCAACCGGCAGCCGGCCGCGTAAATCAGGCATCTGGAAAGTAGTGACTCCATCGCCACCGTATGTCGTTCCAATCAGTGCGAAAAGCGTAGTCTGCTCGCTAATACTTAATAGCTGACCCGCGCACAACAACCAACCTCTCGGTGCATAGCTACCCGCAAACAGGCGAATATCACCAATATAAGCATCCATAGTGATTCTCCTCTAGTTACGTGAAGGGTAAATGCCTTGAGTGGCAATGCAATAATTCATCACCAGTGAAGGCTGGCAGTTCTCATGGGGTTGATTACCGCCGGTATTGGATACCGTTGCAGGATCCAATGCCTGCAGGCTTGAGGCTGGCTCATACAAATTGACATCGCCCGTTGCGTTCTTGGCAGCGGCAATATTATTGCCTGCAAACAACGTGGTATCGCCTGCCGTAGAAGAGGCCACCACAAGGTGATTGTGCACTGGCAGGTTGTTGGGTACTAGGGTTACATTTTCTGCACCCGCCTTACTACCTTGGAGTAAACCCGCAGCAGTATTCGGGTGAACCGGCGCACGGCCACGCAAATCAGGCAACGCAAAGGTATTGACACCGTCGCCACCGTAGGTCGTACCCAATAACGAAAAAAGCGCTTGATTGGAATTGATTGGCAATAATTGCCCGGCACACAAAGTCCAATACTTAGGTGCCCAGTTGTATGGGAGAAGCTTAATTTCTCCGAGAAAAAAATCAGACATCCATTACTCCTTGATAAAAGTAAACCTGTCTAAACATCATCAGGTTGATTACACACGCTTTCCTCTTCCCTCAAAGCAAAACAACACTACCTATGGTGATGGCCACGATAGCCACTCTTGTGTAGGTGATATTTCAAAAGGTAAGAAACCCAAGCGAAGATATAACTGTTTCGCACGCATATTTTGCCGATCAACGCTTAGACTCACACTCGCCTCTTTTGCTTGGGCATAGGCTTTTACCGAGTCCAAAATGACTGAACCATAACCATAGCCACGAAATTGCGGCGCGATGACAAAGTCGACGATATGGACACCGTTAGTCGATGGATTAAGTATGATTTTGCCAATAGAAATTGATTGATATTCAATGATTAGAGTCACAGCTTGAGGATATTGGGCTGCGTAACCCGCTTGTTGTAAGCGGTATTGTTGTTGCACTAATAGCTCTCGTTGCTGTGGGGAAAGCGGTAATAGAGACAGTTCCGCCCTTGCAGAACAAAATAGTGTAAATACAAAAGCATCGTCATTTTTATGCGCGTAACGCAATGAATAGGCTTTAGGTAATACTATGTCTTCTACCATCAAACACATTCCCTGTAATAATTAACTCTGGCAGCGCTGTATAGTTCATTAATTCGCCGTGGCAGCTCGGGGGCACCGAGCAAAACTCGACAAATCGAATGACAGGTTTAAAGACCGACTCAGGGGAATGCGTTCGCAGAATAAAACGGCTAACGGCTTGGAAGTACATGATTGCATTTTCCATCCCTAGAATAAAAACGTTAACTTTCCGATATTTTTTAAATATACACCGTTGGCTAAAGCTAGTTTACGTTACTCTAAAATACAAGACGAATGTTAATTTTTGGTTTCAAAAAGGTGAAGATTAGACCAGTTGCAATAGCTGTGGATCTGTTCTTTTTGCTTAGCCGTAAAAAAACTTTGCTTAGATTGTGAATCAGCCATAAAGGGTTGCGTGGCTGTTTTAGAGTGTATTAACTGGCATTGTTCGACTTGACAGCACTCTTCTTGAGAGAGATCCAACGAAAACCAGTTTGCGATTTTATTCGCTATCGCGGGTAACAACTCCCGATAATCCACGACCATCACTTGGCTACACTGACTCATCTCTAAGCCATAATCCAATAACAAGCGCAATACCTTGCATTGATACTCCAGTATCGACTCCTCCTCTGGTACTGATAATTCACGGAATAAAGGTCGAGATGGTTGTCGCACCATATGATATCCAGCAGACTTTTGCTGTGAGGCTAAGATCTCGACGGGGTCTCTAAGTAGCAATAACACAGGAACTTGAGGATAAAGTGATAGGATCAAGGGCCAAAACTGCAAATCCCACGCATTCCATTTAATCAACAAATGCTGTTCAGGATGAAACAACTGACCTTGAGTGTTAATGCAAAATGTTAAAGCCGCACGTCTTTGTGTGTCTGATAGGCTCCCGTCCAGTAACACTTGAGTCAGCAAAGGCGATTCAGATAACACCCTGCATTTAGATAACCCCGCAAAACTGCGCGACACTAAGGTAGAGCCACAGCGGGAGAGGTGAAATATGAATCCGGCAGGCTGCACTTGTTCTACTAGTCCCGAAAGATTTGACGCAGGTAAGAGAGCGGTTTTAGGTTTGATCAAGGCTGACAATAACTGACCCCGCACGGCAGAAATATGCTCCGAGTAGAATGGGCGAATCGGTTTTTCTGCGGCGGACATCCACTCTAATACTCTGCGTTTAGGGTCATAGTCTGCTGGCGCCCAAAACTGGCATAAAAGGGAAAAATCTGGAGCTAAAGTTTGCCGATTCCCTGCCCACAAAATCGCCAGCAACGCCTCATCACCATAATCTGGCAAACACCAAAATCGCCGCAAATATTGGCAAAACCCAACCATAGTCGTCGCCTTGCCTAGCTCTCTCAAGGCTGCGGGGTTATGGACTAACGACCAATAGCATTGTTCTGGATTCATAAGGGATACATGTTTATGTACTGCACCATACGCGGTAGTTTAGCCAGATTCGGGCTTGCGCCATGGGGCAAGGCATGGTGCCAAATGATTAAATCCCCCGCTCTAGCCGCGATGGGTTTAACTGGCCAACGTGACCAATCCTGTTGCTGTAACTCTATATCAGACTTGTTCTGGCTACGCAGCCACTCCTCTATCTTGAGGTGAAATCCAGGGACGCAACAGAATGCACCTTGTTCCGCACTGGTATCGGATAAATAAATTAACCCTTGAGTCGCAAACTTAACGGGTAGCTGTAGCGGCATATCCCAGTGCATATCCGGACCAGGGAAGTGCCAAGTTTTTGTTTCGGGGGGATTAAAGCTGACCCTATCGGTCGTCATTACCAAATCAGTTCTCTGCCACAGCTGTTCAAACACTTGGCGGATTTTGGGCTCTTGTCGGTTCGCATCGAGTTGTGGATGGCGAAACAGCTGCAGCATAATTTTCTGCATAAATGCATGGGATTGATACCAAGTCGCGGGCTCCTGTTCATTCGCATCTAACTGTTGCCAAATAAACTCCCTAGCCTGGGCACATTGCTCTGCCGAAAGCACTTGTGGGACCACTAAGTAACCTTCACGTTGCCAAAACGCAAGTTGGGCATCGCTGAGTACTTTACTCGGGTGTAATAGGCTCACTTGGGTTGGCACAGTCCCTTGGGATAAGTCACGCAAATGTTGATTAATGCCGTCAATATCCGCGGCAGTGAGTTTAGTGATCTGTCGAATAGCATTGATAAATTCTTGTGGGTTATCATATTGGTAGAGCACTTTCATGCCAGGCTCTAACCCCATGCCACAGAGATCCAGCAAGGCCTTATCTAAATGCCATTCATTAGCGAGTTCAGTGAAAGACTCACCCCGTTTACGCAGTTGTATTTTTTGCCAGAGTCGCTGTAGATGATAAATGCCTAAGCAGCTCAGATCATCACTCGCGACCAGTGCCATGTTTTGCTCTATATACTCGAATTTAACATCAGGATATTCCCCTTGCTGATAGCTAAAGCTCACTCGACTCAAAGGCTTAAGCCAAAGTGATTTTTTATATTGAGGCAAGGTCAATTGGGACTGATTTTCAGCTAACCCATGCTCTGCATACACTCGCACTTGAGTAGTGAACTTCAGAGTGACCGCTTGGGGATGAAAGTCGGGCAACAGCAAACTGCCAGCAAAGATACTGCGCTCCCCCTGAGCGAGCAGACGGGCATTGGGCAAATCGAGGCGAAATAACGGCCCTAAATAAGTAAGATCCTTGCCCTTAATATCGAGCCATGCATCCAGTTCAATCGACTCGGGAATCAAGCTGCCGCCCGCCCCCAAATAAGCCTGCAGATGACTAAAGATCTGCACCTGAGGCTCCTGCTGTAACAGGTGCTTCATGGTTTCCGAGACAATGAGATCAAAGGTTTGCTCCGACTCGGGTTGCCAAAGGCTAGCATCGGCACAGACAAATTCCCCCACTCGGTCGGCTAACTGAAAATGTTTAATCAGCTTAGCGACTTTATCTAACGAGGCTTGATGAATGTCGAGCAAAGTCACTTGCACTTGACTCGCAGAAAATAACGGCAGCAAAGGCAATAACAACCAAGCAAATGGCCCAGTACCCGCATACAAAATCCGTACAGCACGCCCAGGATTTAGCGCTAGCTTATCCTGAATCGCTTGATAAATACCCTGAATAAACACCCGCCCGCGTTCGGGATCTTCGGCGCACTGAGCCGCAGTGGTGAGTGATACAGCCTTACCAAAAGGGGTAATACTCGCCTCGGTATCCCCAAAATACTCGGGGTGAAGCTCAATTTCCGTCATGGCGCATAATTGCGCCAGCATGGGATCGATAAGTCGTTTAGCATCCCCTGCCGAAGAGGCCTGTAATAGCGCGTTGGCGAAGTGAATTAACGCTTTAATATCTGCACTCTGTCCTGATTCAAGCTCTGATCTTTGCCGCATAGACTAACTCCCTTAGCCAAGTATTCACTTCACAATCAATCACTAGGTTGATGCGTGCTTCCTGTCCTTTATTCTCGACCCAATGGACTTGGTCGGCATTGATATACCAAAGCTCTCCGGCCCGCATAGGCACACGCTTGCCATCCACATAAAAATTTAACGCATCATTGGTTTGCAGTGGTAAGTGTAACCTTGCTTCACCCTGTGCTAAACAGAGCCCTATATCTCTATGGGGTTTAATCTCAGCGCCCGAATGTAAGCGCATCAAGCGCACGGATTTCACCGGACAGGCTAAAGATTGGATCACACTGAGTAGCGCAGGGCTAGATTCGAGGCAAGGCAGATCTTGCCACTGTGATATTTCAGTGATGGAGAAGGCTTGCAAGATAGGATGTGCGACTTGATACTCGGCGGCGCAGCGCAAGGCGAGCACATCCCAACCCCCTCGATGCCCTTCACGATAATCACGGTGATTCACATGGGACAACCAATTTTGTCGCAGCAAAGCCGTTAGCTCTTGCTGTAAACTATGGGGGTTTGAAACTCGATCTAATAGGGCAAAAGAGCAGATATCCATATCCAAGTGTCTTATTTTTAGGCAAAAAACGAATTACCCAAGCCTAGCACAAAGCGTTCAGCATACAAGATATACTGATTTCCCCCCCTGTAGACACTCAGCTTGGTCTGCTTAACAACACAGGAAATACCATGTTTGACTGGAAGACGATTGATACTGTACTACTCGATATGGATGGCACGCTCTTAGATTTGCACTTCGACAACCATTTTTGGTTGAGCCTAGTGCCGCAGGAGTTGGGCAGACAGAGGGGAATAAGTCACGACCAAGCACAGCAATTAGTGGTCGATGCCTATGGTAAAGTGGCGGGCACGCTCGATTGGTATTGTCTCGACTATTGGCAGACGCAGCTTCAGCTCGATATTATGGGCCTACACCGCACTTTGGTTGACCGCATTCAGCTGCGCCAAGATAGCATGCCCTTCCTCGATGCCCTAGCCACAGCGGGGAAAAAGCGGATTTTAGTGACCAATGCCCACCCTAAGAGTCTTGCCCTAAAGCTTGAACATACCGAGCTTGCGACAGGTTTAGATGCCATGCTCTCAAGCCATGAAACGGGTTACCCTAAGGAACATCCGCAGTTTTGGCGGATCCTATTTGAAAAATTTGATTTAAATCCAAGTCGCTGTCTCTTTATCGATGACAGTGAACCTATACTCAATGCTGCGCGCCTCGCTGGGGTGGCCCATCAACTGGGGATCAGCAATCCCGACAGCCAAAAGCCGCTCAAAACCTTTAATGATTTCCCCGCGATTGACGATTACCACTTGCTCTTGGATGATCTTCGCCGCTAGTACCGAATTGACTCCCATAAAAAAGGCACCGCGGGGTGCCTTTCTTGCTGTTCTTATCAACAGAGGCTTAGAGCCCAGGAATTCGCCCTTGATAAACCACAGGGAAATAGCCATCACTCGCACGTTTACCTAGCATGCTTAAGGAGTTGCGCATATCTTCTGGTTGCTCGGCCGTTTCTTTAATCTTAGCCGCAACCTTAAGCATATTGCCTTCATCCAACTGCAGAGTGCCGACAATCCCTAGCTGGTTTTTGGCTTCATCTGTGGCTAATTGCGCTTTACCGTCAACACAACTTAGGCCGAGTTCGATATTACCAAGAGGGTAATCGCCAAATTGGTTCTTCACATTGGTTTGATTTAAAAACAGTTTGCCCGTTAACTGCTCACACCAAGGCTTGCCCTGTTCTAGGGTTTCAACCAGCAGACTCACCTCCCCTTGGATCTCGGTCCTAAAGGGCAGCTTGGCATTGCCAATCAAGAAACTATCGGGCGCCTCAAAGCGTAAACCCTGGGCGCTAATGCCGCCCATGGACCAAGTCACTACCCCTTTGGCACTCACAGGTGTAGCGCGGCTACCAACTTGAACATCGATGCTCACTTTACCTAACAACAATGCCCATGGGCTAAGCTCCCACCGCACTTGCTCGAGTTGTCTTTGCTGTAAGTTCAAGCTCTCAATACTGCCGGACCAAATACTGCCGCTCACCCCCGATACGCTCATGTTTGCAGATAACGGTGCTAGACTCAGCGCGATATTGGCAGGGAATAATGCCACTAAAAAAACTAAATAAATCAGTACGCCTATGATGATTTTCTTTATCAAACTCACAACTACACCTTACCTATTGCGCTAATTGGATGCGTCTAACTTTGACATAACCTGGCGCGTCGGCCTCCGCCAAATCCACACTTTCAAGGGACAGACCCTTTGTTTGCACTAGCTCGCCGAGGTAACCGAGTAAGGCATCGAATGGCACATCGTCCATCCACACTTGGATCTTATCGCCCTGGGGCTGCATGCGAGTGATCACTAACCCATAGTTGCCCGCAGTTTGGTTAACGACCGAACTTAAACTCCCCGAAGCAGTAGGTTTGACCCCGGCTTGCTTAAGGCCTGCGATTTTATTGGCCGTCTGTTTGACGTAGTTTAGGGTCTGTTGCTGCGCACTAAGATTACGCAGCGCATCCGCCTCAGCTTGAACTATGGGCGCCCAAATGCCCCAGTAGAGCACACCAACCACTAAAAATGCGCCACCAAACCCGATTAACTGTTGCTCACGGGATGCAAGCCCTTGCCACCAAGTCCGCAAATTATCCATCTTATTTGCTCCTCAAGGTTAAGGTGCTGGTGACTTGATCTTCACCACTATTCATAGTGCCGCCATCCAGTTGGAACCGACGCCCAACAATCTCTTTAAACTTTTCAATTTGTGCGTAGTCCTTAGCGATGACCTGCATACGGATCTCGTTGCGGGCGCTCTCAAATCTTAAGGTATTAGGTTTCAGTTCTGGCACTTGCTTAAAGGCATCCTGCAGACCATCGAGCATGGCAAAAAACTCGGCGCCGCTACCTTGCCCCTGCAGCGAGCGCAATTGGCTTTTCATCTGCGAGCGTAGGTCCACTATCCGAGCGTTCCCCGGCACCACTTGTTGATAAATCGACTCACTCTGGGCTTTCAAATCGGCAATCTGGCCGTTCACTTGATATATGGTCAGCCCTTTGTTCACTAATGCCAGCAGACAAGCGACGGCAAGCACTATCGCGGCATTTTTCCACTGGAGTAGCTGCTTACTGTACTCGCGCTTGGGTGTATACACCCCAGTGAGTAAATTAACCGGCGCATGTAAAATGCCACGGGCGAGCACTAACATGGGCAGATCTAAGGGTTGAGGTTTAAGTTCGACCCCTTCGAGGGCCATCTCGGTATAACTCGCCACTGAGACTTCCTGCCCTTTATCGACGAGTTGCTTCATCGCCACGGGTAGCCAAGGCAGAGGCAGGCTTTGCCCCGTGCCTAGACCCGTTCTCAACAGCAGTTCATTACCAAAACTCATTGCCGCCCATTGGCATTCCTGCAATGGCAAGGCTAAACAATCGGGAACGATACGTTTCACTTTTAAGCCAGCTTCGGCCAAGCAACTGAGCCAAGTTTGCATCTGCTCGTGGGCGACCGCGATCACACTTAAGGCATCGCCACTGCGTGGCCCTACGGTAAAATGCATGGCGTCCACATCATCGGCGATGGATTCCTCCAACATAAAAGGCAGTGCCTTTAGGGCTTGGCGTTGGCCTTTTTCGGGCAGATCCACACTGGTTAATGTCATTGCCGATGCAGGCACCAGCACGTCGATGGGACGATTTCCCGCCCGCTCGGTTAAGGTTGATAAACCTTGGGCGTTGGCAAGTTCGCCTGAGGCGATAATTTCTTGTTCTTGTTCGGACCAAACCAGCCAAGAGCAAGCCTGCTCTGCGGTTCTGCCTAAGCGAATAAATAGCCGTTCACTCACAGTTTTTCTCCACCAGCTTCAACCTTAAAGATTGAGCGTGTTTGCTATTATTTTTGTCCACCAAACTGACGGGTGAGCACATCCATTTTGTTGCCGCCGCCCTTTTTGAGCACACTCTCCATTCTAAAAATGGCGTTGTCGACCTTAGCGCCCGAGGCGAGGAGGAAATACTGACTGTCCACCACAAAGCTGGACTTCATCGCATCTTCCCACTTGATCGACCCCATGGAGGAGGATTCGTAAAAATCATCGATCTTGGCAAAACCATCACCGGGGCGTTGATTGATAATGCTTTCTGCCTCACCGACGGATATCTGATTATCGACCATGGCGGCGAGCAGTGCCGCTTGCTCGACTTCTAGGGTGTTGACATTGAGCAGTTGTCTATCATTCCCCGGAATAACACAAATATAAGGCAATAATTTCAGATAAATATCTTGGGTGTAACCTATCACGGCCCTTAACTCGCTGCGGTGGTTCATCAAGGTATTCGCGGCGCGATAGGGCACGTTACGGGCTTCATATTCCGCATCTTCGGCGCCATAGGGACTCGCCACTGTGTCTTCATCGATGTAATCTTTTAGGGTTTGTGTGAGATGGTCTGCACTAAAGTCATCCATCCCTAAACTCACCAACAAGGCCTTATATTGCTTCGCCGCTAACGGCAGCTTAGGCTGACCGTTTTCCACCTCTTTCGTGGTCGCCGATAGGGCATTTAAGTTAAAACAGGCACGCATGTCGGTGATCTTGCCAGCGATTTCACCGTATTCAGCCGGAAACACCACATCGGCCATCGCCCAATATTGCTGCCTGTGCACCCGACCCTCAGAGTCATCTAAATCTTGTTTTAAAATCTTCTTCGCCAGCTCTTCGGCGGAAATCGCATACCAATAGGCTTGATCGTACTGGGCTAAGTTTAAGGTTCGGCGCATCGACAACTGATTGCGACTGGTAATATTAGTGGCAATAATGACCACCATAGCCACAATCAATAGCACTACAATCAAGGCAACACCGCGCTGTTTAGACCTAGACTGGGTTCTCATTCGCGGCCCTCTGCGTCTGGATCACCGTCTCCGGAATCGCCAGAATCTGGGTCACCGGAACCATTGCCTGTTCCATTGCCTGCTCCATTACCTGAGCCGTTTTTATCTTTGTTCGCATCGTCCGGATTTTCGTCTTTATTGTCCTCATCCTTGGACTTTTCAGGTGCTGCAGCACCTAAAGGCAACAAGAACTTACGTTGGATTTTGCCTAAACCTTCAATTTCAATTTCCATGGCAATCGCCTTGGGCAGCTTAGTTGCCTCGACTTTACGCTCCCATTTATCTTCCATAAAGAAGGAGTATTCCACCGATAACACTTTATCGATAATCACAGTTTTAAGTGGCTCGGCGCCAAATTCGGGTTCTGGGTAGGGAAAATACCAACGCTCCAATCGCCCTTCCCGCACGACATAGGCCACCGACTGCAAACTACCTCGGGGCAACAATCCATCGGGATTTAACCAACCTACACGGTAAAAAACTAAGGCTTCGGACTCCGACTCTAAAATATCATTGCCGGTCTGGAACACGGTCGAACCGCGCCCTCCCTCTAGCAGCCTAGGCGTACGCACTACCATTTGCCCTAGGTCACGCTCAATGGCACCAAAGCCCTGTTGCAACGCCTTCAAGCGTACCGAGAAATTACGGGTCACTTCATCATTGGTCATGACTGTGCTTAATACCGCATTGGCGGCTAAACCTATCATGGCAAAAATCGCAATCGCGATCAGCATTTCAAGCAGGGTAAACCCCCCGTGAGCCTTAGTTTGTTTTAAGGACATAACTGCTCACTTGCGCTGCAATACGCTGATAACGCTCATCTTCACTAACGCTAATGCGGATCATCCGAAAATTATCATCCGCGGTTTTGACCACTTCTTTGCGCCAATACCAATCCTTGCCGGCCAGTTCGACTCGGCCCTCTTTTCTCCCCACATCGGGGAACTGCGGCTCGAGTCTGGCGTCCACCATCTGATTATCTGCCACCCATTGGGCCAAGGTTCGCGATTCCAGAATGGGCATATTTGCCATCTGCTCACCTAAACTCTTAGTAATAGACACCGCCGCGATAGAAAATACCGCCAGCGCGACGATCACCTCGAGTAAGGTCATACCCTTAACGTACTTCATCTGGGCGTCCTAGGGTTAAGCGGCCAAGCGCATCACCAACAACCAACACATCGATCTCACCATTATCGGTCTTTGCGATAAAGCTGAGTTCGAAGGCGCTCATTTCACCACTGGGCAGCAACAGGATCTGTGGCTCTGGGTGTTTCTTCTTATCCTCGGTCGAAGGCTCTATCAACGGTTCTTCGAACCAAGATTCGTCGCTTTCATCCTCTTGCACTAAGGGCAAACCATCGAGCACCAGATTGAGGGTTACGCCTGGATCCATTTGTTTTTCAGACAGTATTCTGTCTTTCTCCAGCGGATTCCATTTACTGTCTTTATAATACACAAACTGATAGCTGGTTTTTTCAACCACAATACCGACGAAATAGCCGCTCAATACGGTTTCATCGAGCACTAATTCGGTGGCGGCAATAAACTGCTGTGCCGTTCTCTCTAGCGCCTTTTGTGGCCCAGAACTACTAATAGACATAGTCACCGCAGCAGCGGTGAGTCCCATCAGCAGGATCACCAGCATCACCTCCATTAAGGTGAAGCCGGCGTGGCGCAGTTTTAACATCCTATTGGAAGTTCTGTAGGTTCCAGTTACCGATATCATCTTCGGTACCTGGTTGGCCATCTGGCCCTGCACTAAAAATATCGAGCTTGCTGTTTTCGCCTGGGCTCAACAACAGATAGTTACTGCGCCATGGATCCTGTGGCAAACGTTTCACATAGCCCTCTTCACGGTAGTTACGCGGCTCTGGTGAAATCGTTGGCTTTTGCACTAAGGCTTCTAAACCCTGCTCGGTCGTTGGATAGACACCGTTATCCAGCTTGTACATATCTAAGGCATTTTCGAGTGCGACTATGTCAGACACCGCTTTTTGTTGGTCGGCCTTATCTTTGTTACCCATTAAGTTTGGTACCACCATAGAGGCTAAAATACCGAGGATAACGATCACCACCATCACTTCGAGTAAGGTAAAACCTTGATGTTTCTTGTTCATTTGCATTTATTACTTCTCCTAAAAATCCTATGCCAATCGACTTGGTCATAATCCATATATCTAAAAAATTAACCGCTAATCAAATTATTCAGCGCCAATATAGGTTGCAAAATTGCCATCACGATAAAGAGTACAACCCCCGCCATGCTCACCACCAACATAGGTTCAAATACACCAAGGGCAATAGCCACATTCCCTTCAAATTCCCTATCTTGGTTATCCGCGGCCCGCTCTAACATCTGTTCTAGCTGGCCACTCTTCTCTCCCGAGGCAATCATATATAACATCATTGCAGGAAACAGCTTAGTGTTAGTCAACGCGGTGCCTAGGCTAGTTCCTTCCCGCACCCGAGCGGTAGCATCATCCACGGCCGCACGAACCCTAACATTCTGTAATACTTCGCTGGCGATACGCATGCCATCGAGTAAAGGTACCGAACTGGCCGATAAGATACTTAAGGTGCGGGCAAATCGCGCGGTATTTAAGCCCTTACTGACTCGACCAATGACGGGCATTTTCAGCAAAAAACTGTGGTATTTCATCCTAAATGCCGCGGATTTCAGCATCCGCTGAAACACAACGAACAGCATCACAATCGCCAGCACTAGGAACAGGCCATAATTTTGCACAAAGTCCGAGGCGGCAATCAGGAAGCGAGTCGTCGCAGGCAGTTCGGCGCCCATATGCTCGAATTGCCCCACCACCTTGGGCACCACAGCCGCAAGTAATACCGAAATGACCCCAATAGCCACCAGCGTTAACACTATGGGGTAGATCATCGCCTGCTGCAGCTTAGATTTGAGTTGTTGGCGGCGTTCGGTGTAATCAGCCAGCCGATTGAGCACGACTTCTAAGTGGCCGGACTTTTCACCCGAGGCCACCATGGCGCGGTATAAATCATCGAAAATATGTGGAAATTCTGCGAGGGAGTCAGCTAGGCTATAGCCTTCGACGACCCTAGAGCGCACCGCCATAATCATGCTCGCCAAGCGGTCCTTCTCACACTGTTGCCCGACCGCTTTGAGGGACTCCTCAATGGGTAAACCAGCAGCGACTAAGGTGGCAATTTGACGGGTGATCAGTGCCAGTTCAGCGACCGAAATCCCCCGCTTAAAGAAGGCAAAACCACTGCTCTTGGCTTTAGCTTCTTTCTCGGTGACGGGGAGAATTTCCAACGGCATCATGCGCTGATCGCGCAATTGACTGCGGGCGTGTCTGGCAGTATCCGCCTCTATCACGCCCTTAAGCTGCTTTCCCTTGGCGTCCAGCGCCTTATATTCAAATGCTGGCATAGCTTACTCCTCGCGGGTCACCCTGAGCACTTCTTCGAGTGTGGTGATGCCTGAGAGCACTTTACTCATGCCATCGTGGCGAATACTCGGTACAAACGGACGAATATATTTCTCGATCGCTAATTCACCGCGGCCACCGTGGATAAGCTCGCGCACATTATCATCCACCAGCAATAACTCGTGGATCCCCGTACGACCGCGATAACCGCTGCTACCACAGGCCTTACAACCGTTAGCGCGGAAAATATGTCGATGATCATCCGCGCTTATCCCGAGCAATTCACGCTCACGTTCATCGGGAATATGCTCTGTCTTACATTTTGGACAGAGGGTGCGGATCAAACGTTGGGCCAAGACGCCAAGCAAGCTCGAGGACACGAGGAATGGCTCGACGCCCATATCCTGCAGACGGGTAATAGCGCCGGATGCGGTGTTAGTGTGCAGAGTCGAGATCACCATATGCCCCGTCAGTGACGCCTGCACCGCAATTTGCGCGGTTTCAAGGTCACGGATCTCACCTATCATCACCACGTCAGGGTCTTGACGCAGGATCGCCCGCAGACCACGGGCGAAGGTCATGTCCGCCTTAGTGTTAACTTGGGTTTGACCTATGCCCTCTAATTCATATTCGATCGGATCTTCAACGGTTAAAATGTTGGTATCTTTGGAGTTAATTTCGGTAAGACCCGCATATAGCGTGGTACTCTTACCCGAACCCGTAGGGCCCGTGACTAAGATAATGCCGTGGGGACGACGGATAAGTTCATCGAACTTAACGCGGATACTATCCGTCATACCTAATTGTTTTAAATCGAGATTGCCGGCATTTTTATCGAGTAAACGCAGCACGACCCGCTCACCATGGCTCGATGGCATAGTCGATACCCGCACATCCACAGCACGGCCCGCAATTCGCAGGGAAATACGACCATCCTGCGGCACACGTTTCTCGGCAATATCGAGGCGCGCCATCACCTTAATCCGCGACACTAGCAGCGACGACAGCTTACGGTTTGGCTTAAGCACTTCCTTGAGTACACCATCGATACGAAAACGCACTACAAGTTGTTTCTCGTAGGTCTCAATATGGATATCCGAGGCTTCTTCTTTAATGGCTTCGGATAGCAAGGCGTTGATCAGCTTGATAATTGGAGCGTCATCATCGCCCTCGAGCAGATCTTCGGTTTGCGGCAACTCTTCGGCAAGGGTGAATAAATCCATCTCGTTGCCAATATCTTCCATCAGTTGCTGGGCCTCTGAGGAATTAGCTTGATAGGCCTGGGTTAATTTAGCCTCAAATTTACCCGCCTCGAGTTGCACTAAGGGTAAATCCACCCCCGAATAGCGGCGGGCTTCGAGCATGGCTGCCAAGGGGGTTTTAGCCGTATAAAACAAGCTCAATTCGCCATTATCACCATAGGCTAAAATCACCTCATGGCGGTGGGCAAAGGCAAAGGGTAAGCGCTCTTTACTGCTGGAGCGAAATACCTCATCGCCTTCGGCTTCTAGGCCTAGCTCATTTGACACTAGGCTTAAGTCATCGACTTGGGATACTTGTATTTCACTCATGGGTTTTATCTTTATTCTTGTTTTCATCCAGCGTTTTGAGCGTTGAATCCGTTTTACGCATCTGGGTATCGAGACCTTTACCTTCTTTGTAACGCTCTAAAATATCGTTTACTTCTGGAGGTAGATATTCAGATTGATTCCACTCATCTAATACAGGCACTTGAGTCTCCGGCATAAGATTGACGCCGCGTTCCTGCTGCTCAAGCTGCAAGGCTCTGAAATAGTTATATTTGCGACCCGCGATCCCTTCCATAGTCACACCATCACGGATAATGGTTGGCTTAATAAAGATCATCAGATTCTTCTTGGTCTTCTTACTGGAAGAAGATTTGAACAGATGGCCTAGGATAGGAATATCGCCAAGGAAAGGTACCTTTTGCACGCTTTCCTGTACTTCTTCGTTGATTAAGCCCCCGAGCACGACAATTTGACCCGAATCGGCCATCACTGTGGTGGTTAAACGACGAGTGGCAAAGGAGATATCCACGCCCGTGTTGCCATTAACTCCAGAGACTTCCTGCTCGATAGCCAGTTTAACGGCGTTGCCTTCGTTAATTTGCGGCACCACTTTAAGCTTCACCCCAACCTCTTTACGTTCAACGGTTTGGAATGGATTACTGTTACTCGAACTGGCGGTTGACCCCGTCAGGATAGGGACTTCATCACCGACGATAAACGAGGCTTCTTGGTTATCTAAGGTGGTGATAGAAGGTGTGGCGAGTACGTTAGAGTTAGTGTCGCTCGATACGGCCTGAATCAGCGCACCAAAGTCGCCCATGGCCACACCCCAAGCCATACCGTTTACTTTGCCTAAAGCTTGGGCAAGTAAGGTGACATCACCTTTGGTATCAGGGTTTTCTGTACAGGTCTGATTATCCCCCGAACCAGTACAAGTTTGGGAAGCTTTCACATCCTGCGCCTGCCAGATACCCGCACCAATCTCACCTATGGTCGGGCCTAGGTTATTAAACTGAGTGCCACCGCCGGCTTTCGCGGCCCATTGCACACCGAAGCCGACATTATCACCCTCGGCGACTTCCACAATAATGGCTTCAACTAATACCTGTGCACGGCGAATATCGAGCTGATTGATCACGCTCTCTATGGTGCGCATCTGATCTGGCTCGGCGCTGATCACCAGAGCATTGGTATCGGTATGCGCCATAATATTGATCTCATTACGACGTTTTCCACTCGCCTGGGCACTCTGATCTTTATCACCCTCAAGCTTCTGGGCAAAACCTGTCAGCACTTCAACTAAATCTTCGGCCTTGGCATAACGTAAGTAACGCACCTTAGTGTTGCCCGTGCTGGCTTGCTCGGCATCGAGACGATGAATAAGCTCGACCACACGTTGGCGGCTCTTTTCATCACCACTCACCACCACGGCATTAATGCGCTCATCCGCGACCACTTTGGGTGCTTGGCCGGGTAATTGCGCTTGGTTAGCCGTTGCGCGGTAGAGGGTATCAATAATCCGCACCATCTCACCGGCGGAGGCGAACTCTAATGGGACAACTTGTACCGAGGTATCGCCCTGCTTATCCACGCGGCGGACAATTTCCACTAACTTGTTGACCACAGCGGCGCGGCCGGAGAGCATTAACACGTTTGACGGATCGTAGTTAACCACGTTGCCGCCACCGGCGTTATCGTTTAACTGACGTAGTAGTGGTGCCAGTTGCTTTGCCTCTGTGTTATACAGCGCCACAATACGGGTCACCATCTCATCCCCAAGGCCTGGGTCGTTATCGTTGGCAACGCGGATAGCGGCGGTTTTGGCGTCCTTGTCCTTGATGACCTTAATGACGTTATTTTCCATCTCGACTATGGCATAGCCGTAGACCTGCAGGACGTTGAGGAAAAATTGATAATACTGTTCATCGTTCAGCAAGTCGTAGCTGCGCACGTTGATTTTGCCGCGAATCGTTGGATCAACAATAATGGTCTTATTCAGATTTTTACCAACGATGTTGATAAATTCTTGGATATCGGTGCCTTTAAAGTTGGCCGCATATTGTTCGGACCAAACAAATTGGGAGGTGAACATGGCGGCGCCCGCCACAACTCCGGCAATCAGTTTGCGTCGAATCCTTTTGTTATTCATTATTTTACTTTCCTCTAACGCGTGTTATTGCGGCAAACTAAACATGATTTCAACCAATTGCCCTTCCCGCTCGACCATAATGGAAACTTCAGTTAGCTCAGGTAATTGGCTCATCATTTCTAATGCCTGACTCATCACGGTCAGGTCATATCCATTAATCGATTTGGCGAGGTCATTGGCTTTAAAGCCCGCTTGTTTAAATAAATTGACATCTTTACCGGGGTTCAGACGATAACCGACCACATTCTCGCCCTGTTTTACCGGAGAAATAGCAATGTAATCAGTAATTTTACTGGGGTCGGCCAATAGTTCGCTACGGGATTCGGCCAGCTCTTGGGAAATTTCGGCATTTTTACGCTGATCGACACGGCTGGCGACTTCACCCCTATCGCCCTTGGCTTGTTGTAACTGCTGATTGGCGGGGCTTTGACTGGTATACACCAGACCGTCGAGCATCAAGGTCTCATAGCGGCCGGCGTTGGTGATAATAATACGGTCGGCGTAGACTTCTTTGAGTGAGGCGGAGGTGCCTTTAATCTTATCGCCGAGGCTGTAGGTTTCTTGACTACCGCCAGATTCGATAATCGCTAGGCCCTTTTGATCGGCCGTCGAAGCCACCACCCCTGTCAACTGGATAGACAAGGTTGTCTTAGGTGCATCGGTCACAGTCTCAACGACTTCAGCCTTAGGTTGCTCGGACTTAGGCGCGGCAGTGCCAAAGAGTCCCAGTTGCTGTAAACCAGCGAGATCGATTTGCCCAGCCCCTTTTCCAGCCGTAATGGCCGTGGGGGACCAAGCGCTCGGGGATGAGGTTGTCGGTACGAGTTTCCATGTAATTTGCGCGGCTAACAGTAAACTCACCACTAAACCCAGCCAGAAAACAAACTGACTCAATGGCTTATGTGGAATACTGGCGGCTTTCGCGATAACTTTATCTAATAAATCCATATTTATGTGGACCCTCAATACAGGTCTCTGTTCTGATTAGGTAATAATAATGCCCGCCACATGCTAACCTAGGCTGCATTTGGCAACAACCCCATAACAGTATTGCAATTGGCGAAAATTGCCCAATTATGCTAACTTTGCCGGCCTTAAAAGGGTGTGAAGCACGCCTCCCTTTAACATAATAGAAATGCGACTCACGCATTTTATTGCTCAGCGTGTGAACTCATCGATCTTTTATCTTGGAGACACTATGACGCAAAGTTCTAGCGACAACACCAGTGTTCGACTCGACAAATGGCTGTGGGCCGCGCGTTTCTATAAAACCCGCGCCATTGCCAAGGAAATGATCAATGGCGGCAAAGTACATTACAACGGCGCGCGCACCAAATCTAGTAAGAATGCCGAGATAGGTGCCGTCCTTAAGATACGCCAGGGATATGACGACAAAGAGATCGTCATAAAAAAATTATCAGAACTGCGCCAAAGTGCGTCAATTGCACAAGAATTGTACGAAGAAACGGCAAACAGTGTGGCAAAACGCGCGGTAAACGCCGAAGCCAGGCGATTGAACATACTCAATAATCCTGCGCCAGACCATAAACCGGATAAGAAACAACGACGCCAGCTTATTCGATTTAAAGACTTCTAGGCTTTAAAAGTTACTCAATAGTGAGACACAAGATGAACCAAGATATTTTACACCGCTACCTATTCGACAATGCCGATGTGCGTGGTGAACTGGTGCAACTGCAAGACAGCTATCAGCATGTGATAGGCTCGCATGCTTATCCCCCAGTGCTACAGGTTTTGCTCGGCGAGTTGATGGCCGCGACCTCACTGTTAACCGCCACCTTAAAGTTCAGTGGGGATATCAGTGTTCAGTTACAGGGAAATGGCCCAGTTTCATTGGCGGTGATCAATGGAAATAACCTGCAACAGCTCCGTGGTGTGGCGCGCTGGGATGGCGCGTTAGCCGATGATGCTAACCTTGCCGATCTCTTTGGTGAAGGCTATATGGTGATCACCCTCACTCCAGATGAAGGTGAGCGCTATCAAGGGGTTGTGGCATTAGACAAGCCAACATTGGCCGCCTGTGTTGAGGAATACTTCAATCAATCTGAGCAGTTGCCCACCTCACTCTGGTTATTTGCTGACGGTAAACAAGCGGCGGGGATGTTCCTGCAAATTCTGCCAAGCCAAGAAGATCACAACCATGACTTCGAGCATTTGAGCCAGTTAACCTCCACCATTAAGGCCGAAGAGTTATTCACTTTAGAGGCACAGGATGTGTTACACCGCTTGTATCATCAGGAAGAAGTGCGCCTATTCGACCCTATCGAGGTGAGCTTTAAGTGTACTTGTTCACGGGAGCGCAGCGCCGCAGCAATCAAGACCCTCGACCGAGCCGAAATTGAAGCCATTCTGGTTGAAGATGGCAAAGTCGCTATGGGTTGTGAATACTGCAACGCAAACTATGTGTTCGATGGCATAGATATAGCGGCGATATTCGCCAACGGTCAATCGGCAAATACCCAACAGTAATCAATACATTGCCTTGTAAAGGGGGCTTTAAGCCCCCTTTCTTACCCGCTTCAATGATCTAGCTCACACTTTCTCCCCCGCTTAGGCTACAATCGCCTCACTTTATCCCCTAGCATGACTCAGGTGATAAATAAAACAAATCGGCAGACGATCGATAATAAAAATAACCTCATAAATACAAATACATGGAGACCTCACTATGGCGGATGGATTACACCGCGTTCACTACAACCCCTCAACCGCACAACTTGTCGAATTTGCCCTGCTACGCGGCGAAGGTGAATTGACAGCCAATGGTGCACTAGTCGCAAAAACGGGCGCCCGCACAGGTCGCTCACCCGGCGATCGTTTTATTGTAAAAGAACCCGGTTCGGCAGCCGACATCGAATGGGGCCCAGTTAACCAAGCTTTTGATGCGGGAGCCTTCGAAGGTTTATGGGCGCGGGTGGAAGCCTTTCTCGCCGATAAGGAACTGTTTGTCTCCGACCTCGAAGTGGGCGCCGACACAGAACACTACCAGCCAGTAAGAGTCACCACTCAATACGCTTGGCACCAGTTGTTCGCCCGCAATCTTTTTATCATTCCAGAAGAATTCAATCGCCAAGATAAGCCCGTATGGCAAATCATTAATGCCCCTGACTTTGTCTGCGATCCAACGCGCGATGGCACAAATTCAGAAGCGGCGGTGATCTTGAACTTTGCCGAACACAAAGTGCTGCTCGCGGGCCTGAAATACGCCGGCGAGATGAAAAAATCCATGTTCTCGGTGCAGAACTTCCTGCTGCCAGCCCTGGGCGTGCTACCCATGCACTGCTCGGCCAACGTAGGTAAAGACGGCGACACTACGCTATTTTTCGGCCTATCTGGCACGGGTAAAACCACGCTATCGGCCGATCCCAAACGTTTCCTGATTGGTGATGATGAACACGGCTGGGCAGCGGGCGGCGTATTTAATATCGAGGGTGGTTGCTACGCCAAATGTATCGATTTAAGCCAAAAAAATGAGCCCGTGATTTGGGATGCGATTCGTTTCGGCACTGTGCTCGAAAACGTGGTGATGGATGAACATCGGGCGCCAAACTACAAAGACGGCAGCCTGACGGAAAACACCCGCGCGGCCTACCCGCTGGAGCATATCGCCCAACGTAAAGAAGATAACCGCGGCGCCGAGCCCCATGCGGTGGTGTTCTTAACCTGCGACGTGTCTGGCGTATTGCCACCGGTTTCTATCCTGAGTAAAGAACAGGCGGCATACCATTTCTTGTCGGGTTATACCGCCAAGGTGGGTTCGACCGAAATCGGCTCAACCTCGGCCATTCAATCGACCTTCTCAACTTGCTTCGGCGCACCTTTCTTCCCTCGCCCTGCAGGCGTGTATGCCGAACTGCTCATGAAGCGCATTGAGTCCTTCGGCAGCCAAGTGTACTTAGTCAACACCGGCTGGACAGGCGGCCCCCATGGCGTAGGTAAGCGTTTCGATATTCCAACGACCCGGGCTATCGTCGATGCGATTGTTAGCGGTGAGTTGAAAGAGGTTGAAACCGTCCACTTAGACACCTTGAACCTTGCCGTTCCTGTCGCAGTGGCGGGTGTGGATAGCAATTTACTCAATCCAATGAATACCTGGAGCGATAAAGCGCTATACGCCGAATACGCCCAAAAACTGGCCGAAGCTTTCACAAAAAACTTCGCTAAGTATCAAGTATCCGACGCTATCCGCAACGCAGGCCCAAAGGCATAAGCACTTAAGCCAAAGGATTAGTTATAAAAAAGCGCCTATCCAGTAATGGATCGGCGCTTTTTATTGGCCTTGAATATCATACGATTTTGGGCGATTAATCCGCTTTTATCCCTTTAAAAAACAAAAGTAATTTTATTTTAGGTTGAATTTTTTTCTGAAACGCGGTGATTTGCACCGAGAATGAACTCACAGCCGCCCGCTTTCAACGCGCAGTGGATGCCGCTGTGGTAATGGTCAATGCGTCATCGCGTTTTTCCGATGGTAGCGAACTCGGCCTCGGTGCCGACATCGCCACCACTAAACTACATGCCTACGGCCCCATGGGACTCGAAGCCCTAACCACGGAAAAGTTTCTAGTTTCAGGCACAGGGCAGATTAGAGCTTAGCTTTCTTACTCCCAAAGCAATTACTAAAGCCTTGCGAATGATTAAGCACTGACATTCCAGTGCTTAATCATCAACAATCTGCGTACAATCTAGCGATGAATATCTGGTTAAATTTAATGGTTAAAGCCAAAAATATCCTATCCTTCCACAGTCCATTTCATTTCAGGCTTTAAACTAAATTGATCGACTACTATTGGATGAGCGTCAATTGATTTTAATTTCTGTTTTAATTTTTGTATTACATCCACAGGATTTATTGCCCTTGGGAATAGTCTCGAATGTTTTTGTGGTTGTTCCAAATGTAGCACCACCCGAAGTTTATTAGTTCCTAATGCCCGCTTTGCAACACGCTTCTCTTCTTGATCATTAGCGTTGAATTTAGCGGCGACTAAACCAATTAAAGTATCACGTACTTTACCGAGCATTTCATCACCTATATCAATAGGTTTCGTTCGTTGGTATGCTCGGTAGTCTTTGATTTCGATGAGCCATGTTGTATGACTATCTATGACGATCAAGTCGATTGCTTTTGCACCACCAAAAGCATTGTTAAATTGGTTACGATAAAATGACCAATCGTCATACTTTGTTGCTTGGATCAATGGTTCAAAATGAAAAGTTAATCTACCTTCGACAATAGCATTATTTTCTTCAATCAATTTTAGGCCCCTGCTTCCATGAATCGCTGTGATTGACTAAGTTCCTCATCCAATAGTACTAAAGTTTGTATTTCTTCGATGGCATCTGCTTGCTCGACCTCAACACCATTTTCATTTGGGCGAAGAGAAAAATAACGTTGTTTGATTTTCTTAAACTGTTTGTTTTCTGACAACACTTCTAGTTCGCGCAGCAAAAACAGTGAATGTGTAGCGATAAATACTTGAATGCCGTTCGCACATAAATGCAACACCATCTCAGCAATCAACTTTGTCAATTTAGGATTGAGATTGCTTTCTGGCTCGTCCCAAAAGAGATAACCTTTATCCAATAACGAACCTGTTCCAATTAAACGCGCAAGCATTGAAAGTTTTCTCAAACCTTCTGCGACAAGGGGCATTTCCATTTTTCCTTGACCTGGAGAGGACAAGTAGAAACGACCATTGGAGTCTAAAATTACTTTCCCACCCATAGAATCTTCTAAAGGCTTTAATAGAATTGCCGCTTTACTCTCCCTTGGACCTTTTAAAGCTGGTGCCCCCAACAGTAAACACGCATCACGATATGTTTCATCAAACTCTAGGTAATGATTGTCATAAATGGATACAAAACCTGGATATAGAGTTAGTAATTCACGAGTAGGTAAAAAAACAGGAGCTTTAGGTTGCCAATCGCTATTAAGGGCACTAATTTGCACTTCAGATTTACTTGATGTAGAAAAATCAAGAGTGAAGTTAAGATTAGGGTTATCGAACTCTAAGGATAATTCACAACGTTCTCTTCCCTGTCTACGGCGTGCCAAACGTCCTAGCGATTCAGGGCGAAGGACATTAACGAGTTTTTCAGCATACACCTTCTGCAATAATGATTTTGTCGGTGTAGTTGCGTTAGGCTTTCGCCCCTCTTCTGCACTTGCAGCTATTAAAGAATAGGCGGTCTTTAATAAATGAGATTTTCCGCAGCCATTCTCACCAATAATTACATTTAAGCCAGGTGCAAAAGAAAGATTTGCTTCGGCAAACACTGTCAAATTCTTAATAGTCATTCGTTGCAGCACGGTTACTCCTTAAAATCTACACCAATTCGATGATAGGCTTGAAATGTTAGTCTATCTAACAATATCTCAATCGTGTATATCAAATTGAGTTGTTGCCGACACTTATCATCACTATGCGGTTTTAGTTCGATGAAATTCTCTAGTAGCCTTAGTCTAGAAGTGCTTTTTATTCAATGTGATACTACAAAGATTCAGTTAAAAATCCAAATATAATGTAGATTAGCACTTAGTAAGAGGGAACTCTAATCATCATTACTAATGAGCCGAGCTAGTTATTTTTTAATCTGCTAAATCCAAGAAATTTAATAGTTAAATTTTTTACCTATGTGCTGACTAAGAAACATACCAGAGTCCAATGAAATTAAGCACTCTCGCGGCAGTGACCGTTGGCGGCATGGATGCCGCCGTCGAGCCCTCAAGGACGAGTTTATGGCGTGTCACTGAAGTGAGAGTGCTTAATCGCAGCCATTAACTAAACCTGTGCAAAACTTCGCGGCATAGTTTACTCCACCCCATCACATTGTGATTTCCCCGCTTGATAACAGCTGGGTTGTCTTGGGCAGACGGCGCCGCGGGAGCAGATAAGCCGAGCATCGTTTTTAATGCCGCGTTCAATCCAGTTGATATTCAAAATCTTAGCCACGCTGACTAGATCGCTTTTAATATGCTTGGGAATCGCGACTGAGCCGCCACCTGAGACGCAGGCGGCTTTTAAATCATGGGCGATAGAGAGCGCATCTTTACCTTGGGCCTCAATGGCCGGGTTTAAGTCGATGCCAGCGCAGAGCACATGGGGGTTGCCCGCCGAGTCTTCGACCTTAATCGACTCGCAGCAGTAAATCCGTGGCTCATTACCCACATTTAAAATCGAAATCTGCGCCGAAGTACCGACCGTTGGCTCGCTGATCATTCTAAAAACCGCCCAATGCTGGCAGGGATCTTCCACCAGCCGCATATTGCCCCAGGGCAGGGGAATACCATTGCCACGGTAAACGGCTTTGAGTTTGCCCGGCGCGTAGGCATCAAAATAATGCCAATGGGGATAAGGCGATACGACCGTCATCCGCCGCATGGCGACCGAGGCTGACACTTGCAGCTGTTTATGCACCTCAATTTCGTAGCCATGGCGGTCGAGCAATTGCCGATAGGGCACTTTAGGGCATAGCAAGGCCCCGGCAAAAAAGCTGGACTCAAAGTCGCGCCACGCATGCAAAATATCCTGTGCGTTCAGGGTATTGGATTGCATGGTAACTTCTTCATCCATCTCCAGTTTGCGGCCCGAGATCATCACACTCTTAAGCCCATCTTTATTGTGTAATACACAATGGCCGATATGGGCGGCGAGATCGTACTTAAGCCGACTGGGGCGATTTTTCAGCATTTTATTGACATAAATCGTGCTGGGCGGCTCGAAGAAGGAGGTGACTAGCTGATGCGAACTGATACCACGCTCGTCGATGACTTCCTGTGGCGTGCTATCTATCCACTTGATTTTTAACCCTACGCCCTTAGCAATATCCAGCATATCCTCGAGGGATAAGGGCATGCGCTTAAGCCCAACCTCTTCGGCGGCACGTTCAAGATCGGGGAAATGGTTTTGATGATGTTCCTGGTGAGCGCGGATCAACAAATGGGCGAATTGCCGACCCGAGATCCCGGTCTGCGATAACATTTCCGGGATCGCTATTTGCAAAATATCATTTGAAAACAAAAAGCTGGGTTCCAGCGCCATGCCACTAATACCACCACGGCGGCCCTTATCCGGCGTGATGGCACTCTCCTCGGGCGCATCGTCCAGAAACCAGTCAACGTCCTTTTGAAAAACCGTGGCAATCACGGCCAACATTTCGGCACTGGGCACGCGTTTGCCGCGTTCGATCATCGACAAATATGACACAGAGGGCGCACTTCCGGCGTCGACTCGGATGCAGCGTGCCGATAAATCTTCCATGGTTAAATTATTACGTTTCCGTAGGTTACGTATTTTTGTCCCGAGGAAGTGTGATTTTCTCATCAAGCTCTGGTCATTGCGCATTTTGTAAAATTCACAGTGTAAAATTTTTATTGTGAAATTGTAGTCAAAAAAAGACTAGACTACAAATCAAGCAATCAAGGAAAGACTAATGCGCACAAGCTAAGCCATTCCAGTATCAGAAATGCTTAAGGATTCACCTTAAAAGTGGATAAGCACTTAAAGCGGACAAACCAAATTGAAGACAAACTTTGATAGGCCACAAGTTAAATCAAAACCCTAATTTTTTAAATTGGAAAGTGTAGAGGAACGAGCGATGAATATGTCAATGATCAAGAGCAACCAGATCCAACCGAATCTAAATAGCCTCATCGCAGAAGAAGTGCTCGCCGTGGCCCAAGTGAATGTCGCCGAGCACGAAAAAATCGCCAAGGCAAAACAGTTCCTCGACAGCGCCTTTCCACTTAACTCGGGTTCACATCAGGATGTCAGTAGCTATGTGGTTTACTATCAACACCTGTTGGCCTTTTTTGCCGATGGTAGCCACAGTGGTTTACGTCAGCCAAAACAGTTTGTGGCCTTTAACGGCACCAAAGACTCCCCCAGTGCCATAGTATTGCAGGATCAAGGTTGCCATGTAGAACTCAGTTTCGACCGCAGCGGTATGATAGGCGCTAGGGATCTGGCCAATCTGGAAGATGTCCAAATCGAAGCACCATTATCGATGGAAACAACGGAAGCCCGTTCTAGCGCTTCTCGCCATTGGCTCAGTTTGCTGCATGCGGGTATGTCTAGCGCCAACGATACCCAAGATAAACAATTTACCGCCAAGGATGGTGGTGATTACAGCTTGAAAAATATAGTGAATTTATAATCTATCGAGGAGATTAACGGATTAAGTTAATCTCCTTCCCTTTTCTGTCCGTTATCCGTTATCCGTTATCCGTTATCCGTTATCCGTTATCCGTTATCCGTT
>NZ_PFGL01000049.1:51836-120859 GCF_002783505.1 Shewanella sp. CG12_big_fil_rev_8_21_14_0_65_47_15
AAATAAAACTGACTAACTAAATAAGTTAAATTGATTTTATTGAAGCAAGCAGTCACAGCTATAATGCCCCTCACTCAGCCTCCAAGATCCATCCCTATTAAAAGCCATATTGTGACAGTCGCTTAATATGAAGATCTGTGTTGGAACGATAAACCCTAATCGCTCGAGCCTAAGGTGTTATGAATTCTTCGTCGACATTAACCCAACAGAATAAACATCAGCGTATTATCTTCATTTGTGCGGGTCTGTTATGCCTCGCGCCCTTTATCTCGTCCCCCATGGCGTTAGTGCTGGGCTTCACCTTAGCCAGTCTTGGCTGGGTACCAATCCAATGGAATATTGCCGCACTCACCAAAAAACTCCTGTCTTATTCGATCATTGGCCTCGGCTTTGGCATTAACTTAAACGCGGCAATCGAGGCGAGCAGTAACAACCTTGGCCTCATTGTCGGTTCCATCTTTTTTACCTTAGCCCTGGGCTTTGTACTCACCCGCGCACTGAAATTTGATCAAGTCACTGGCCATTTGATTGCCTCCGGTACTGCGATTTGTGGTGGCAGCGCCATTGCCGCAGTGGCGCCAGCCATCAATGCCCGCAACGATCAAATCGCCACGGCACTGGCCTGCGTATTTGTGCTCAACTCGGTCGCGCTGTTTTTATTCCCCGCACTGGGCCACTTGCTCAATATGAGCCAATACGATTTTGGTGTGTGGAGCGCCATCGCCATCCACGATACCTCATCGGTTGTTGGCGCGGCTTCGGCCTACGGCGATGAAGCCTTAAAAACCGCAACCACCATTAAACTCGCCCGCGCCCTGTGGATTATCCCGATCGCACTGGTCAGCGCTATGCTGTTTGGTGGCGATAAGCGCAAACTTAACCTACCGTATTTTATCGGTTTTTATTGTTTAGCCATTGTGGTGGCCCATTGGTTGCCACAGTTCCACACCGTTTATGACATCCTATTTATGCTGTCGAAACGGGCCTTAGTGCTGTGCTTGTTTTTGATAGGTGCGGGAATTACAGTGCAGAAAATGCGCGCGAGTGGTCCCAAACCGCTGTTGCTTGGGGTGATGCTGTGGGCGGCGATAGGAATGATATCTTTAGTGTATATTCTGTATTTTCAATAACTAAGACTCAGGCTTACTCAATACTTGGTTTGATCCGCCAGGCCCAACTGAGGACGCCAACAAAGGCAGAGAATTCGATAAGTGAACGCACTAGCCCTGTGGTTTGCGTCGAAGCAACCAAGGCAATCAGGGAAAACACAATAATCAACCAGTTTTTCAATTGCATCTTCCTGCAAACTTAGGGGATGCTCATTATTGTTTAGAACTAAAAACTCAGCAAATATCGATTTTCAATAACAAATAGCTATAACAGCTAAGCCCATGCTGTGATCATTAGGCCGCCTGATGGCTTGACCCCGCTTCGTTAGCAGCAAGATCTTGATTATGCTCTTGAATAAAATCTTCCATAAACCAAGCACAAAAAGTATGGCGTCCATCGACTGCCGCTTTGCCATAAATGGTCGATGCCTGTTGTCTGACGGTTTTTTCCTTAGTCTGACGCACTTCGGCAATCTCTTTAAAACTTAAGCCTTTAAGCAATAGAAATGCCACTTGCTGCTCACTCTTAGTAAAGCCCCAAGTCTCGAATTGCTGCGACACAGCTTGGCTGTATTCTTGTCTGGCAGAGCGCATTTGCGTCGACATATTGTCAATTTTCTGATCCGCATGCTCCAGGCGTTTAGCCAAGGCTTTGACCTCGCGGGAGCGACGAATAAGATCATAACTTAAGTACATGGCACCAATCACAGTGAGCACTAACAGCATGGTTTCCTGGGCAATATGCCAGTGGGGAATGCCCAATTGAATGTCGGATGAGATGTCAAAAAGCTTAAAACACATGATTATGGCCAGCAAACCAATAATGACCAGATCCTTCATTTAAAACTCCTAAATAAATGCAAAATCAACCAATTATTTTATGGGACATATGTACCATAGGCGGTTTTATGATACATGTCCCCCACGACTTTCACCCGCCAATCCCTACACTGACAGCACACTTTAATACCATAGAATCGCCCTATGTCTGTCAGTACGTCTTGTATCAAGTTATGTCTGTTGGCAAGCTTAGTCAGCAGCAGTTTCCTGTGCCTCGCCGCGAATTCCGAGCTATCTGCACATTCCGAGCTATCTCAAGCACTCTCCACCAGCCAAGCTAGATTAGATTCTTTATCTCAATCGGGCGGCCAGTTACCGCAATCACAAATAAGCTTAAGCAGTTCATCTTGGCTCAATGGCCTGCCGAGCATTAGCCTGAGTCACTTAGGCAGCCTAGATAATGGTAACAGCTACGAACAGGAACTCTCACTCAATTTGCCAATAAAATCCCCTGCTTTACACAGCAGCGATAAACAAATTAAACAACTCACCCAAAGCATTCAGTCGCAACAAGTCGCGCTGCAGGGGCTGTATTTATCGGGATTATTGCGACAAAGCCTGTGGGAACATCGCCTCGCAGCAGTGAAACTGGCCCAGTTAGATCGCAAGAGCCAATTGCTCGATAAACTCCATCGCCAGCAAAAGCAACTCACAGACGCGGGTGAACTGCCGATTGCTAACATACTCCTGTTAGAACGCGAATTAGTGGACATTGCACTGGAGCGGGTCGACCTTCATCAGCAACTGGCCGAGGCGCTTGCCCTCTATCAACAACTCACCGGGCAAGAGCAGATACCGCAGGACATAGCCGAAACCGCGCGGCCACTGTCAGCCAGCAGCCAACCCAATGACATGCTCGCGCAGCATCCATTATGGCAATTATTGAGCCTGCAGAAGCAGCAACAGCTAATGATCATCCAGAGTCAACAAGCGGGAGATAAAGACCCTTGGACAGTCTCACTCACGGCTAAAAATACCGCCGATAACCAAGTTGATGATCAACAGCTTGGCATCGCCGTTTCTGTGCCACTGACTTTAGGTTCTGCCCTATCGCAAACCGAATTATCCCAATGGCAACAAGCCAATACCGAGCACACGCTCAACCTCGACCGTACCTATATCGAACTGAAAACTCAGCTTAAAAAGCTAGAGCAACAGCAACAAAACTTACTCGACCAACAGACATTGCTAACCCAAGCCTTACACCTTAGCCGCACCATCACAGAGGAGCTGGCCAAGGTCAAAGACCAAAATCAAGTTAGCTACGAAGTTTGGCTGCGCCGCTATATGGATGCCCTCGATACCGAATCCCGCTTGGCACTGAACCAAGTCGCGCAGCAACAACTGCACTCCCAACAACTGCAAGCCTTAGGAATTTCATTATGATGGCCAAGTACGGCGCATGCCTTTTCTGTTTATCCGCCAGTGTAGCCACCTTAGTGCAGGCTGAATCCTTAACGATAAGTTCCCTCGGTAATTTAGACCTGAGCTACGTGCAGCCGCAAAAAGTCGCCAGCTATGAGGGCAGCCCATTGCCCGCACAGGTTGAAATCCTCCCCGGTAACGATTACTGGATCAACACGCCGGAGAATACCCAGCAGATAAGCTTCCTCGTCGGCCAAGGCCAGCGGGTTACTAAGGGTCAGGCGATAGTCAAACTGACAGGGCCAGAAGTGTTCCACTACCTCGCCCAAGTCGAAGCCGCCGGCAACTTATATCAACTGGCCAAGAGCCGTTACGAGCGTAATAAACCCTTAGTAAACAATGGTAGTATCAGCGCCGAAAAGTGGCGTGAGATCAGCCAAGACTACTTCAGCACTCACCTCGAATACGAGCACATGCAGCATTTTATGGAGATAGTCAAAAGCACAGATGCCACCACAGACTCCCTAGTGGTAGGCACACCAGTGGCAGGGATAGTTAAACTCAACCAAGTGAATGGGCCTTATATGGCGGGTTCACAGCTATTCTCACTGGTGCCCAGCGACAGCATTCGCGTCAAAGTCAGTGTGCCTATGAGCCAGTCACATTCGCTCTCGGCGGTGAACATCAATCAGTGCCATATCGCCATTGAGTCCATGTCGGCCATCGCCGAGGGGGCCTTCGTGACCGCTTGGTCATCACCCGTACCGCAGGAATGTAACTTACTGTTAGGACAACAGATCACTGTGATACCCGAGTATCAAAAGGCGGTGTATTTATTGCCTAAAAATAGTGTTTTTAGTTGGGAGCAAGACAGCCAAGTCTTCACTAAAACCGCCGACACGCTCACCCCGATTACGATCGATATTCTCGGTTCAACCCCCGAGCAATATATAGTTGAAAGCGATAAAGATCTGAGCCAAATCCAAGTCTTATCCCAGTCAGTTGCCGCAGTCAAAGGCATAATGCTTGGCCTAGGAGGCGAATAAGATGTTGACCTCAGTCATCCGCTTTTCGCTTACGCAGCGCCTATTTGTGCTGATTGTGGCGCTGATCATCATGTTAGCGGGAGCGCGAGCCTGGTTTTCCATTCCCTTGGATGCCTTTCCCAATATTTCACCCACCCAAGTGAAGATCATCCTCAAGGCGCCCGGCATGACACCGGAGGAAATCGAAGCGCAAATTACCGTGCCGATTGAAACCGAACTGTTAGGCATTCCCCATCAATCGATTCTGCGCTCGACCACTAAATACGCCATCAGCGATATCACCCTAGATTTCGACGAAGGCACGGATATCTATTGGGCACGCCAGCAGGTGAGCGAACGCATCGCCGCCGTGTGGGACAGTTTCCCTGAAGGTGTAACGGGCGGCGTAGCGCCTATGAGTACGCCACTCAGCGAAATATTTATGTTTTCACTCGAAAATCCCAATCTTTCGCTGATGGAAAGACGGCAGTTACTCGAATGGGAAATCCGCCCGCTGTTGCGAACCGTTGCGGGTGTGGCCGATGTCAATATCCTCGGTGGCTATGCCAAAAGCTTTAGTGTGACCCCCAAACCTGCGGCGATGGCGGCCGCGGGAGTGAGCTTTGCGACGCTGCAACAGGCAATCGTTGAGAATAATCACAACGAAGGTGCGGGCAAGCTCACCATTGGCACAGACACCATCATAGTGCGCGCCGAAGGCCGCATCGATGATATCGACGAACTCAAACAATTAGTGATCAAGGCCGATGATGCCAGAGTGTATCGACTGCAGGATTTGGCCGATATTCAAATTGGCCACTTAGCCCGCTATGGCGCAGTCACTAAAGATGGCAACGAAACCGCCGAAGCCTTAATCATCGCCCTGAAAGACGCTAATACCGCACAAGTAGTCAAGAATATTAAGGAAAAGCTCGATCAAATCGGCCTAACCTTGCCAGAAGGGAGTCAGATAAACACCTTTTACGACCGCGCGAATCTGATCAATACCGCGATCGATACAATCTCCAATGCCTTGTTCGAAGCCGTAGTGCTAGTGATCATCTTGCTGGCGCTATTTTTAGGTAACGTGCGCGCCGCATTAGTCGTGTCACTCTCGCTGCCACTCGCCGCGCTGATGACGTTTTTGATGATGGATTACTTCAATCTTTCCGCGAACTTAATGAGCCTAGGCGGGCTGGTTATCGCCATCGGCATGTTAGTGGATTCATCCGTGGTCGTAGTCGAGAACATGGTGAATCTTATCGCCACTAAGCAGAGATTACCGCGGCTGCATTTGATTTTTCGCGCGACCAAGGACGTTGCCATTCCCGTGGTGTCGGGCACTGTAATCGTCATGATAGTGTTCTCGCCCTTGCTGACCTTGAGCGGACTCGAAGGCAAACTCTTTACCCCAGTTGCGATCACTATCGTGTTTGCCATGCTGTCGGCGCTGGTGTTGTCGTTAACTGTTATTCCGGTTATCGCTTCTTATCTCGTCAACGAAAAAGCCGCCAAGGAACCTAAGGCGATTGAAAAGCTTAAGCAGCTTTATCTGGGCAGCCTCAAGGGCACGTTTAGCCATCAAAAACGCTTTATGGTGATCGCCTTTAGTTTACTTATTGTCAGCCTAGGCCTGTTCGGGTTAGTGGGAAAAACCTTTATGCCGACCTTAGATGAGGGCGACATTATCCTGCAGTTGGAGAAATCCCCGTCGATTTCGCTCGAGGCTTCGATTGCCATCGACAAGCAAATTCAGCAAACCTTGCTGGCTAAAGTTCCTGAAATTAAACAGATGGTGGCACGTACTGGCGCGGATGAAATCGGCTTAGATCCCATGGGGCTCAATGAAACCGATGTGTTCTTAGAACTTCTGCCCCGCAGCGAATGGCGCTTTGCAAATAAAGAAGCGCTTATCGATGCGATCCGCACTGTGTTATTGGACTATCCCGGCGTTAATTTTAACTTCACTCAACCGATACAAATGCGCGTATCCGAAATGCTCACCGGCAGCATTGGCGACGTAGCGATCAAGGTCTTTGGTAACGATATCGACACCTTAGGTCAGCTCACGAGCCAAATCCAACAGCTGATTAATGCCACCAGCGGCAGCGTCGATGTGAAAATGGCGATGATCGAAGGCAGTCCTTTTATCAACCTCACCTTAGATAACGAGCTCGCCCGAGGCTTTGGCATGAGCACCATGGAGTTTGCCCGCTACCTGAAAAGCCAGCTCGAAGGCGTAATAGTGACCGAAGTGCTACAAGGTAAAAAGCGCACACCCGTGCTGATTGCTAACAATCAGAGCCACTTAAGTAGCATTAATGAGCTTAAAAATCAGTTACTGGTGATGCCAGATCACTCCTTAAAACGCCTGAGTGATGTCGCCACCTTAAGCTATAAGCAAGGCCCCATCCTGATCGAGCGTGAGCAAGGGAATCGCTTTTCAGTGATCACCACTAACGTGCAAGGCCGCGATATCGTGAGTTTTGTAGAAGAACTCAACGCTAAAATCACAAAGGAAATCAAACTCCCGAGCGGTTATAGCGTGAGTTTTGGTGGCGAGTTTGAAAACCAGCAGCGAGCCACCAGCAATTTACTGTTAGTGATCCCGATTGCTATCGCGCTGATCACTTTGATTTTATTCACCACATTTGGCTCACTGACCAAAGCGGGTTTAATCCTCGCCAACGTTCCCTTCGCTATGATGGGCGGCATAGTTAGCCTGTATTTATCGGGGGAATATTTGTCCGTGCCCGCCTCGGTTGGCTTTATCGCCCTGCTCGGCGTCGCTGTGCTCAATGGTGTAGTGATGGTCAGCTATTACGAACAAACCAAGCACATGTTCAGCAACCTGCGCGAACGGGTGGAACAAGGTGCGGCGCGGCGTTTGCGGCCCATTTTGATGACGGCGACAACGGCGATGTTTGGTCTTATACCGCTAGTATTTGCCTCGGGTCCTGGGGCTGAAATTCAAAAACCCCTAGCGATTGTGGTGATTGGCGGCCTGCTCACTTCAACTATTACCACACTATATTTACTGCCAATTCTGTATTTTTGGCTGGAGAAGCGTAAATGAGCACAGAACAACTATTAGTATTGATCGCCCAAAATGATATTAAGGACGACATAGTCGATACCTTGATAGAGCTAGAGTTTCTGTCGGGTTTTAGCCTAGGCAATATTTGTGGTTTTAGCCGCGAACACAGCCATTTTAATATCAAGGAACAAGTGGAAGGTTATCGGGAGTTCTGCAAATTCGAGATTATGCACCCCGCTACGCAGCAAGCGGCACTGCTCACTGCGCTGGCGCTGGTCTGCAAACATAATCCCTGCCGTTATTGGATTATGCCCATCTATCAAAATGGCACTCTGTCCTAATTCACCACACAGTTAACCGAGTGAAATCTAGGCATACCGACCTTATCGCTAGGGTCGGTATGCCTTATACAATAACTACAGAATGGGCGTTGGACGACGCACTAAAAAACCACTCAAAATTGATAAAATGCAGTAAGCGGTAAAGAAGTAGAAACCGTTTTCAAATTGCGCTTGGGTTTTTAACATTTCCCCCATGCCACCAGAGGCGTTCCCCGCCATAAAGGTGATGATCAGCGCTACCACAAACACATCAGTCAGCTTGGCCTTATCGATAGTGCCGCTGAGACTCAAAATAGGTTGAGTCACCCCAGGGATTAATAAAGCTAAAGATAAGAGAATGATAAAAATAGGAAATAGTGATTTCATCGCACTGTTCATCGCATTACCAGATCGGAGAAGACATTCAGTTTACGGTTTTTAGCGCAGGCTCTGCAATCCTTCACACCGGTCTCAGATGACCGGCGTTAAAGGTAGGATGTGAGGATCAATAGAAAGGTGTTGGGTCTATATCCAATGTACTCGGTGAGACCCCCCGCTCGATGTGCAGCTCAGATTTGAGGAGATCAACCATAGTCACTTCGGTGTAACGCTTTGCCTTTAAAGAATAAAAGCATTTTACGATCGGGTGTAGTGCATCCCTGTCCTTCGATGCCCAGACAATGCCGATACGGCCATCCGATAATTCAACGAGGGAGCCCACGGGATAAACACCTATGCAGCGAATAAACTCATAGACCAGTTCTTTACCTAAATGGAATGGTGTCAGGCTCAGTAAAATTTTAAAGGCTGCGGCTGGGCTCATGGCCTCTTTGTAACAGCGCGTCGCCGTCAAGGCATCGAAAATATCGACGATACAACTCATGCGCCCATGGCGGGGGATTTCATCGCCCTTCAGCCCCCTTGGATAACCTCGACCATCTAACTTTTCATGGTGCATCAAACAGATATCTTTACTGATCTGCGATAACCCCTTAGTGTCGTTCATAATTTCTAGCGCATACACCTGATGCAGCTTCATATGCTCAAATTCTTCCGGTGTCAGCTTACCCGGCTTGTGTAGCACTTTATTGTCGACTTTAATCTTGCCAATATCGTGCAAAATCCCGCCGACGGCCATTTCCCGTAGCATGGCTCGGTCGAGCTTGAGGTATTTGCCGAAGGTAACGAGTAAAAAGGCGACATTCACTGAATGTTCGAGTAGATAGGCATCTTTTGAACGGAGCGCAGACATACACTTAAGCGCGTCTTCATCGAGGAAGACTGATTCGATCATGCTATCGGCTAATGTCTCGAAGGGCTTCACTTCTATGGCTTTGCCTTCGAAAATTTCGGCTAACACCTTACGAATAAGATCCTTAGCTTCGGTGAGAATGATTTGAGCTTGCTCCTGTTGTTTCTCACGGGTTAATAAGGATTTTTTATTCCCAGCCGAGCTATCGTTGCTGGCTTTTCGTTTAAAACCACAGTGTTCTGCCGAGCGCCCCGTATCGACCCAAACGAATTTGATGCCACTTTTAGCCAGTCTTAAAATCGCATCCTTGTGCTTAATCTGTCCTGCATTGGTAATAGCGAGTTGGCCCTTATCATTGTTATCTATAGCACTGACAAACATACCTAATGTCAGTTGCGATACAGGCAATTTGATAAGATCAACTGATTCTGCCGGCTCACTCATTTCTGCAACCCCAAGGATAACTAACTTTATAGAAAACCATAAAAGAACCAAACAACATCAGAGCAGTTAAGTGTGTCTTACTTTTGGTAGTATAGAACAGTTCATTGGGCATTCTATGCCGGGGATGACAAAAGCACCATACACTTTGTTACAGGCCGAGAACAACATCATAGAAGCTAGGCAAAACGAGGGACTATTGCGCAAAATTTAGTTAATCGACTAATAATGCTGATTTTTTAATAGTAGACATTCAACACTCTCGACCAGCCAACGCCGATACTGGCAGTTGTAACAGGAGCGAGGCTCGTCATCGACTTGCTCATCCTCATCATCGGGGACAAAACCTGTGCAGCGCTGTGCTACTCGCCTCGCCATCCAATACTGGCCCAATCCCGCCCGAAAAATCCAGCGATTATCCACTAACTCAAATGCCTGCTCGGCCAATATGGGATCCATTTCACCCTCCATCTAATAGGCCTGTAATGCTTGCTTACCCGCATTACGCCATGTTTGGGCTTTTCTATCGACTAACAACACAAACTTATGCCCAAGGTAAACGGCTTTCACTTTACCCTTCAGCAGTACTCGCTCGTCCGCCGCGAGGGGATACCTCTCGGTACTCATCACCGCATCGAGCCCTGTCAGTTCAAGGATCTCGGCAACACAGAGTTCGAGAGCAACATCCTCAAACTGACCAAGCTTAATTTGCCCTTTTACCCGGCCGTCGCTACCCATCAAACGTAACCCTAACCCCGCTAACGCGCCAATAACACCTTGGCCGGTACCGCCATGTTCAGTTAACTGGATATTGAGTCGTTCGGCTAGGTCATAGGCCGCGAGCTTAGTGATCACTTCGGTTTTCGCTCTACGACCAAACTCCATTAGGGCGGTTGCATCGTATTGGGAGCCTAAATCGAGGATAGCGATGCCCGGATCTGCCCTAGGCGCCGACTCAGCGATTAAATGGGCGACGGCATAGTGGTGGATCTCGGCCTGGGTCAGTGGTGAGCGCAGCGCAAAACACATGGCACTGTTATGGGAGGTGTAGGGAATATCGGGGTGCACAAATAATTGGTGCCGCGTCACGAAGGAGGCCTTACCGCCGGACATATTCTCGAGGAGGAGCGCGATTTCCTCGGCAATTTCCCCCGTGCCCTTAGTGCCTATATCATCGGTGTCATCGATACAAATCAGCCAGTTTTTCATCTGCATTCCTAGAGTTAGAGTTTTAAAATTTGTCTCTGTGCAACAGATCCTGGGCCTTTAAGCGCGTGAGCACGGGCGGTACGAGCAAAGCGCCAAGAGTGGCAAAGAATCCGCCTTTTAATACGCTCATCCCCCATTGAATCAACACTACATCTAACTCCATGCCCGCCAGCATATTGGTCAGCGCCACTTTACCCGCCCAGGCGATGCAACCCGCTAGGCCTAAGATCACGCAGCGCCAATGCAATGCCATACTCAGAGGTAGAAGCAAGGCGATAAGATCCATGGCTATGGCGGGTAAGACAAACTTTAACAGTATCATAGGCCCGCCTTTCCCGACGCCCAGAGCCATAGCTACCAGGCCAGCAATAGCACCACAGGCCGTCATGCTACCGAAACGTCCCAACGCCCCGTAGCAAATCAGATAGAAAAAACTCATTAAAAACATACTGTGTCCAGATATGCCGAGTTTCAGCCTTAGCATGCCAGTTAATGCCACCAGTAAAGTGGCGCAAAAGCCAACAAAGAGCGAGTCTTGCAGGCTAAGGGGAAGTTTTTTAGTCATTGTTGTCCCTCGGTGAATGCCAATGGGTTGGGCGTTGGTTTAGGCCAAAATGACGGCTCTGCGCCGCAATCGCCATTTGACGAGATAATTTAAGCAACTGAATCAAAACGGGAAATAACACGCAATATACCAACTCGGCCCAATTTCTCGGATTACGCAGCGCCCTTGGGGTAATACGTGCCCCGCGCAAACATTGAATGTGATAGATCTCGCGGATTTCATCGGCCATATAGGGCAATAAACTTAAGGAGGCCGCGACCACAAAAGCCCACTTTGTCGGCAGGAAAGCACTTAACACTTCGCCAATGCGCTCGGGGGGAACCGTAATACAAAGCCACCAACCGGGAATAGTGGCCAGAATGATACGAGCGACCACTATGGCACCCTGGGCTAAATGTGCTACGCCATAGAGGATTAAATACAGACTCAAAGTGATGCTCAGTTGCACTAAACCTAGTTTTAGTACCCCAAAAATACAGCCGCGACGCAGCAAACCATGGATCACTAACAGCCCATTCAGCCCAGCGAGTGACAGGAGCAGATAAGCGGGTAATACAAAAGCACAGGCCGAGAGCACACAGACGAAGAGCAGTGACAAGCTGCAGATGGCAGTTTCACGCCGCTCACGACTCCAATGCCCCCGTGTTCGTCGATGCGAACGTCGGCAGCTAACCCACATAACGCGCCTCCATTTCCATAGGGTCTTCCACCAACAGGCCATTACGTAGGCTAAGTTGCCGTGACACGACCCTATGCTCAATATGTCTATGGCTAGCGAGCAAGATGGCAGTGCCCTGCGAGCTTAGACGCTGCAGCAAATGCCATACTTTGCCGTGGTAATACTGGTCCATTCCCGCTAAGGGATCATCAAGTAACAATACCTTAGGGCATAAGCAGGCTAATGAGGCTAAGGCGATTAAGTGCTGCTGGCCGTAGGATAATTTATGGGGCGACAATTCAGCTAAGTCGGCAAGCTGCAACTCATCTAGCATCTGCGCCGCGCGCTCTTTTGGGAGTCCAAAACGCTTAAGACTGAACTGCATTTCGGCGAGCACGCTAGTTTCAAACAATTGTCGACTCGGCCTTTGCATCAACAGCCCCAGTTCGGCGCCATAGATCCCAAGCTTAGGTCTTCGGCCTAACACTTTGAAGGGTAAGCGCTGCCTTAAACTCAGCACGCCAGCGATGGTTTTTAGTAGGCTGGTTTTGCCTGTGCCGTTATCCCCCACTAAGGTCACGATTTCACCCGCCCGTAGTTGAAATCCCTGTGGGCAAGCAAATAGCACTGGGCTGCCATCGAAGCCAAAATCGAAGGCCCCGGCACTGACGAGCACTCTGCCTAAGTGGTTAAACTGGCTGCGCCGCACGGGAGTCTCGACTGGCGGTGTATCCTTCACCGTATAAGTACCTGCAGATAATTTGCCCGCCTCTAACTGCCAATAATGCTGAATAATGTCGGCGAAGGCGGAGGCGTTGTGCTCAACCAACACCAGCGCCATCCCCCCTTGAATAAGATTGCGCAGCACGATTAACAGCTCGCTTACACTGTGATCGTCTAGTTGTGCCCAAGGCTCATCGAGCAGCAGTAAATGGGGTTCACACACCAGTTGGGCGGCAATCATTAGCCGATATTTCTGGCCGAGTGACAACGTGCTCACTGGGGTATCGAGGCGTAAATACAGCCCTACTCGCCGCAATGCAAGCTGCACTTTAGCTAGCATCTGCTCTGTGGGAATGCTGAGATTTTCCAGCGCAAAGGCAACCTCAGCCCCCACCGTCTGCCTGATGAGTTGAATTTGCGGGTCCTGCATCACCAGCCCCGTCACTAGCTTAGGGTTACGCCAGATTTCACCCTCATGGGGGCGATTTAACACCCCCGCAAGTAGGTTTAACAGACTCGACTTCCCAGAACCCGTAGTTCCACTCACACAGTGGCATTGGCCGGAACCAATGCTTAAGTTGACCTCCTGCAACACAGTCGGTAACTGGCTACCATAGTTGAAGCTAACACCTTTAAGCGCTAGGAGTGTCATCTTAAATCTGCCAATTTACACCAATAAAGATCTGCCGTCCCGCCTGTGGCAGCGCTTCACTCTGGTAGTAGTTTTCATCCAAGAGGTTAGTGGCGCGCAGATACACTTCTAGTTTGTCGCTAATGAGTGGCTGCACTAAGTTGATGTCCACTAAGGTGTAATTATCCAGAGACTGTTGTTGATATTGCGTCTGACCGTTAACCTTCACTTGAGTCGCATAGACTTGATCCAAAATACGCTCCACATTCAGATGTATTTGAGTTTCGAAGGGAAACTCGTAACTCATCTGCCAGCGTAATTGATGGCGAGGGCGGTATTGCAGCGCATCTAAGGTATCGTCACCGTCCATCTCTTCGGAGTCTAAGAAGCTGTAGGAGAAGCCCAGATCTAAATGCTCAATAGCCTTATTATTAATTTGAAAATCAATCCCTTTGAACTTATAGCGCCCCATATTTTGGTAGAAACCATCGATATCCTTAGCGATATAGTTTTCTGCATCCGTGTAATAACCATAAACAGAAAAATCCGTGCTTGCGGGTAGATTCTGCTCTAAGCCCAACTCCAGATGTTTAGATTCTTCGGCCTCTAAATCGCTATTACCAGAGAGTTGTGAATACAAGTTCACCATAGAGGGGAAGCGCACCTTGCGTGCAACACTCACACTCAAGCGTGAATCCGGCACCAACTGCCAATAGCTAGAGGCCATGGCCGAATAGTTGTTATCCGTGCCATCACTGGTATCGAGTGAATGATAAGCGCCACCTAAGGTAAAGCCGTATTGATGCTCAGATTGATACTGATACTCGGCCGCTACAGTATATAACCATGCGGAATCATTTAAGTTTTCGATACCACCGGTTCCACTGCCAGAACCCGTACCGCCACCGCTTCCCGTTCCGCCGCCAGAGCCTGTTCCACCGCCGCTCCCCGTTCCGCTTCCAGAGCCCGTACCACCGTTTCCACCACCGGACCCAGAGCCACTATTACTCCCAGTATCTGGTGTATCGATGTTAACTACCGACTTCCAACTTTGCTCTTCTGTAATAACCGAAGTCGTTAACAAGCCTGCGGTATGTAAATCCGTGATCAGTTGTAGATTGATACCTTGGACGACCGAGCGGCCATCTTGGGATTGAGTGACAGCTTGGTAGGTCTCATCGGCATAGGAGGCTTCTAAGGTATCGCTTTGATTGTGATAGCCAAATCCACGTAGCGTAAAAGTGTCGTCAAACCTATGCGCCAAACCTAACTGGGCAGTATGTGAGTCATAGTCATCGGTACGTTCATATTTCATCTTGCCACTACCGGTCCCATCACGGGCGGGTTTACCCCATTCACCGCTGCGCAGCGCCATATTGGCAATCAACTGTGTCTTATCGGATAACCAGTAGCTGCCTTGGGCATAGAAGTTATTAACCTCTTTATCCGAGTTCACTCGCAGCTCCCCATCTTGAGATGGCGTCGGTTCAAAGTCATTCGACATTGGGAAGCCGTCCGTCTGTTGATGGCTAACACTGACGAGCCCCTGCCAATCATCCCCCGAACCTGCGGCGCTAATATCACCGTTGAAGGTATTATCCTTACCCGCCTCCAAACGCCCAGAAAGTGCAGGAGCCGTATCTCCTTGCTTGGTAATAATATTGATCACCCCACCCGCACCACTCGGACCGTAAAGTACCGACGTCGGCCCCACAGAAACCTCCACCGAGGCAATTTGGCTTGTGGGAATGATACTCGGGTCGAATTGCCCATCATCGGCACTGCCCATAGGCACGCCATTGATTAAAAGGGTGACATGGCGCGTTTTAAAACCACGAATATCGACTCTTGGGGTACCGTCCCCCCCCACGCGAATATACACACCTGGCACATTCTTTAAGACTTGATCTAGCGTTTGTGCGCCCAAGGCACGGATCTCCTCCTCACTAATGCTCCAGTGGGTTGTCGCCATTTCACTGACTTCCCCACCGTCGCCGTGAACGACGATCACTTCATTGACATTGAGTAGCGGATCTCGGGAAATATCATCGGCTTGAGCAGCAAAACTAAGACCAATAGCCAAGGCTAGAGACGACATGCGAAAGAGGGTATTCGTGGTAATCATGTTATTGTTGTCAAATAGAAAATGTAAGATGTGCCGCTTATTGTGGGCCGTGGTTATTCTGTCTCAACCAAAAAACTGTCAAAAACCAACCTAGATCGACTAATTAAAACAAAAGGGAAAAGCACACACACAGTTAAGAGACAAAATGTCCATCAGCGGTTCACTCACCGACAAAAAGACCCACTCAAGTCACATTTTTTAGCATCACAAAATGAGACTATGGCAAAAGTCACAGGCCAGCGGCTTACATCTTGACACCTAGGGCCACGGCCTTTAATTTGAGCGAAAGATTCTTATTTACGTACTGACACCAAACAGATCCAAAGTACTTTAAAAAGAATGTATTAACTTAATCCAAAATCACTGGTGCCCAGAGCATCCATAGGCCCTTAGCCTTCATCATTATCTTTGGAGTTTTATTTGCCCGTCCATGCCCTGTCTGAGGACCTTAAGCGTCTCATCGACAAACTCATTCAATTAAAGCGGGTTCCCCCTACTGAACCTATAGTGCAGTTATCCCAAACAACTGTATCTATGCCTTTGATTTCATGGCTGGCATCCCAGACCCACTACCCCCGCATCTACTGGCATGGGCGCGATCGAATTGAAGAAGTGGCAGCCATAGGCGCCTGTAAAGACTTTAAATTTGAAACCGGCGTCGATGATCAGCAACTGGCGCAGGCTTACCAAGCACAATGCGCCCTCTCGACCAACCAGGATATTCGCTACTATGGCGGCGTGGCCTTCGATCGCAGCATAGAGTCTTGGCCCGAGTTCGGTCATTGCCGTTTTGTGCTGCCTCGCATCGAGTTTAGGCGCAGCGGGGCCCAATTCAGTTTGAGAGTTAACCTCAATTTTGCCGATAACGATCCCCACTCGGAAATAGATAAGGCCATCGCGGCCATCGAAGCCGTGCTACCAGCGAGACCCTTAGCACCACCAAACAAACTCACATTATTGGGGCGTAGCGATAGACCCGACTTTCAGCGCTGGAAGGCGTTAGTCGAGCAAGTGGTCGATCCCAAATTTAACCAAGACACTCCCAAAGTCGTGCTATCCCGATTAACCCAGCTAGAAGTCAATGAACGGGTCGACCCTTGGATGGTGCTCGCCTGCTGGCAGGGGCGTAATCCCAATAGCTTCCAATTTGGTTTTCAATTTAGCCCAGATCGCACTTTTATCTCGTGCTCACCCGAGCGTTTATTCCGCCGCCGTCAACAGGAGCTGTTTACCGAGGCATTAGCAGGCACGACAGTGCGAGGGTTAAACCAGGAGGAAGATATTGCCTTGGCGAATGCCCTACTCGAAGACAATAAAAATAGTGTCGAAAACCAGTTAGTGCGTAGCCATATTGTGAATATGCTCACACCACTGAGCCATTATGTGGGGGCTGAGGAATCGGCCACTATCTTTAAACTGACCCATATTCAACATTTACACCGCGCGATTCGAGCAGAACTCAAGGCGGGGGTGAATGATTTTCAACTCCTACAAGCGCTGCACCCCACACCTGCGGTTGGAGGCTTGCCTCGGCATTCGGCGATGAGCTTTATTCGTCAGCGCGAAGGTTATATGCGCGGTTGGTATGCAGGGGCCTGTGGTTATTTCAATAAGTACGAGAGTGAGTTTTCGGTGGCGATCCGCAGTGCCCTTATCGAACCCGGTCGGATCAATCTGTTTGCCGGTGCGGGAATTATTGCGGGTTCGGATCCACAGGCGGAGTGGCAAGAGCTTGAGAATAAACTTGCGACTATTATGTCGATTCTGATCGAGCTATAGCTTCTCGGGCTACAACTTATCGAACTATCGTTAATGGGGTTTCAATAGCCATTCGCCTTTGTCTCAGTATACAGTCTCTCTTGCTCTCCCGAGTCGATTAAGCGTTTATGGGCTATATCAAAATGCTGTTTCAACATGCGACCTTTTTCGGTATTAGCGAAGGCAAAAAACGCTTCCGCCTTTAGTACACCTTGAATAATCACAAAATTTTGCGGTTCCTTTAGCTTAGGCACTAAGGATAGGATGTTTTTCCTATAGTCCAACACGGTATCGATTCGACCCGCATTTAAACTATTGAGCATAGTGAGCATATCGCTGCTTTCCTCGTAGTACATAGGTACCGGTGTCAGCATATTGTAGCGATAGGCCAACATGGCCTGCACTTTCTTATGGGATAAACTCTCGATCCCCACCCAACTGGCGGCAATGTCTGGGGTGACTGCGGCATCAATAGCATCGATCTCGACTGCATGCTCGCTCAATAGGCTCTTTTTAATATCCCCCTTATACACACTGAGTATCATATCGACTCGGTTATGTTCAATAAGATAAAGCGTGCGCGCAAAGGGAACAAACTGCACATTGAGCTGCCATTCTGGCGCAGGAAAAACGCGGTTGAGGATATCGAAGTAGTAGCCGGTTTCATCGGGGTTAGCGAAGCCCTCCCATGTTGCTGTCACTAAGTTAATGACAACTGGACTAGTGGGGGCCGCCGAAGTAAAAAAACTCAACAAACACAGGCAAAATACACTAAAGAATGATCTCATCGCGCCCTCCTTCATGTAGTAGAAGTGTAGGATAGTTTCTATCTCTTTGCTGTCTCAAACGTCCCATCGCTCGAAAGTGATTGGAATATGCGCGGTTAGCTTGCATCTTAAGTGGCGGCCATTATAATGGCCGCCCTCCGATTGCAGTATGCTGGGATCGGTCTATAAGCGAATCAATATAATAAAATGTTCATTAGCGGGTTCCCTCACCCCGCCCTACACAACTAAAAAGGCCACAGAATGTTAATGTTAACTACAGCGCAGCTCCGCCGCGCCTTACTCCTATTAGTAGGATTCCACATACTGATTATTTGCGTCAGCAACTACTTAGTACAACTGCCATTTCAGCTATTTGGTTACCACACCACCTGGGGCGCATTCAGCTTTCCATTCGTGTATTTAGCCACAGATCTCACGGTCCGTATTTTCGGTCAAACGGCTGCGCGTAGCATTATCCTTAAGGCTATGGTGCCTGCGTTGATGATCTCCTACGTGATGGGAGTGCTGTTTCACCAGGGCAGCTTCCAAGGGGCTGATTCACTTGGGCAGTGGAATACCTTCGTCTTTCGTATTGCCTTTGCCAGTTTTGCCGCCTACTTGATTGGCCAACTGATGGATATCACAGTCTTTGCTCGCCTGCGGGCCAGCCGCTCTTGGTGGGTCGCACCCGCCGCATCCACCATAGTGGGTAATCTAGTCGATACCTTAGTTTTCTTTAGCGTCGCTTTTTATGCTTCGTCAGATAGCTTTATGGCCACCAATTGGCCCGAGATTGCCAGCGTCGATTACGGTTTTAAGTTACTCGTGAGCTTAGGTCTGTTCCTGCCTGCCTACGGTGTTTTGCTAAAAGTCTTACAAGACAAGATTTTGCAAACCAGTCCGCAAAAAGTAGTTTCCTGATTAACTCAACTGGCCAGACCTGTTATAATTTAGCCAGTTTATCCTCGGCCCTATTGCTTCTCGCTGTTGAATGGGGCCGATTTTCATGAGAGAAAATTATGTATTCTATTGAAATCAAAGCGCTGACAGTACTGACCCCCGAGCTAACCAATCAACTCGTTGAACTGAGTCAACAGATCCCAGAACTCGATCGCCCACTCACCAGCCAAATCCTAACGGAACGGTTGACAGGCAAAACATGCTTGATTCTATTAGCCTATGTTGAGGGTGAACTCGCGGGGTTTAAGCTGGGATACGGACAAGATGAAACCCTTTTTTACAGTTGGTTAGGGGGTGTTGCCAGCGACTTTAGGCGTTTAGGGCTGGCACAGAGTCTGCTGGAATATCAAGAGACTTGGGCCCATCGCCAAGGTTATCGCCATATTCAAGTTAAGACGATGAACCGTTTTCCTGCGATGCTTAATTTATTGATCCGGAATCAGTATTTGATTACTGAACTCAAAACCGATCCCAAAAACCTGATCGACCATAAGCTGCATTTGAGCAAGTCTCTCTAAGGAATTAAGGGAAGTCTGTGCCACTCTTTGTAAAGATTTGCACTTTTTTCATTAAATAGCTTGCAAACACAACTGAGAATGATTATCGTTAACGTGCGTTCCAAAACTCATCTTTAACACCGATGACTGGTAATCTGACGTGGTTAAAGTGCTCCTGAGTTTGCAAGCACGACATTGCTCACACACTCTTTTGTGGCCGGATTCATCATCCGGCTTTTTTTTGCCTTAAATTTATCTAAACCTCGGTAGAACCGCCTGAAAAATGTAAGCCCTCGTAGGGATTATTTTGCTGCTCTTCCTTAGCTTCATGGTACAAACCTATCGTAAAGATAGAGCCTTTGCCCAATGTGGAACTCACTTCGATAGTGCCACCAATTCGCTTAATAATACCGTAACTAAGGGAAAGCCCTAGGCCAGTACCATCTTTACGTGTGGTGTAAAATGGGTCGAAAATCCGCCCAAGTTGTTCAGGTGCAATCCCAGAACCTTCATCCTCCACTTCGATTTTGACGCCAATCGGCGTACCCTGTTGCAGCCAGTCATAGGTCCGCACCCAAATGCGGCCCTTACCGTCCATAGCATGTGCCGCGTTTACGACTAAGTTAATCAATACCTGCAGTAATTGCGGCCGATTAACCTGCACAGGACAAGTAGCATTGAGTTCAGTGATGAGCACAACTTCTTGTTTTTTAATTGAATGTCGCACTAGCACTAACATTTCTTCGATAATAGGTGTAATAGGATGCATCTCCAGCGGCGCATTGAATTCACCTGGGCGACTGTATTGCAATAAGCTACGGATAATAGTGCTTATCCGTCCAACTTGCTGAATAACGAGATCTATTTCTTCTTTTACTACTTCGGCATTGTCGCCAAGCTCATAACGCAGTAGTTCCATGTTGCCGAGGATAACGGCGGTCGGATTATTGATTTCGTGGGCAATACCTGCGGTTAATTCACCGAGTGCGGTGAGCTTCTCGTTGGTGACGAGCTGTTGGCGCGTTTCATTCAGTAAGGCCACGTTACGTTGCAGCTCTAAGGTCTTGTCCTGCAAGCTGCGGGTACGCTCCTCGACCTTCATTTCAAGCTGCTCCGCCGCCGCTTGGATCTGTGCATTACGCCGCTGCAACAGGTCAAGCATACTATCAAACTGCTCCGCTAAGTTTGATAGCTCGTTATCCCTATCTAGCCCTAGGGCGCCGATACGGATATTACGGCCAGACTGCACCGCTTGCACCACATGATGAATACGTTCTATCGGTTGCAGCAGACTGTAAGCACCGCGGTAAACCAACAGGCCAGATACCAGCAGCACTAGCATCAAAATCGTACCTAACTCAATAATATTAAGGAGGTAATTATGGATAAAAGGCGACTCAGAAAACCCCGTATAGATCATGCCTACCCGCTGCCCTCGAATATCCTCTAAGGGCGCATAGGCAGAGATAAACCAATCGTTAAATACAAACGCTCTATCGACCCATAAGTCCCCCTGGACTAATACTTTTTCACGCACTTCCTCAGACACTAAACTGCCCAACGCGCGCCCCTGGGTCTCGGTCCCCTTTGGATAAAAGTGCAAGGGTACGTTGGTTGAGATGCGAATATTGTCTAAGAAGATCGTGACTGTGCCGATCGAACGCTCGGGTAGCGTCCCCTTGTCATACACCAGATCACGAATATGATCGATGATTCGAGTATCGCGGTTAAATAAAATGCCGCCGTCGAGATACCAGGCCACTTTACCCTCGGCATCGGGCACGGGTAACAGACTACGACTGAGTAAGCCTCGCTCTTCCACTGCCTTGCTCGGGCTCTGTGCCCTTAATGTCGCCACAATGGGAATACTGGCCGTAACCGCTAACTCAGGATCGATGCGGGATAAGCGCTCTGGCGATAACACCATCAGCCCAGAGTAAGGCAATAAGCCTCCCATCTTGGGCAATATCAGCCGTAGATCGGGGTCCGCCGCCGCTTCGTCGACACTGACTAAACGCAAATAATCGAGATTGAGCAGTTTTTTTTGCTCGTGAAGGAAGGCATCGATATTCGCTCTATGCATCAATGCTCCCCCTAAGATAGGCCGGAAGTCATTCTGAAAGGTCCAGGACGTCATCACCCGCTCGAGCTGCTTTTCTTGGCGGACTTGCACTTGCTGCAGGGTATTTTCGGCCACGGCGAGATCGGCTTTTACCTTCATAAACAGCTGTTTACCTGTGTAGCTGATATTCCAGTAGATAGTGATAAACACTAAACTCACTAAGGTCAGCAGAATAGGCAGTAAAGTCAGGATTAATATGCGATAGCGCACCTTGGCCTGCATTTGCTGCCAACTGACACCAAAAAAGTGAGTAAAAAATGACACCCTAAGACTCCTGTTCGCCGCTGAAGTCAAACCACTCTTTATATTTGCGATCTAAGGTCTTACGGGATACACCTAGGTCACGTGCGGCGGCTGATTTATTACCAGAGTGCAGATCGACAACGCTGGTAACGTGATGTTTTTCAACATCTTTTAATGGCCAATCTAGGGGGTAACCCTGGGAAGATAAGGACTCGCTCTTAATCTGTTGCTTCCAATATTCCGCCGGAGGCTTGCCGAGTAAAATACAGCGTTCAATCATATTTCGCAGCTCACGGATATTTCCTGGCCACTCATGCTGTTGTAACTTCACCATATCCTCATGGCTCCACACGACTTCCCTCACGCCCAAATCGGCGGCCAATTGCCGAGTAAAATGATGGGTCAGTTCCACCACATCCTCAGGACGTTCGCGCAGGGGAGGAATTAAAATATCGAGCACATTCAAACGGTAATATAGATCACGGCGGAAATTTCCCGCTTCGACCTCCTCGACCAGTGTACGGTTAGTCGCGGCAATCACGCGGACATCAATATTGACCTCCTTCTCGCTGCCCACGGGACGAATCGCTTTCTGCTCCAATACTCTGAGTAGGGCCGTTTGCATTTTCAGTGGCATCTCGCCGATTTCATCGAGGAAAATCGTGCCACCGGAGGCAAAACTAAATAGCCCTTCACGATTGCCTTTCGCCCCGGTAAATGCCCCTGCGGTATGGCCAAATAATTCGCTCTCGAGTAACTCAGGTGCGATGGAACCACAATTGACGGGCACAAATGGCCCTTGGCGACCACTGAGTAGATGCAGTTGTCTTGCGACCAATTCTTTACCCGTACCGGACTCACCCTGAATGAGTACGACGGCATTGGTCGGCGCCACCCGCTCGATAATATGTTTGACCGACGTCATGGCCTCACTGCTACCAATAATGGTCGAGGAATAACCGATAGACACCTCACGACGCAGCATCAGATTTTCACGCTTAAGCAAACGACGCTCGATACAACGATCGACCGCCGACATCATCTGCTCAAGGTGGAAAGGCTTCATGATAAAGTCAGAAGCCCCGGCGCGAAGGGCGGTAATCGCCACTTCCATATCGGCATAACCCGTCATAAAAATAATATCCGAGCGGCGGCCCTGTTCATCTAAGGCTTCGTGCCACTCGATCCCAGAGCGGCCCGGTAGACGAATATCGACAATCAACAGGTCGAAATGGCACCGGCTACGCAACTGCTCCGCGTCTTCAATACTGCCAGCGGTTTCAACTAGGGCGAATTTCTTTGAAAGTGCCTTATTTAAAAAACTACGCATTCCGGGCTCATCGTCGACGATAAGCACTGAAACGGCCGAAGGAAGGGGCTTGAGGTTGTTATCTATCTGGCTCATAGTGATCACTTCTGGACATTTTGACTCAATTGCGACCAATTCTAGCATTGAAATTCGGCTAATAGGTCACTATGAACCATGAGAAGCGTGCGCTGCGACAATTTGTCTGCCGACTATTTGTTGGGCCTGAGATCAAGCTCACAGTTTAGATCGGCCAGTGAAGGGAAAAGGGCAATTATCAGCTTGGCATCTAAATTGCTTTCAATCGAACGCATTACAATTTCATCCGCTCAGTAGGCATTTGAGTCGGCCCCCTATTTTTCGCCAAGGAGTATCCATGCTAAACATGAAATCCCATATGAAGTCACTACTGGGCCTGGTTATTGCTGCCAGCATGCTCACCGTATTACCCGCTCAATCTGCCGAAGTCATTAAGCTAGCAACCACTACCAGTACTGAAAACTCAGGTTTGTTAAAAGAACTCCTGCCTAAGTTCGAGAGTGAATCGGGTTATCAAGTCCAAGTTATCGCAACAGGTACAGGTAAAGCCCTGAAACTGGGTGAGCAAGGCGATGTGGATCTCGTGATGACCCATGCTCCAAGTGCCGAAGCAAAATTTGTTGCCAATGGTTTTGGTGTTGAGCCCCGTGGCATTATGGAAAACGATTTCGTTGTCTTAGGCCCTAAAAACGATCCCGCTAAACTGCGCGATAGTAAAACCGCCGAAGAAGCCTTCGCTAAAGTCGCTAAATCAGGCTTACCTTTTGTGTCCCGTGGTGATAACTCTGGCACCCACATCAAAGAGTTGGAAGTGTGGAAAGCTGCGGGTGTGACGCCCGATTTCAAGGGCTATACCTCGGTAGGCCAAGGCATGGGTAAAACCCTGCTGATGGCAAATGAGTTACAAGGTTATACCCTGTCGGATCGTGGTACATTTGTGGCTTACAAGACTAAGCTAGATCTGGGCGTGGATTTCGATGGTGGCAAAACCCTAGCGAACCCTTACCAAGTAATCCTTATCAACCCTGCGAAATACCCAGATCTAAACCACAAGGGCGCTAAAGCATTCAGCGACTGGTTAATTAGTAAGGAAGGCCAAAGCATGATCAACAACTTCAAAGTTGAAGGCGAGCAACTGTTCAAGGCAACCTATAGCGAATGAACGACGGCTGGCTAGCACTGTTACAGCAGGCGTTGAGCCTGCTGTTTTCATTGGACCCCGACGTTTGGTCCATCATCTCTGTCTCGTTTACCGTTTCTTTCGCGGCGCTGCTCATCACCTTAGTCCCTTCTATGGTACTCGGCTTTGTGCTGGCCTTTTCCCCCTTTCGCGGCAAATGGTTAGTCACTAACTTAGTCCAAACCCTGCAATCTATCCCCACTGTGGTAATTGGTTTGCTGGTGTATTTACTCCTGACCCGCAACGGCCCACTGGGTGACTTAAAGTGGTTATTCACCCAAGAAGGTATGATCCTCGGGCAAATGCTGATCTGTGCGCCAGTGCTAATCGCCATGAGCCAAGCCGCCTTTACCAGCGTCGACCGCCGGGCATGGGAAACCTCACGCACCTTAGGCGCCTCCTGGGGACGAGCCGTGTGGACAGTCTGCCGTGAGCTGCGAATGCCCCTACTCTTAGCCATTGTCGCCGCCTTTAGTCGAATTCTGACCGAAGTAGGTTGCTCTATGATGGTTGGCGGCAATATTTTAAACGTGACCCGTAATATTCCCACCGCCATCGCGCTGGAAACCAGCAAAGGTGATTTTGCTCAAGCTATCGCCCTTGGACTCGTGCTGCTTATCTTGGCCTTGCTCCTTAACTTTGCTTTGGGTAGTTTACGGGGCAAAGCCATGCCAAGGAGCCATTAACCTATGACTCAGGTAAAACTCACCGCCCGAGACTTGGAAATGTCATTTGGCTCACGCCGACTCTTTCAAGCCGAGTTACTCGAATTGCGTCAGGGAGATGTGATTTATCTTCAGGGTGATAATGGATCGGGTAAATCCACCCTAATGAAAATTCTGGCGGGATTAATGCAACCCACCAAGGGAAATATCGAGGCCGCTGGCTTTGTCCGTCATGCCTGGTGGCAGCGTAATCCCCTGCTAGGTAAGGCTGTTTACCTGCATCAGCACCCTTATTTATTCGATGGCACAGTGGAGTACAACCTTAACTATGGCCTCAGTTTCAGCACTGAAGCTAAGACCAAGGCGAAACAGCGCACGGCGCAAGCCATTGATATGGCGCAGCTAGGTTCGCTATTACACGCTAGAGCAAGCAACCTATCCGGCGGCGAAAGGCAGCGCCTCGCCATTGCCCGCGCTTGGATACTGCAACCGACACTCCTGATGCTCGACGAGCCAACCTCCAATATGGACAAGGATTCCCAGGCACTGGTATTGCAGATGATCCAACAATTAAAACAAGAAGGCACAGGTATGCTGCTCAGTAGCCACCAAAATTGTGCTTTAACCGCTATCTGCAAGCAACAATGGCACATAGAGGGCGAACGAGTGCTAATCTCATCTCAGTCCATACAAACAACCCCAATTGAGGGATCTTTATATGTCGTTGCACATTGATGCTGTAATTCTCGCCGGTGGCATGGCACGCCGTATGGGAGGGGAGGATAAAGGTTTAGTCGAATTAAATGACAAGACCATGATTGAACACACGATTGACAGAATAAAACCTCAGGTTAAGGAGATCCTGATCAACGCAAATCGCAACCAAACACGGTATGCTGAGTTTGGTTTTAAGGTGATAAGCGATGAACATAGCGGTTTCCTCGGCCCTTTGGCTGGCATGATCACCGCTATGGGCCAGACCGAGGCAGACTATTTATTAGTCGTGCCCTGCGACTGCCCGTTACTGCCCCGGGATTTAGCCGCCCGCTTATTGGCGGCGATTGAAGCAAACGATGCAGAACTTGCCGTCGCCAGCGATGGTGAACGCGAGCAGCCCGTAGTGATGTTACTAAAACCGAGCTTGCGCGAGTCGATGACCGCCTTCCTAGAAGCCGGTGAGCGTAAAATTGATTTTTGGTATGCCAAACATCGCTTTGCCGTCGCGGCCTTTGCCGATCAACCCAACGCCTTTGTGAATGTGAATACGCCGGAACAAAAACAACGACTGGCGGCGGAAATAACTAAAAACTAAGGCCCCCATAACCCAGATTAGAGGTGCAAATGAGTAACCCCTTCGTCAATCCGCTCGCTATTCCCGTTCTCGGATTTTGTGCCTATAGTGGCACGGGGAAAACCACCTTACTCAAGCAGTTAATCCCCGAATTAAACCAACGGGGGCTACGTTTAGCCGTTATCAAACATGCCCACCATAACTTCGATGTGGATATCCCCGGTAAAGACAGTTATGAAATGCGTAAGGCTGGCGCGCGGCAAATGCTGGTCGCCTCCCATGTGCGTTGGGCGCTGATGACGGAAGATACACGCGATGGCGACCCTGAACTCGTCCATTTGCTAAAACAAATCGAGGCCGATAAAGTCGATATCGTCCTCGTGGAAGGTTTTAAGAAGCTCACATTACCTAAAATCGAATTACACCGCGCCGCCCACGACAAACCTTTTATCTACACCCAAGATGACAATATTCTCGCCATCGCCTGTTGCGATGATACTGAATTGCCGAGCGAGCTGCGCCGACTCGATCTGAACAATGTCAGCCAAATTGCCGACTTTGTGGTGGAATATGCCCGCAATTGGCAAGCACCTTGTATCAATCTACCGATCAACACCGTGGATGCCTGTGAAATAGGCAATGATAAAAATCTCACAGTGAGCCAAGGGTTAGCACAGATTTTGTCCCATGTGTCCCCAGTCACAGAGGTTGAAGCGCTTGACTTAGACGCCTTAGATCACCGCGTACTCGCCAGCGACAGTATTTCTCCCGTCGACGTACCACAGCAGACTAACTCGGCAATGGACGGTTACGCCTTTATTTATCAAGACCCTATGCCAGCAAGCCTTAAACTTGTCGGTGAAGTGCTTGCCGGGCATCACTATGCTGGCACCCTCAAGGTCGGCGAAACGGTGCGAATTATGACGGGCGCGCCAGTACCCGCAGGCGCCGATACTGTCCAACCCAGAGAACTGGCCCAAGAGGTCGATGGTCTTGTGAGCCTGCAGGGCCATATTGAGCTAGGTCAGCATGTTCGCCTCGCTGGGGAGGATATCGCCAAGGGACAAGTGGCACTCGCCAAAGCCACCCGCCTAGGCGCCGCCGAACAAGGTTTGCTCGCTTCCCTTGGGCTCAATAGTGTCAGTGTCTATCGTCACCCCACGGTTGCCGTGTTCTCTACCGGCGATGAAGTGAGCCAACCCGGCGATGAGTTAAAGGCTAACTGCATCTATGATTCAAATCGCTTTACTATCAAGGCGATGGCGAAGCGTTTAGGCTGTGAAGTCATAGATTTAGGCATCATTGAAGATTCAGAGACCGCCCTCGAAGCCACCCTTGCGCAGGCAGCAACCCAGGCCGATGTGGTGATTAGCTCAGGTGGGGTATCCGTGGGTGATGCCGATTATATTAAGGCTGTGCTCGCCCGCCTCGGCAATATCGATTTCTGGCGGATCAATATGCGCCCAGGCCGCCCGCTTGCCTTTGGTAAAATAGGGGAAGCGCTGTTCTTCGGTCTGCCGGGCAATCCCGTGGCCGTTATGGTGTCTTTCCTGCAATTTGTGCAGCCAGCACTGCGTAAACTAGGCGGTGAACTAAATTGGCAAGCGCCATTATTTCCAGCCATCACAGATGAAACGCTGCGAAGCCGCCAAGGTCGCACCGAGTTTATTCGCGGTATTTATCACCTAGGCAAAGACGGACGCCTACACGTGAGCAGCACGGGCAACCAAGGTTCGGGCATGTTAAGTTCCATGGTCACAGGAAATTGCCTTATCATCATTGGCGATGAGGCCGAAGTGGTGAATACAGGCGAAACCGTGTTTATTCAACCCTTTGCGGATTTACTTTAGGAGCCAGTGAGCACCTATGAGTTTACTAGTAGATCCCTTTGGCCGCAGGGTCGAATATTTAAGGCTTTCGGTCACCGACCGCTGCGACTTTCGCTGCATCTATTGCATGACCGAAGATCCCTGTTTTCTGCCTAGGGACCAAGTGTTGCACCTCGAAGAGTTAGCTTGGATTGCCCAAGCCTTTACCGAGCTAGGCGTGACAAAAATCCGCCTAACCGGGGGCGAGCCCTTAGTGCGTACCGATTGCGATCAGCTTGTCAGTCTGCTCGGCAAACTTCCCGGACTCAGGGATTTGTCCATGACGACGAACGGCTCGAGGCTGACTAAGCTTGCTAAACCTATGTTCGATGCGGGATTAACACGCCTCAACATCAGCCTAGACACCTTAAATCCAACCCTTTTTACCCAATTAACCCGCAACGGTAAGCTCGAACGAGTTATCGAAGGTATCGATGCCGCCATTGCCGCCGGCTTTGAGCGTATTAAGATCAATGCCGTTATTTTAAAACAGCAAAATGATAATGAAGTCATCGATCTAGTGGAATTTTGCCGCGAGCGCAACTTAGATATCGCCTTTATCGAAGAAATGCCCCTCGGCGAAATCGATGAACGTAAGCGCGCCCGCCACTGCAGCAGTGAGGAAGTCAAAGCCATCATAGAAACGCGCTATCCACTCAAACTCTCCGATAAGCGCACCGGCGGCCCAGCGCGATATTACACTATGGCCAACAGCCCAATCCATATCGGTTTTATCTCGCCCCATAGCCACAACTTTTGCCATGAGTGCAACAGGGTCAGAGTCACTGTCGAAGGTCAATTACTACTCTGTTTGGGTAACGAACATGCCATTGATCTTAAAAGCATAGTGCGTCAGTTCCCTGGAGATATTGAGAGGCTTAAGGCCGCCATTCTCGCGGGCATTAACCTTAAGCCCAAACAACATGAGTTCGATCATAACGCGGTGCAAATCCTACGTTTTATGAATGCAACGGGTGGCTAACCACAGAGTTCAAATCCCTCGCAGGACTAGCATCTCACTTTGGGCGTGATAAACTCGGGTATTATCCCCTACTCGTTGTCGCGCATTATCATGGCCCTAACTCGTAAACAGTGGAATAACATCATTATTTTAGCCTGCATCTTTATGATTGCAGTGCTCACTTTTATGGATAGAAAAACCCATAATATTCCCAGTGATGCAAAGCGGCTGTTTGACGATAATGCCCCGCTTGCACAGTTGCAACTCGATGGCATGTGGCTGCATAAGCAAGCCGCACAATGGGAGTGCGATACTAAAGTACTCAACTGTGATGAATGGGCAAATGCGTGGCAAACGGTACTGGTATCCCCTTTAGCGACAGCACCACAATCTACAGATAAACCACAGGAATTAGTGATTCAGATCGCCGATATTGCCGATCCGCAACTGTGGCTTTATTTCCCCATTGAGGGCACCTTAAAATCTCCCGCGGGTAATTGGTACATAGTGCCACCGAGTTTACGCGCCAAACTACAACCTATCATCGATGCCAAACCCGCGGCTTAATGCGGCCAAATTGACTTAAGATAAGAAAGAATCCATGCCGGAATTACCAGAAGTTGAAGTCACCCGCCAGGGTATTGCACCCTTCCTTGTCGAGCAAACCGTAGTTGATCTTGTGATCCGTAATGGCTCACTGCGCTGGCCAGTACCAGCAATCGCCAAACAAATTATCGGCCAAGTCATACGTCAGGTCCGCCGCCGGGCCAAGTACCTGTTAATCGACACGGACGCGGGCACTAGCATAGTGCACTTAGGCATGTCGGGCAGTTTACGAATTTTGCCCCACGACACCCCAGTGGAAAAGCATGACCATATCGACTTAGTGCTCGCCAACGGCCGCATTTTGCGCTTTAACGATCCTAGACGTTTTGGTGCTTGGCTCTGGTGTGAACTCCCGGAAGAGGCCCATCCATTACTGGCAAAACTCGGCCCGGAACCCCTAACCAATGCCTTTAATGTCAATCAATTAGCCACAGCTTTAGCGGGCAAAAAAAAGGCCATTAAGCTCTGTTTGATGGATAACCACATAGTCGTCGGAGTGGGCAATATTTATGCTAACGAAGCCCTGTTTGCCGCGGGTATTCACCCCGAAGCCGAAGCAGGTAAAATCGATATCGAGCGTTTGACCATTTTAGTTGCCGAAGTGAAGCAAATCCTCGCCCATGCGATTAAGCAAGGCGGCACTACGCTGAAAGACTTCACCAATGCCGATGGTAAACCCGGCTACTTCGCCCAAAAACTGCATGTGTATGGCCGCGGTGGTGAAACCTGCACGAGCTGCGGCAACCTACTGAGTGAAATCCGTTTAGGCCAGCGCACCACTGTCTTTTGTGGAATTTGTCAGGCACGCTAAATAGCCGTTTCAAATTGTTGATCACTTTATAGGGCGAGCAGGTTATCGGTAAGCAGGCCCTCTGCGCCATGAATGGCGCGGTGGAGCCCTCAGGGAAGAGTTCATGGCGTGCCTGTGTGCGATACCCTGCGATGTGGCTAATTTGAATCCATTATTTAGCGCTATCAAAAATGCCTGCAAATTGCAGGCATTTTGCGTTTATTCCTTTAGCCAACGCCCAGGATGATCGGTAAAGTAACGATATTCCCGCGTTGGCGATGCGCACTCTGGCGTCATTTCCGAGGCCGAGAGCAAGATCCACTCATCTCGGTGGGCAATGCCCATGCTCTTGCCACCTTTAATATTGAAACAACTCAGTTTTGCCCCGCTTGGCACTAATAGATAACGCTGTTTGTTTTCCTGCATCCATTGCCATGCATTGCGCTCTTGCTCTTCAACGGGGGCTAAATAACTAAAGTGCGTCACACTCATAGGCGAGAACAAAATAAACTGCTCTTTAAAGTTCACTAAGCCTAACTCGGCATCTTCACCAATCACTGCTGCGGCATGCAACATCAAATTCCTTGGGGTTCGCATCTCGTCGAGCATAGCGTATCCCCAAGTACTGACGAGCACCCAACCTAGGGCAGAGACAATACCCACCTTCACTAGGGCAAACTGTTTGCGTGTGAGCCAAAGCAGCAAAAACCACAACAGGCCAAGCAAAATAAAGAGATAGCCAATCCCTGTTAAATCATCGGTATAGTCAGCAAGGGCTTTAACTAGTGCGGAATGATGAATCAATGCCAGCACCCCCGCCAATAACACCACCCCACCTAAAAACCACAGTACTCCACTGACTAGTTTTTCAAACCAAACCTTAGGCGAAACCCCAGTTAATACTGCCGAAGCCACAAGGGCTAACATAGGTAATGCGGGCAGAATATACACATTGCGCTTACCCGGGCTAATGCTAAAAAACAACACCACCAACGCCACCCAAATCAGTAAAATCGCAATCTTAGGATCGGCCTTAACCTTCTGTACCCATAGCTTCCAATAAGCGATCACCAGCAGTGAAATCGGGAACCACATCCACGGAATAACACTTAAAATAAAGAAATACCAAGGCTTAATATGATGCCAGGCGTTGACATAACGCTCACCGGTTTGCTTAAACAAGATATTGTTTTGGTAGGCGACAAGCTCAGGCGTACCATGGGCTTGCACTGTTAGCACCATAGGCACTAGCCAGCAGGCAATCACCGCCAGCATGGCCAAAGGCCCCGCAAGACATAACCAAGTCAAACGCCCTTGAAAACGGCTTCTATCTTTAACGGCATAAATACCGATAGGAACTAACATCAACAGCGGTAAAAATCCCACGCCTTTAGTGATAACGCCCAGTCCCATAAAACCCCAGCCAATAAAATACCAGCGCCACTGGGGGCCGAGCATAAAGTGGCGGATCAGGCCGTAACATCCCACAGTGATCCAACACATCACCATGGCATCTATCTGAGCGTTTTTAACCTGCATTAAAAACTGCGGCACAATCAAGAGTAGTAAGGCGGCATTACGGCCTACACGCACACTCCATAGTTTTGCACCAAGATCATACACTAGGAATACGGTCAACAGGCCACACAGAGCATTGGGCAATAAAAAGGCGAACTTAAGGGAGCCCGTCAGTTGGTAAAATAGGGCGATGGCCCACATAAACACCGGTGGTTTATCGGGATAGTATTCGCCGCCTCGGGTCGGAAATAACCACTGCCCCGATGCCACCATTTCCCGCGCGACCTCGACAAAGCGTGGCTCGTCGGCAGGCCAGGGAGAGCGAAAACCAATCCCAACCAGCAAAATCAATAAACTCATCAAGAGTAAAGGCCAGAGTACCTGGTAATAATCTTCACTATTGAAACGGCGCTCGAGTGCTTCCATTGCAGGGTCCTTATTCTTCGGTTTCCAATTCATCCACCTGTTTACGCAGGCTAGAACGGTACAAATACGCGCCAATCAGGCTAGATAAGATAAATAAACCTATGCTGATCCCCAGCTGATTATGATCGGATAAGCCTATGCCAGCGCCCGCAAAACTAAAAATTAGCATCTGCGGCAAATAACCTAATACACTGCCCAGCATAAATCCCCCTGCGGGAACGTGGGTTGCCCCCGCGAACAGATTAGTGAGTAAGTTACTGCCAACGGGCAACAGGCGGATCATCAAGACTTTCAGCCAAGTTTTGTTGATAATCAGGGCTTCAAACTTTTGTAGGCGCTTACCAAAACGATGTTGTAAGCTACTGCGGATGGTTAATCTCGCCACATAGAAGGCAAATACGCAGCCCAGTAAGGCGGCCAACGTCGAAAAAATACCACCATAAAGACCGCCTAAGGCAAAGCCAAAAACAAAGGCAATGACTTGCCTCGGCCCTCCCACTGCGGTAAAAAAGGCACCAACCACTAGTAAAACTAAGAGCGCAAACACCCCCCTGTCGGCAATAAAGCGCGCGACCCAGTTGCTATCGGTTAAATGCTCAAACATCCCCTGCTGGACGGCAAACATCAGTACCAGCAGGATGAAGACGATAAACACCGCCTTATAAAATCGCTTCATTGTCAGTCGCGCCAGCTTGCTTGACTGCGAGCAACCCTAGCAATCTTCGCCCTACGCCCGAGCCACATCACGCCCATGATATCGACTATGCCGACCCAGGCGCGATTCCAAGCAGTGTACTTAGAGACACCGACCTGACGATCCCTGTGATTGACCACAGAAATAAAAATCTCCCCGCCCATACGGCGTACTAATGCAGGAATGTATCTGTGCATATGATCGAAATAAGGTAAACGCAGGAAGGTTTCACGGGGGAAGAGTTTAAGACCGCAGCCAGTATCGGGCACGCCATCATGTAAGAGCGCATCACGCACCTTATTGGCGAAGCGAGATTGAAATCGCTTCCATGCCGTATCTTTACGATTTTTACGGTAGCCTGCAATACAAAAATGCTCGGTATGGATATGGGGTAATTGGGCAAGCATGGCCGGAATATCGGCGGGATCATTTTGCCCATCCGCATCTAAGGTCACAATGTACTTGCCGCGGGCATGTAAGACACCAGTGGAAATCGCTGTGCTTTGCCCAGTGCTGCGCTCATGGCGAATCGCTTTAGCATCGCATTGCTGCGAAGTGGCGGTGCGCATCACTTCACCAAAGGTATCGTCTTGACTGCCATCGTCGACGACGAGAATCTCAAACTCAGTCACACCTTTGAGGGCATGGCATATCTCTTCCATCAGAGGGCCAATATTACCTACCTCATCTTTAGCAGGGATCACGATAGAAATCAATTCAAGACTCCAAAACTTTAACACCATCAATACGGTATCATATGATTATTGCAAAAGAAAAATCTGTCTTGATAGAGTGTTATTGAATCAAACAGAATGCAAGCTGGGTATTGTAAACGAGGAAAATATTCCAAGAAAAGACTGAATTTGGAACTGTCGCTTTCATTTGATTGCGCTTTTTTGTAATAAGACTATGGTACTTTACTAGGAACAAAAGGTATGGCATCGGAGCTATCTATGAATATCGTTGTTGTGGGGATGGGTTACGTTGGTCTATCAAATGCTGTCCTGTTAGCCCAGCAAAACCGGGTCACCGCCATCGATTTATCACCGGAACGTGTCGCACAAGTTAACGCACATAGGTCAACCGTTGTCGATGAGTTAATCGAAGATTACCTGAAAAACAAATCGCTGAATTTAACCGCAACAACACAGAACGAGGCCTTTCAATCGGCCGACTTTGTGATGATTGCCACCCCAACGGACTATGATCCCCAGACCAATTACTTTAATACCCAGTCGGTTGAAAATGTCGCTAGGGATGTCCTAGCCGCAAATCCAAATACGACTATCATCATTAAATCGACCATCCCCGTTGGCTTTACTGCGGCCCTGAGACAAAAACTCAATAGTGATAATATCCTGTTCTCCCCTGAGTTTTTACGCGAAGGTAAAGCCTTGTATGACAATCTTCACCCCTCGAGGATTGTCGTCGGTGAACGCTCAGCCCGAGCCCAAGCCTTTGCCAATCTCTTAGCCAAGGCGGCAATCAAACAAGATATTCCTATTTTGCTCACCGACAGTACCGAGGCAGAAGCGATTAAGTTGTTTGCCAATACGTTTCTCGCCATGCGAGTCGCATACTTTAATGAACTCGATACCTACGCCCAGAGCCGAGGCCTAAACACGCGCCAAATTATTGAGGGAGTGAGCCTCGATCCCCGTATCGGCAACTATTACAACAATCCTTCCTTCGGTTATGGTGGATACTGCCTGCCCAAAGACACTAAACAGTTGCTGGCAAACTACAATGATGTGCCGAACAATCTGATCAGTGCCATCGTCGACTCGAATACCACCCGTAAAGATTTTATTGCCGATGCGATTATCCGCAAGCGACCCAAATGCGTCGGTATATATCGTTTGATCATGAAAGCCGACTCAGATAACTTCCGCGCCTCAGCCGTGCAAGGCGTGATGAAACGTATCAAGGCCAAAGGTATCGAAGTCGTAGTCTATGAGCCAGTGCTCAAGGAAGATGAGTTTTTTAAATCGAGAGTCATTCGAGATTTAAATGAATTTAAAGCCATGTGCGATGTAATAGTCTCCAATCGCATGGCCGACGAACTCACCGATGTTGCAGACAAAGTCTATACCCGAGATCTGTTCCACCAGGATTAATGCTCAACCATTGAGCCGACAGTAAAAGGTTTAACATGAAATACTTAGTCACAGGTGCCGCGGGATTTATTGGCGCCAAAGTCAGTGAACGTCTATGTGCCCTCGGCCACGACGTTATCGGCATTGATAATCTTAATGACTACTACGATGTAGGACTCAAACTAGCCCGTCTTGCACCCTTACGGGCCTTAGAGAATTTCCGTTTTATCAAACTGGATCTCGCCGACCGAGAAGGGATTGCCGCCCTGTTTGCCCAACATGGTTTTCAACGGGTGATCCATTTGGCGGCCCAAGCGGGGGTGCGTTACTCACTCGACAATCCCTTGGCCTATGCCGATAGCAACCTAGTGGGACACCTGACGATTTTAGAGGGCTGTCGCCATCACCAAATTGAGCATCTCGTCTATGCTTCATCTTCGTCTGTATATGGGTTAAATCAGAAGATGCCCTTCTCCACCGAAGACAGCATAGATCATCCGATTTCCCTCTACGCGGCAACGAAAAAAGCCAATGAGTTGATGTCCCACACTTACTCACATTTATACCAGTTGCCCACCACTGGACTGCGCTTCTTCACTGTCTATGGCCCCTGGGGACGCCCGGATATGGCTTTGTTTAAATTCACTAAAGCCATACTCGCGGGTGAAGTTATCGATGTGTATAACCATGGCGACTTAAGCCGTGATTTTACCTATATTGATGATATTGTTGAGGGAATTATTAGAGTCCAGGACAAGCCACCCAGCCCAACGCCAGGCTGGACAGTAGAAACAGGCTCGCCCGCCACCAGCAGTGCCCCCTATCGCGTCTTTAACATAGGAAACGGTAGCCCAGTGCAATTACTCGATTTTATTACTGCACTCGAACATGCTCTCGGGATAGAGGCGAAGAAGAATCTCTTACCAATGCAACCCGGCGATGTGCACGCCACTTGGGCGGACACGAGCGATCTCTTTAACGCCGTGGGTTATAGGCCACAGGTGGATATCAACACGGGGGTCGGGAAATTTGTGGACTGGTATCGCCAATTTTACAATCAGTAATATTAGCGGTAATAAAAAAGCCTGCATTTTGCAGGCTTTTGTTTTAACAATTAAAAACGATATTCAAAACTACTAAAAAGCGTGCCATTGGTCTCGTTTTCTTGAAGTTCAAACTCAGATCTGGACACAGTGCCCCCTAGACTCCACATCCCTTTCCACACTGGCATGCGGTAGGACAGTTCTAACATCAACAAATCTTCCTTCGGCGGTTGTGGTGCCCAGGTCGTTGCCGCGTTAGTACCGTCCTTATTTAATTGCGCATAACGTAGCAGAGAGGTAAAGCCACGGCTATTGCTAAACTGGCCGACTAAGCCAAGCACAAAGGTTTGGGCATCGCTGTCATAGGTTGAGCCTAAAGCACGGCCATAGTAACGAGCACCGCTCAGATAAACCGGGTCCTCATAGAAGCAATTAGCACTGTCACCATCACACTTAACATAGGTATCCGAGTATTCCATAAACAGCTTAAACTGCTTACCCGTAGTACCAAAATGGGTATCCATCCCCCAGAGGGAACCACAGTCGCTGCCATTCTCGCAGCTACGTTCTAGGTATAATCCCACGGGAATATCCTGCCAAGTGTCGGCATAGCGAAGATCAATACTCTGCGTTCTGTGGCCCGCATCCCGACGCTGATCGGGGGCGCAATCGTTGGAACCATCAATACAAACCGAATTACTCGCAACCGCATCCCACCAGGAACTCAAGTTACACTCTTGCCCTTCGCCACAAAACAGAGTCGACCAGGCGAGGCCGATTTCAACTTGCTTTATGGGCTTGGCACTGAGGCGCATATCCCACAATGCCGTTTTAGGCACGGCACGTTCGGCTTCGGTGAGGCTAAATCCGGTCTTAAATGTCCAGGGACCAACCCAAGATAACCAAGGCGTTTCAAAGGCCGCGGCGTTGTTGCGGCTCAAAGAGAGTGACTGCATGGAACGGGCGTTATTCGAACGGTGTAGTGCAGAGTCGAACCCCGCTCCCCACCACTGCTCAACCGAGCCTAAAGTCGCAATCCAGTTGCCCATGATGACCGCAAAATAGGAATCATCGAGTCGAAAGTTTTTATTATCTTGGGGATCATAGGTTTCTGTCACTGTCGTCTTGTAAGCAATGCGCGAACCTAAATACTCATAGGACCCCTTCACTTCACCCTTCTCGCGGTATTCAGAACCATAGTGCTGAAACCTTGCCGGATCCGTCGCCGCTGAGACTTTCACTCTGGCATTGCCGCGATTCTCGACCGCATTGTGGTAATAGAAGTTAACGCGGGCAAAGGCTTGCACTAATGCTGGCGAAAGGAGTTCTGGCTCGACGTTCGCTAAATCGCCACCTATTCCCGACCACATCAAGGGGAAAGTATTCACAGGCACAGTGATCACCCCCGCATCGGCCAATGCTTGAATATCGGCTCGAAGATAAATATCCGAGGCATCCACCCAAGGCGCAGCGGCGAGTGTAGAGCAAAACAGTAAGCCAGAGACAACGCTAGTAGCGAGGATAGTGGGGGTAAAAAAAGCCTTCATAACATCCTTTTCATTATCATCGCGAGGTCACAATGCCTCAAAATTAACATAAAAATACCACAAAAGATCATTCGCTTTGCCAGTTCTACGCCTTAGCGGTCTTAAGCTTTGCCGCTAATGCCATGGCCACCTCGGGGTGAACAAATTGGCTCACATCGCCACCATGTAAGGCGACTTCCTTTACTAAGGTCGAAGAAATAAAGGAGTTCTCCTCGGCGGGAGTTAAAAACACACTTTCAAGCTCTGGGCTCAATCTGCGATTCATATTCGCTAATTGGAACTCGTATTCGAAATCAGATACAGCCCGCAGGCCACGCACCAACACACTGGCCCTTTGCTCCTTGGCAAAATCGACCAACAGACCAGAGAATCCAACGACCTCGACATTATCCAGATGTGCGGTCACACGATTGACCAGTTCAACCCGCTCTTCTAAGGTGAATCGAGGCTGCTTTGAAGGATTGGCGGCAATACCAATGACCACATGTTTAAATAACTTAGCCGCACGCTCGATTAAATCGGCATGACCATTAGTAATGGGATCGAAGGTCCCTGGATAAACTGCTCTTGTGTGCACTTTGCTGACCCAACTTATATGGATACCATAAAATCGTTGCCCGTCAGTCTACTCGTTTTAGCCAAGCGAGTGAATAATCACGGCAAAAACCGCTTTAAATACCCATAAAAAACTAAAAAATAGCAAGAATACTTGGGATTAAGCCCATGTAAAGGCGTGAACTGATATAATGCAGCCACTTAGCAGAGAGGGATTGAATAGCCCCAAATAGCGCCCCGTCTTTACTCGCGGTTGTAGCTTAGACAACTTGATTGAAAGCAACGGCTTACAGAGCAACGCAATAAGAGCATTCCTATGAAAAAAATCGCGATTTTTTGCCATAACTTTTTCTCCAACGGCACAGTGAAAATAGCTTTATCCCAGGCAGAAGTGCTGCAGGAAGCCGGGCAAGATGTTCACTTATTTGTGTTTCACAAAGAAGGCGATTTTATGCCTCCTCAAAATGTTACTATTCACTATCTATTTGAAGCGGGTCAAAAAACTTCGTTAGATGAACAAAGGTCGCACCTCAAAGCTAAAGTGAAAGAAATCGAGGAAACCGGCAAGTTTTCACTGTTTTTAAGCAATTCGACCGACTGCGATGTAGTTGTTTCCGGCTGCCATTTTGAACCTTGCTACTACTTCTGCCATTGTGCGCTAAAGCAAGAATTATTGATGGAGCTAAAACGCGGCCCAGTGCATTTTTGGCGGCGCTGGAAAAAAGCCAAAGCGCTGATCGGTAAAAAAATTATCACAGTCTCTAATGGCATTGCCGACGAGCTAAGGGCCACCCCATGGCTAAAACCCCAGAGTGTGCAAACCATATACAACCCTTTTCGACTCGCAGAAATCAAACATAAGGCTCAAGGGGTCATCGCTGACATTCCCAATGAACCTTTCATGATCCATGTTGGTCGAGTTACTCGCCAGAAGCGCCATGATATTCTCTTCAAGGCTCTGCGGGACATGCCAACGGCACCTAAATTAGTCCTGCTGTGTAATAGGCCAAACAAGGCCCGAAAATTAGCTAAAAAATACGGGGTTGAACATCGTATTATCACCCCAGGGTTTCAACACAACCCCTATGCTTGGATTGCCAAGGCAGAATTAATGCTGCTGAGTTCCGATTTTGAGGGTTTACCCACAGTAGTCATTGAATCATTAGCCTGCGGGACACCCGTTGTCAGTACTGACTGTCCGCACGGCCCTAATGAAATTCTCACAGGGCATCTAGCCAAGTATTTAGTCCCCGTTCGTCAACCTGCGCTATTAGCACAGAAGGCACTCGAGTGCTTGGCCTCACCACCATCCCTAGACAACCTAGAAATATTAAAGGCCGTAGACAGCCAATATATTGCCACGCAATATATTCAGTTAGCGCAATAACTATCGGTCATGATTAATGGGAACGCCATTTCTTATATTGGCTCCCATTGATGCTGCAACAAAATGATACGGAATGGGTGTGTGTTAAATATTTACATAACAATTGTATCAATTATGATTTCAATTCAATTAAACCCCCTCATGCTTTTATTAAACTGATACAAATTAAACACATTTAAAAAAATCTAGCTATACAAAACTTCGTTCTGTATTAATAAAATAATTATTTAATTGATCGGCAGAATTAAAAACCTCAAAATACTCGTCTTCGAATAAATTTGTCTCACAAATGGAGTTTGTGGGTATTTTTGGGGTAATTATGGGTAAGCTAAAGGTCGCTTTATTAGTCGATGAATATTTTGGTGGCACAGGTACAGTATACGGTGGATACGGCTTTCTGGCGCGTCATCTTATCGCCAAACACTTACCCAATGAGAACATTGAAGTAGAAGTACTGATAAAGAAAGATTGTAGTAAACAGCGCTTAATTCCCCGTCGTTATATGATTGATGGTATCAAAGTGTATCGTCTTGCCGCTAAGTTTATGGATTTTCTTAATATTAGATTCTTAAAAAAGAAAAACTATGATCTTTTTTTATCCATCGAAATGACGACCCATTCCTATCGTATTCTTAAAACAATCCCAAATATCGATAAAAAACTGTTGTTCTGGGTTCAAGATCCACGCCCCGATTACGAGTGGGACGAAATTAATACAGTAAAACTCTTTCCTGAGAAAAGTTATTGGGATAGCAACATTTATCAGTTTGTCCACGACCTATGGGCCGCGGGTAAAGTTTCGTTTATTTCTCAAGCACGTTTTCTCGATAGAAAAGCGCGGGATCTCTACAACCTCGACGATAAAACCGAGATCAAATACTTACCTAATCCTATCGAAATCGATCACAGCTTCGATGTCGAAACCCATCCGAAGAAAAATCACATTATCTTCCTCGGCCGTATCGAGTCGGTTAAGCGTGGCTGGTTGTTCTGTGAGATTGCCAAACTGATGCCAGAATATGAGTTTTTCATGCTTGGTCAATCCTTTAGACAGTCCAAGAAAAACCAATCCATCATGAATAACTACCTTGATATTCCTAATTTACACTTTGTAGGGCATGTTGAGGGCGAGAAAAAAGCACTGTTGATTAAGGACGCTAAGATTTTAGTGAACACCTCAATCCACGAGGCACTACCAATTTCGTTTTTGGAAGCCCTATCCTACGGAACGCTACTCGTGAGCTGTCGTGATCCCGATGTACTCACCAGCCAATTTGGGGTATTTACTGGCACGGTATTGGGCGATGGTTTCGATAAAGTCCCACTCTTTGTCGACGGCATCCGCCATTTGATGGAAAACGAGCCTCTGCGCCAAGAGCTAGCGCTAAAAGCGGTTAACTACATCAAAGCTAACCACAGCGTTGAAGATTTTCAGAAAAACATGCAAGAGATTATCTTTAAGCTGGTCGAAGAGACTAAAGCACAAAGCTAAAAACAAGGCCGACACTATGTCGGCCTTACTTTTTCTTAAAACAATTTCCAATAGCCTAACTTACGGCGCATTTTAAAATGTCTCAGCAAGTTCAAAGGCTTAGGTTTCAGCCAACCTGTGCCCTTATCAATCAAGGCATCTGTCGCAGCCAAAACACGTTGGCTAGATTGACCATCACCCGTTGGATGGATTTGGTTGCAATAATCATGGATATGCACCATCAAATCTTCGGGACGGCTGAGCGCTCTGGCTAATGCTGGCTCAATCTCTTCGACTCGGCTAATGTCGATTAAATGATCTTTTGGTGACTGATTTTTAAAGGTCACTACAGGCTTGCGCTGCATTAAAAACATCAACAGAATCGATGAGGTGTCACACAACATCACATCCCCAGCCTGCAGTAAAGGGATCACATTATCAGTTTCAACAAACTGTAAATTCTCGTTTTCCAGTGCCTTGTACTGCTCCACAATCCTAGGGTTCATCTTAGGATGAAATTGCACCAACCAGCGCCATTGGCTCTTTTGCGACAGGGCTTTTATCTGTTCAAATACCGCGGGCGCGCAGGTCAAGCTAGGGGAAAATGTCGAGCAAAAGAGTACGACTGGCCTTGGGTCATCCGCTTTGATATAGGGATTATCTTTATTCTCAAGAAAAAGAGGGTCTAATGCCGGCCAGCCCGTTTCGGCGACGGTAAAAGTACCAAACTTTTTCTCCAGTTTGAGGAAAGGCAGTGTTGTCGCCGGGCCCTGAGTGCAATATAAGTCAAAACAATCGCGGATTTCGAAGTGATCTTCACGGCCCTTATGGTTCATTTTCCCCGCATTAAAGCCATGGAATACACCAACTTTTACACCAGGAATAAAACTGGGCACAACATTACCCGGAACAAACACGGCATCGGGTTTCCAAGTTTTAACGGCATCGATACTCAGCAAGCGCCGCTCATCGGCCTTTAGAAACTTAGGATCGACCTCCTTCCCCTCTAAAAACCAGCAGACCTCATCGCCCCTATCCCAAATAACTTGCTGGATGGGTCTTAGCATCGCATAGGAATAATTCTGTGCAATGTACAATAAGTAACGTCTCTTCGCTTGTTTGACTTCTTCCACCCGCATCCTCCTACAAGGCTAAAGGTTAAATTATTTTGCCAGTGCCAAATATTGCTTGGCAATCAAGGTCGCATCAACCTTTGCCAAGATTTCAACCTCCGCTAAGGATGGTGGCTGCTTGACCACTTCATCGATCATTTTTGCCAACGCCTTAGGATCGCGGCGCGGCACTAGATAGGGCGATAAATTACCAGTTAGAATCTCACTTGGTCCATGGGGGCAATCGGTACTAACAACTGGGGTTCCACAGGCTAATGATTCAATCAAGACTGTGGGCAGGCCTTCAAAATCTGAGCTGAGCACGAGTGCCTTAGCGCGTTTTATCCAAGGGAAGGGATTACTTTGAAACCCGGGAATGATTAAGCGTTTCTCAATACCGAACTTTTTCGCCGCTTTGATGGCTTTTTTGTGGTTATGGCACAAAAGCACAACGGGTAGCTGATTTTGTGTGAGCTTCAGAGCTTCAAACAGCACATCATGGCGTTTCTGTTTAGCAAAGCGGCCAACATGAATAAGGTATTCACCCTGAGGAATTTGAGGATTCTCTTGCTGCGACTGAGCAACAATTTCATTAAATTCAAATGGATTATAGATGGTCTGCATGGATGCGGGATGAAAACGACCTTTATCTTTAATCTCTTTTGCTATGCCATTTGAGACGGTAATCAAATGCTGACCATTGAGGGCTTTTTTGGCTCTGAGCTTTTTAAGGTAGGCGAATGGGCCGAGCTTAAATTGACGGCTCAACTCTTCTTCTACAGAGGAATGAACGATCACATAGAGTGGCGACACTCCCGTTTTAGTCATCATCAAATTGGTTTTATCTAGATTTGAGAGGAATAAATCGAACTTACCCACTCGAGATTCAATCTCGGCAATTTTTGTCTGCAGTTTATTGACCGAAGCCGTTAGGCGCCCAAAGTGATCATAATCTTTATCTTTGTCGGCAAAACATTGATGAACAGGCAAATTATCCGGAGTTTCATAGTACTGATTATCCTCCATGACTAAGAAATGCGGCTCATGCCCTAAGTGTATAAATTGCTTAGCTAAGGTCAGCATGACCTTCTCGGCCCCGCCGCCCGCTAAACTGTCGATGGCAATGGCTATCCGCATGACTTGTCTCCTAACATAATCTAAAAACGCACGGCAATAGGGTGCCGTTAAATACCTGAGACCGAATCTAACAGGCCTTAACTGAGCCCTGCTGAACTACCAGCTCAAACTTCTCAATCACGGCTTCAACGCCGATCAATGCCATAAGATGCTCTCCCTTAGCACGAGTTCCCCACTTTACCTCGCCGCTATGCTGGGAACTTATCGCCTCATCGTAGACGCTCACCACATATTGCCGCGATAGATAGGGCCCGGTTCGCCCCGGATTGGAATGGGCATATAAGCCGATAACAGGCGTGCCTTGGGTAACGGCCATATGCGCTGGACCCGTATCGGGCGCTAACACTAGGCTTGCGCGTTTTAGCAGCGCCAATAATTGCGTCAGACTGGTTTTACCCACCAAATTATCGATCTTAGCGGGACAAGCCTGCAAAATTTGCTCGGCTAAATCCTTCTCAAGTTGAGTTGGGCCACCACAGAGCATAACTCTAAATCCTTTCGCAATCGCATGGCTCGCGACAGCGGCATAACGCTCGGGCAACCAGTTGCGCTCGGCCTTACTGGCGGCGGCACAAATGATAAAGACTTTCTCATCATCTTTAATCTGCGTCTTTGCAAACTCAGTATCAGCAATCGGCACCGGAATATGCCACTGTGGCGTGAGGTCGTTAACTCCAATCGCCTTAGCAAAACCCATAAATCCTTCAAGCACATGGGGATGAGTTAAGGGCTCAACCCTGTGATTAGTCACCAGCCACTGGCCTTCTTTAGCACGGGCACGGTCGAAACCTATGCGTACTTTTGCCGAGATGGCTAGGGATGCCAAGGTTGCGCGTAGGGCAACCTGCATATGCAGCAGCACATCAAACCGTCTGCCTTTTAAGGCCTTACGTAAGTTAAAATAGCTACGCCAGCCTTGAGATTTATCGAAAATAACAAACTCAATACCGGGTAAGTGCTTCAATAATTGATACTCAAGCTTACCTATTACCCAAGTAATCTTAAGCTCGGGATATTGCCGCTGAATCGCCTGCACCATAGCCACGGCATGACAGACGTCACCGATAGCCGATAGCCGCAGTAAACAAAGGGAATTCATACTATTGGGATGTAAACTCATTAGGGTTGAAGCTCGTAGCTTTTAAGGTTATTTGGCGCAAGCTAAGGATCTTAATGTAGAATGGCCCTAGGTGCCACGCTTAAGTCAACAATTCTCCGATGAATGCTCAGATACAGATCATAAAAACCGCCCAAGGCCATATGGCGCTTTGCCAAGATACGCCAACAGCTATCGCTCCAGCTTGGTTCTCGGTGGATTTTTGGCGCGCTAAAGAGGCTGTCGTCGGCTCATCCAAGGGCCGCTACACCACCTGGTTTGTCGCTTCTGGCGCTAGCCATTGGGTATTACGCCACTATTGGCGTGGCGGCTTAATGGAGAAATTCAGTAAAGACGCTTACCTTTATACAGGCCTTGAAAATACCCGTGCCCTGGGTGAGTTACGCTTATTAGACACTTTGTATCGCGAAGATTTTGCCGTACCTAAACCGATTGCCGCCAACATAGTGCGCGATGGATTATTTTACCGCGCCGATATTATTATCGAACGGGTCGAAGGTGCCGAAGATTTAGTCGCTAAACTCAGTAAAGAAATAATGAGCACGGGGCAATGGCAGGTGTTGGGCGCGACTATCGCCCAATTCCACCAGCGTGGTGTGTATCATGCCGATCTCAATGCCAAAAATATTCTGTTCCAGCCTGCGCAAACTGAGTCAGTGACGCCGGAACGCTTTTATCTTATCGATTTCGACCGAGGTGAATTAAAAACACCGAACCCGCAATGGCAAAAAGCCAATCTAGACAGACTATTACGCTCCTTCAATAAAGAACAAGGCAAACTGCCAAGCCTTGCTTTCAGCGCCGATAACTGGGCATCACTGATGAAGGGCTATCAAGGGGCAATGCAAAGCGCCTAATTCACCAGCCGTATTAAGCCTTTATTAGGGATTGCGCTAGCGCAAATTGCCGCTGCAAGGCACCGCGATTCGCCTCCACCACGGCAAGACCAGCGCTCGCCGCCTGTTGGCGTTGTGAAGGAGTTTCAAAGTATTGGATAAGATTTAGCCCTAGTTCTTGCGCTGAGCCAACAATCCGCAAACCACCCGCATCCGCCAGCATTTGGGTAATTTGGGCAAAGTCCCAGTGGTTTGGTCCCACCATCACAGGCACGCCCATAGCGACAGGCTCCAAGGGGTTATGGCCGCCGTTTTCGATCAATGTCCCCCCGACAAAGGCTTGGTCCGCGGCACCATAAAAGGTGAGCAATTCGCCCATGGTATCGCCCACCAGCACTTGCGTCTTAGGCGTCACGGGCTGATTTTCGCTGCGACGAACGGATTCAAAACCTTGCGCCGCAACCACTTGGGCAACGGAGTTAAACTGTTCCGGATGACGCGGCGCGATAATCAATAGGGCATCGGGCCATTGTGCTAATACTTGCCTATGGGCTGTGAGCATAGCGTCAAATTCACCAGGATGTACGCTGCCCGCAACCCAAATCGGCGATGTTTCGCGCCCCCAAGTCTGACGCAATAGCTTGGCATTGGCTAAACGCTCGGGGGTAATACTGAGATCAAACTTCAAGCTACCGCAGACTGTCACTCTGTCTGGCGATACACCGAGTTCGATAAAGCGCTGCGCTTCCACTTGCGTCTGCGCCGCAATCACATCGAGTCGTTGCAGCATAGGCTGGCTGAGCTTTGGACGCTTAGCATATTGCGCCGCCGATTTAGCCGACAGGCGAGCATTGGCCAGCATCAAACGTACGCCTCGTTTGGCTGCAATTGCGACTAAGTTAGGCCACAGCTCAGTTTCCATAATCAGGCACCATTTCGGGGATAGCTGGCGTAAAAACCGATTCACACACCAAGGCAGGTCGAAGGGCAGATAACAATGCTGCACCGAACCACCAAAGGCTTTGCGCACCTCTGCCGATCCCGTAGGGCTGCTGGTCGTGACCGTAATACTTAGCTCAGGGTGAGATTGCTGAATCAGGCGAATAAGCGGGATCGCCGCGAGCGTTTCCCCCATAGACACTGAGTGGATCAGTAAATCCGTCGATTTAAGTCTCGTTAAACCAAAACGCTCCCCCCAACGGCCAAGGTAATCGGGGCTTTTAATGGCACGAAAAGCCAAATAGACAATGAGCAGAGGAGATAAAAGATAAAGCAGCGCACTGTAAAAAAATCGATTCATAAAAAACGTGCTTATGGGTTTTGCCTGATGAATAGCGGCAATGTTAGCATAATAGCCATCACATTGAATTTTTGTTCGTTCATCAAACCAAACATTCGATACGATTTAAATGAGGGATAATTTACCAGCAGTATGGCGGTCGTTGGTTAGCTTTCCCAATTACACTCGCAATTTGGATAACTTATGAAAACCCGCGACAAAATCATCTATGCCAGCCTGGAGCTATTCAATGAGCACGGCGAACGAAATATCACGACGAATCATATTGCCGCCCACTTAAATATGAGTCCCGGGAATCTTTATTATCACTTCCGTAATAAAGAAGACATTATTCGCTCTATTTTCAGCCTCTATGAAAATCACCTCGAGTCAGGGTTCCAACCCTATGAAGGGAAGCAGGTGAATGTAGAACTGTTAATTGGCTACTTCGATGCCATGTTCTATACCCTATGGCAATTTCGCTTTATGTACGCCAATCTTGCCGATATTCTCGCCCGCGATGAAGAGTTGAAAAAGCGCTATCTGCATGCCCAACAACAGGTCTTGACCCGTTCTAGCCAAGTGTTGCACCAGCTTAAACAGGATGGTTTTTTAAGTGTCGATACCGACAAAATCACCCCGCTCGCGGATACCATCAAGATGATCGTCAGCTTTTGGATTGGCTATCAACTCACTCAATCCAGCACCTCTACCATCACTAAAGCGACCCTCTACGAAGGTGTGCTAAGGGTACTGATGATTTTCAAAGCTTATGCGACACCAACGTCCATCGCGACCTTTACGCGCCTAGAGCAGCATTATCACGACTTAGCCAACCAAGAACCTAGCTAAATATCCCCAACTCCTATACGGGAAGCCCGCATTAGGGACTAGACTTACTAGTCATAACACTGAGTGCGGGCGGCCAAATCCATTAGGATAATCCTTTGCCAGCTAGGTAACGAGCTTATCACTAAGCCACTCAAAAAGGTCAATTTCAGCATTTTCGAATGACGATTAATTGATGTTACACATTAGTTTTTATAATGTAATAACGGCTTTACCCCTAAACTAATTTATCTGGCTAAGCTGCATGAAAAAAAGGCTGTAGGCCAATTAGGTTTAGAGTTAGAATGCCGCCACTCCCAGAATCAGAATAAAGTTAACTAAGGAGATATCAGGTGGCCTCTACCTCATTCTACGCACAGATTAATCAACAGCTTGCAGATATCAAAGCCGAAGGCTTATACAAAAGCGAGCGTATTATTGCCTCACCGCAACAGACTGCCATTCAAGTTAATCACCAAGAAGTTGTTAACTTTTGCGCTAACAATTATTTAGGCCTAGCCAATCACCCCGAGCTGATCAAAGCCGCCCAGCAAGGTTTAGAGAGCCACGGCTTTGGTATGGCGTCGGTACGTTTTATTTGCGGTACCCAAGATATCCATAAAAAGCTAGAAGCTAGCCTGAGTGAATTCCTCGGCATGGAAGACACGATTCTGTATTCCTCTTGCTTCGATGCAAACGCCGGTCTGTTCGAAACCCTGTTAGATGCCGAAGATGCGATTATCTCCGATGCCTTAAACCATGCCTCAATCATCGACGGTGTGCGTTTATGTAAAGCTAAGCGTTTCCGTTACGCCAATAACGATATGGCGGATTTAGAAACTCAGCTGATCGCCGCGAAAGAAGCGGGTGCGCGCAATATTTTGATCGCCACCGACGGCGTATTCTCCATGGATGGCGTGATCGCCAACCTTAAAGGCGTATGTGATTTAGCCGATAAATACGGCGCTCTCGTGATGGTAGACGATTCCCATGCCGTGGGCTTTGTTGGCCAAAACGGCCGCGGTTCCCACGAACACTGTGGCGTGATGGGCCGTGTCGATATCATTACTGGCACCCTAGGCAAAGCCCTAGGCGGCGCATCGGGCGGTTTCACCTCGGGTAAAAAAGAAGTCATCGACTGGTTACGTCAACGCTCTCGCCCTTACCTGTTTTCTAACTCATTAGCGCCCTCTATCGTGACCGCATCAATCCATGTATTAGAGATGCTCAAATCCGGCCAAGCCCTGCGCGAAGCGGTTTGGGAAAACAGCCGTTATTTCCGCGAAAAAATGTCAGCGGCAGGCTTTACCTTAGGCGGTGCCGATCACGCGATTATCCCAGTGATGATTGGTGATGCGAAACTGGCAAGCGATTTTGCTAACCGCTTATTAGAAGAGCATATCTACGTGATTGGCTTCTCCTTCCCTGTCGTTCCAAAGGGACAAGCCCGGATCCGTACGCAAATGTCGGCGGCACATACCCGTGAGCAACTCGACAAAGCGATTGAAGCCTTTACCCGTATTGCCAAAGAAATGGCGATTATTTAGGACCCTACAAATGAAAGCACTAAGCAAGTTAAAAGCCGAAAAAGGCATTTGGTTAGTCGATGCGCCTAAGCCTGAAATGGGCCATAACGATCTGCTGATCAAGATTAAAAAGACCGCGATTTGCGGTACCGACATGCATATCTACAACTGGGACGAATGGTCACAAAAAACCATTCCTGTGCCTATGGTTGTCGGCCACGAATATGTGGGTGAAGTGGTTGATATAGGCCAAGAAGTTCGTGGTTTTAACATTGGTGACCGCGTATCTGGCGAAGGCCATATCACCTGTGGCCACTGCCGTAACTGCCGCGCTGGCCGTACCCATTTATGCCGTAATACCTCTGGTGTCGGCGTAAACCGCGAAGGTTCATTTGCCGAATACTTAGTGATCCCCGCCTTTAACGCCTTTAAAATCCCCGATGATATCAGCGACGATTTAGCCTCTATCTTCGACCCATTCGGTAACGCCGTTCACACAGCGTTGTCCTTCGATTTAGTCGGCGAGGACGTGTTGATCACAGGCGCAGGTCCTATCGGCATTATGGCTGCAGCCGTGTGTCGCCATGTAGGTGCGCGCCATGTAGTGATCAACGACGTTAACGAATATCGCTTAGAGTTAGCCCGTAAAATGGGAGCTACCCGCGCAGTCAACGTATCGAAAGAAAGCCTGAAAGACGTGATGAAAGAACTGGGCATGACCGAAGGTTTTGACGTGGGTCTGGAGATGTCTGGCGTACCTTCGGCCTTCCACGCCATGTTAGATACCATGAACCACGGCGGCAAAATCGCTATGCTCGGAATTCCGGGTGGCGAAATGGCGATTGATTGGAGCAAAGTGATCTTCAAGGGTCTGGTCATTAAGGGCATCTACGGCCGCGAAATGTTCGAAACCTGGTACAAGATGGCAAGCCTTATCCAATCTGGCTTAGACATTTCCCCAATCATCACTCACCACTTCAAGATTGATGATTTCCAACAGGGCTTCGAGGCTATGGGCTCGGGTCAATCGGGTAAAGTGATCCTCAGCTGGGATTAATCCCCAGCTGAGATAACTCATACCAAGATAGGGGCTGTACACTCGCAGCCCCTTGTTGCACACTTATCCCATCGCTTACCGTTTCTTAGCAATCTCAGGTTTTATTATGTCTTCCTTTAAACACTTAAGTGTTAATCAATTAGTGCACATGACCGAGTCAACGCCAGTGCAAATCGTCGATATCCGCGATGGCAATAGCTTTAGCAACGGCCACATTGACGGCGCATTCAATTTGAATAACGAAAATCTAGCGCAATTTATTAGCCAAGCCGATATGGATAAGCCGCTGGTCGTGGTGTGTTACCACGGTATCAGCAGCCAAAATGCCGCGCAGTATCTCTGCGAGCAAGGCTTTGATGATGTCTACAGCCTAGACGGCGGCTTTAGCGCCTGGCATGGGGCGAATGCATGATAGAGATTGGCCGACTCCCAAACAGCAGAGCCGCGCAGGCATTTGTCGATTACCTTAAGGGGGAGCATATCGACTGCCAAATTGAGCCGCTGATGAAAGGAGTCGCCATTCTCGTTATCCACGACAAAGATGTAGCGCAAGCCCGTAAAGAGTTTGCCCACTTTATTACTCATCCCTACGATAGCAAGTATCTACAGGCTTCCTGGGAACACGGCGATACTCATACTAAGCTCGATTATGGCGCACCGTCATTGCAGCTTTTTACCCAGTTTATTACTGGTGCGGGTCCAATCACCTTAATCGTATTTGCACTCTGCAGCGTTATTTTTGCGGCGATGAACTTCGGATTTGCAAACCCAACCTATGAAGCGCTGTCCTATTTTGGCGCTGTACCTAATGCAGATTTCAGCCAGTTCTGGCGCGTTTTCACTCCAAGTTTGCTGCACTTTTCGGCCATGCATATCATTTTCAACTTACTCTGGTGGTGGTATTTGGGCGGAAAAATCGAGACTCGAATGGGCACTGCACCCCTGCTGATTTTATTACTCGTGGCAGGGACCCTACCTAACATCATTCAATACTATGTCAGTGGACCTCACTTTGGCGGCCTATCCGGCGTCGTCTACGCTGTCGCAGGTTATACCTGGGTGATGGGCATACGTAAGCCTGCCGCGGGTATTGGTTTACCCCCTTCCTATATGGGTTTTATGTTGATTTGGTTAGCATTAGGCTTTACCGACGTGCTGGGTATTTCGGTCGCAAACGGTGCCCATATCGGCGGCCTAATTATCGGCTTAGCCCAAGGTCTGTTCGATAGCCGTAAAGCCACACACTAAGCGCATCTGCACTTGACCAAGATAACCACATAAAGCGTTATCTTGGCCCGATTGCGACACCACTTACTTTGCCAACTCCAGCACTTTGGCGACGAGCTTTTCGATACCAGAATGTGCCTCAGCAATATTCCCCGCGAGCATATAAGCGGGTGTGCTGACTATCTTGTTCGCTTCATCTATCACAATATCGTGCACTGTTGCAGCTTGATGAACGCCGCCCATCAGATTAAAGGCCGCGACAGTATCGACATCATTACCAATCGTTCCCTTTGCCCCGTGCCCATATAAGCGCGGGATCATCATAGGTGCGATACAGATAAAACCAACGGGTTTTTTAGCCAAAATAAACTCGTTGATAAAATCAGCCACTAAGGGGTTTACCTCACACTCGCTGCCATTAGTGGCGAAATTACACAGATTTTTCGCCGCACCGAAACCACCGGGGATGATCAAGGCATCGAATTCATCGATATCCAGTTCTGTGGTCGCTTTAACTTCTCCGCGGGCAATGCGTGCCGATTCCACCAATACATTGCGCTGCACCGCCTTCTCAATCTCACCGGAAAAATGATTAACAACATGCATCTGCTGGATATCGGGGGCAAAACATTGATAGCTCGCACCCGCCTTTGACAGAGACAATAGGGTTAAAACCGATTCATGGATCTCAGTTCCATCGAAAACACCGCACCCACTGAGTAACACTGCGATTTTTTTCATTAAAAATATCCTTCTTATGCCATTTGATTTTAACAAACCATAAACAAATTGGTTGATCTGATTAAAAATCGTGCTAACTTAATTCGTCGAATCTGACAGACGGTGAAAATTAAGCCAGCCTTAGATGTATTTTACGGAGTCAATAAAAAATCCACAAATCAGGAAGATTTTTCAAGAAACAGTATTGAACTCACACAAATATTTTATAAATATAAAAATCAACAACTTAAAAAAATCGCACTAAGCCGTAAACAACGCCATTATTCACAGTTGACTTTTTCACTCACAGACTTATCCACAGGCTGAGAGTCAATTTGCCGTGGCTGAAATAGTGCATCTGTGGCATGCTAACCGCCATCTAAGTCATCGATAAACGAAAATTACCTATGCCAACTATTGCCAATAACCCACTTGTCCTTGTGGATGGATCTTCTTATTTGTACCGCGCTTATTATGCGCCTCCTCATCTGACAAACTCAAAGGGCGAAGCAACGGGAGCCGTTTATGGTGTAGTCAATATGCTCCGTAGTTTATTGACTCGTTACCAACCCAGCCACATCGCCGTGGTATTCGACGCCAAAGGTAAAACTTTCCGTAATGACTTATACGACGAATATAAAGCGCATCGCCCCCCGATGCCCGATGATCTGCGTTCACAGATAGAACCCCTACATCGCATTATCCGCGCCTTAGGATTACCGCTGATTTCTATTCCGGGTGTTGAAGCCGACGATGTGATCGGTACTATTGCCCGACAAGCGAGTCTCGAAAAACGCTCGGTATTGATCAGCACTGGCGATAAAGATATGGCGCAGCTCGTAGATGACAATATCACGCTGATCAATACCATGACCGATACCATTATGGGTCCAGAGGAAGTTACGGCTAAATATGGTGTAGGCCCAGACAGAATTATCGATTTCTTGGCATTGATGGGCGATAAGGCTGATAACATCCCCGGCCTACCCGGTGTCGGTGAAAAAACCGCATTAGCCATGCTCACTGGGGCTGGCAGTGTCGCCAATTTGCTAGCAGAGCCCGAGAAAGTCTCCGAATTAGGCTTTAGGGGCGCAAAAACCATGGCGGCGAAGATCATTGAAAATGCCGACATGCTCAAACTTTCCTATGAACTCGCCACCATCAAGACCGATGTTGAACTCGAGCAAGACTGGCATGAACTCACAGTTAAACCCGCAGACAGAGATGAGCTGATCCAATGCTATGGTGAAATGGAATTCAAACGTTGGCTAGCGGAAGTGTTAGATAATAAATTAATCACAAGAACCGCCGTCACCAGTGTAGCAACAGAGGAAACCTCCACCTCAACCGAAACGCTTGAAACCCAATACGATTGTATTCTCACGGAAGCCGAATTAGACGCTTGGATTGCTAAGCTCAAGCAGGCCGGCTTAATGGCGGTAGACACCGAGACCACCAGCTTAGATTATATGGTGGCTGAGCTAGTCGGAATGTCATTTGCCGTCGAGGCGGGGAAAGCAGCCTATTTACCTTTGGCCCATGATTATGTTGGAGCCCCCACTCAACTCGATAAAACCGTCGCACTAGAGAAACTGCGTCCGCTACTTGAAGATCCCAAGATTAAGAAAGTCGGCCAAAACCTTAAGTACGACATCAGTATCTTAGCCAATGCGGGGATCAAACTGCAGGGCGTCGCTTTCGATACTATGCTCGAATCCTATGTGTTTAACTCAGTCGCTTCACGCCATGATATGGACGGCCTTGCACTCAAGTACTTAGGCCATAAAAACATTGGTTTTGAAGATATTGCAGGAAAAGGCGCTAAGCAACTCACCTTCAACCAAATCCCGCTGGAAAACGCCGCGCCCTACGCCGCCGAAGATGCCGATATTACCCTGCGCTTGCACCAACACCTCTGGCCAAGGCTGGAGAAAGAAGCCGAGTTGGCCTCCGTTTTCACCGAGATTGAATTACCTCTTATCCAAATACTCTCGGACATAGAGCGTCAGGGCGTATTAATCGATAGCATGTTACTCGGACAACAGAGTGAAGAGTTAGCGCGTAAAATCGATGAACTAGAGTCTAAAGCCTATGATATTGCAGGCGAAAAATTCAACTTAAGCTCGCCGAAACAATTGCAGGTGCTGTTTTTTGAAAAACTGGGCTATCCCATCACCAAAAAGACCCCCAAGGGAGCACCATCGACTGCAGAAGAAGTGCTCGTCGAATTGGCATTAGACTATCCACTCCCCAAAGTCATTCTCGAACACCGCAGCCTGACTAAATTAAAGAGTACCTATACGGATAAACTGCCGCTGATGGTCAATGCCAAAACTGGCCGCGTGCACACAAGTTACCATCAAGCCAATGCCGCCACGGGGCGTTTATCTTCGAGCGAACCTAACCTACAAAATATTCCAATCCGTACCGAAGAGGGGCGCCGCATTCGTCAGGCGTTTATCGCCCCCCAAGGTCGTAAAATACTCGCCGCCGACTACTCACAGATTGAGCTGAGGATCATGGCGCATTTATCCCAGGATGCGGGTTTACTCAAGGCCTTCGCCGAAGGAAAAGACATTCACAGAGCCACGGCAGCGGAAGTGTTTGGTATCGACTTTGGCGATGTAACAACCGAGCAACGCCGCCGCGCTAAAGCGGTCAATTTCGGCTTAATCTACGGCATGTCGGCCTTTGGGTTGGCGCGTCAGCTCGATATCCCCCGCCACGAGGCCCAAACCTATATCGACACTTACTTTGCCCGCTATCCAGGCGTCTTAAAATATATGGAGGAAACCCGCGCCAGCGCCGCCGACCTAGGTTACGTATCGACGCTGTTTGGCCGCCGTCTTTACTTACCTGAAATCCGTGATCGTAATGCGATGCGCCGCCAGGCCGCCGAACGTGCCGCGATTAATGCGCCAATGCAAGGCACCGCCGCCGACATTATCAAAAAAGCCATGATCAGCATCGCCAATTGGATAACAACAGAAACCCAAGGCGAAATCGCCATGATCATGCAAGTGCACGACGAATTGGTGTTCGAAGTCGACGCCGACAAGGCTGAAACACTCAAGCTAAGAGTCTGTCAACTTATGGCTCAAGCGGCCAATCTAGATGTTGAGTTACTGGCCGAGGCGGGTATTGGTGATAACTGGGATCAGGCTCACTAACACTGTAGCATCCAACAACCAAACTAATTGAACAGAAGATTAAGCTAACCTGAATGCAATTTTTGAGTTCAGGTTAGCTCGCTAAATAGCAATCCCCCATGGGAAATCGCGATGGAGTTCTCAGGGAAGCTTCTTGTGAGATCAAGTGCTGGTGTACCTAAATGCAATCTCCTGCGATGTAATATAAGTTTTGCGCCTTATATTTAGCCTCCTTACATTAACATTTTAATCTGCAACACTAAGCATAACTCACGGCCAAGCACTCATAGCCAAGCAGCCCAATGTACTTGGCAACGCCTAATTCGGCGTCATCAAGCAGAACACTCAAGTAGGTTGTATATGCTCAAAAGTGCCATAACAGCTGTTCTCTCATGCGTACACTAAGACACTCAGCCGAATTTAGAGTAAAAACATTAAATCTCAACTATTGATCTCTTTCGTATATAAATTTCTGATTACCCCGTTAAATCAGCCTATTAAGCATTTTTTATGAAATTTTCAGATCAATTTAAGGTGTTTTTTCGCTCACAACCTGAGATCAAGCGCACATAATTACCTCATTTTTGAAAAAACTGTTTTCCATTTAAAGATAAATAGCGTATTATTCTCTGCGTAGGGTACAGAGGTTAAGATGTTCTATCTTTCAGACCTTTATTTCACTTATAGTGATGAGCCAAATTATGGCGCCTCAGCAACTTGTTTGCTGAGGCTTTTTTTTTGCTCTTTTTTAGGCAAACGCATTTTTTAGAGTATTTACTTTAATAAAAAGTAAATCCAATGTATGCTGTCTTCATTGAGAACCATTAAAGGTATTTAATGGTGCTTGAGTCTTGTTGAATTTAGCTTCTCCCCAAAAGAGCTAATATTTTTGGCCGATGACCTAGTTATCGGCTATTTTTTTGCCTGAAATTTACAACAGTGGCAGCTAGATAGATTGGGGAAACGAAGACTGGATAAGCGTAGCAGATGCACATACACAGCTAAACTTGTGATTTAAGCTGTGTACGAGTTTTAGACTGTTTATTGTTTATGTTGTCAATTCAACTATTCAGCACTATCTGCAGCATCTAATTCGTCGGTCAGCCACTGAGGATGACACCATTCATTCAGTATGCTTAGCACTTTAGGTTTTCCTGTTCCTTTAAGTGATGAAAACGATTCAACTTGGACCCAATCCCCAAAATCAGTTAAGGCTTTACGAACTTCATTGACGGTTTTCATTTTAGCGCTTTGTGCTAACTTGTCAGACTTAGTCAACAGCGCCAATACAGGTATTTCACTCGCTACCGCCCACTCTATCATCTGCATATCCAAATCTTTGAGCGGGTGACGGATATCCATTAACACAACAACACCACTTAAGCAGGCACGCTTCTGTAAATATTCACCAAGTGCTTGTTGCCATTTATTTTTCATCGCCAATGGCACCTGCGCAAAACCATAACCCGGCAAGTCTACTAAGCGACGCTGTGCATCCAGCTCAAACACGTTAATAAGCTGAGTTCGACCAGGGGTTTTACTGGTTCTTGCCAAGTTTTTTTGCTCGGTTAATGCATTGAGCGCACTTGATTTTCCGGCATTTGAGCGACCAGCAAAAGCAATCTCAACTCCAACGTCACCGGGCAGATATTGATCCAAATGTGCAATGTCGGGTGCACTAATTAAAAACTTCGCCCTGCGAAAATCTATATGAGATTCAGTCACTATTTACTCCAAAATATTTTCTACGCAATACCATAATTAATGAAGAATTGCTTACTTTTCCACGTTTTCGTGTAAAATATTACCCCGATCACATTAAACATATTTTACCACGCTTGCGGGTCACCCTAGTAAGCTCAGGATAATAATCTTAACCAGAAGTTGGAACGCCATGAAAAAGTTAGCTCTTGCGCTGTCTGTTGTAGTTGCCGCCATATCTTCACCTGCGATTGCAGAAGGTAATGCTGAAGCGGGAAAAACTAAAATTATCGTTTGCTCTGCCTGCCACGGTATGGACGGTAACAGTATGATCGATATGTATCCTAAGCTTGCGGGTCAACATGCCACATACCTGCAAAAGCAACTACATGATTTCCGTAGTGCTGCACAAACGGGTGGCAAAGATGGCCGAATGGATCCTATCATGAGTGGTATGGCAATGCCTCTTAGTGATCAAGATATTCTCGATATTACCGCATATTTCTCCAGCCAAACTTTACAAGTCGCAGAAGTGAAAGATGTGCCAGAGCTTGGTGCAAAACTTTACAAAGGTGGGGATGTTTCGCGTGGTATTACAGCCTGTATGGCATGCCATGGTCCTGATGGTAAAGGCGCAGAGCTTGCTGGCTTCCCCGCTTTAGCTGGCCAACACGCTAACTATATCAAAATCCAACTGACTAAGTTCCGTGATGCGGGCCGCAATAACGATCTCAACGGCATGATGCAAGATGTCGCTAAGAAGTTAAGCGACAGCGATATTGACGCTCTTTCTAAGTATTTGTCTAGCCTGAAATAAAGCTAAAGGTGCACGATTTAGTGAGCACTAAACTGGCAAGGATGGTTTATAACGTCAACCATCCTTGCTATGACTTTTTCCATTTCATTCTGCCAGTCCGCTTTGAGCCATACTGATGCAGGCCTATTATCCTACCTCTACAACCTTTTGCCTCTGCTAAAATACCGCAAGCCCCCACTAAATGACCAAATGTTAAGTTCAGCTAACCGAAGATAAAGAGTAGCAAACTCCCCTATGGCTTATACACTGGCAAACGGTGTTGCCATCCGTTTTCACACCACCATGTTTACGTTAACGTAAACTGACAAATATTCTTACTTGACAGAGATCACAGATTTGGGGTTTAATAAGCCCCGTACCGAGATAAACCCATCTGTTTGTACAAAAAGATTAATAATAACTTGCAGATTTCGGTATAGTTAACATTCAAGATATAAGAATAAATATATTCAATAACAATAATATAATTAAGACCACTCTCTAATAATAATAAGAGTTGTGATTTCGTGTTGAAGTCCAGGTCAGTACATTTTTGTAAGGGATGGCCGATAACGCCAATTTGCACTAAGCAAAACGCCTTACACTCAGGGTAACTTGCCCCATCAGGACACAGTTTGAATGATTCAAACTGTAGCAAAGGAAGCTAATAAGCTTAGGATGCACTGGCTGGAAGCTTGTTATCACTGGAAGGTACTTTAAGCAACATGGATGGTTAACTGAATGTCAATGATGACGCTGCTAAACAAGATGTGTCTTGAGACCATCTACGGAAACTGTGGTCAGGATGGCGACAGAAAATAAATTAAGTGTCTGGAAGACCGATAACTAAAATGTTGCAGGGAAAGCAGTAAAAAAAAGAAGGATACCGACCGGGAAAGTCGCATAGCAAGTATGGATACTTGGAATCAGGATAAGGTGCTAGATGCACCCTTTGTAAGGCGGCAGTTTAACTGCCGCCTTTTTTCTTTATTGTCATTTGCAGCCTACTGCAGCGCCTAAAATGTGCACTAACTCAATATAATTGGTACAATCAAAGCCTTAATAACCACTTCAGCAGACTCAATGCCCAGATGCCCTCTTTGTCATAACAGTCAGACACAACTCCTTCATCAAGATAAAAAGCGAAGTTTTTATGTTTGCAAGACATGTGAGTTAACCTTTGCGAATGCCAGTAGCCATTTGCCACCCGCGGCAGAGAAACAAAGATACGGTCGTTCACGCATAGCTTTGAAGCAAAAGCAGCTATCGCAATTTATTTTGCCGCTATTAGCGCAATTAGAGCAGCAGCAAGCTGGCAGTTTATTAGGATTGAATTTTGGACGTATACTCGATGATGAGAGTCTGGCGACCATAGAAAATGCGGGCCACAAGTTAAACCAATACGATCCCTTTTTTGCCCCGAATCATGATGTGTTAAAGCAAGAATATGATTTTATCTGCTGTTATCGCGTTTTTGAGCATTTTCAGTACCCAATAAAAGAGTGGGCCTTACTCTCTCGACTACTTCATCCTGGTGGTTGGCTAGCGATAAGCACACCGTTACTGACTGAATTAGATGGTTTTGCTAAGTGGCATTACAAGAACAACCTCACCCATGTGAGTTTTTACCAGCGACAAACCTTTGAGTACCTAACAAACAATAGCGATTTTGAACTATTATTTGCCGCAAAGGACCTCGTTTTGATGCAAAAAACATCATAATCTGGTATAACACCCGACCTAATTTCGCACCTTGTAGACAAGCTCAACCTTAGTCTGCGGGGCCATACGTTGTAAACAATTGAGAAGACCATGTCTCGTAGCAAGAAAACACGCAAGGGCGGCGAGAACAGCCCTAAGTTACAGCCAAGAGTGAAGAAGCAAGATCGCGCTGTAGCGACTGGCAAACGTAAAGATTCTGGCAATAAATCAGGCAGTCGTCATAACGAAAGCTTAATTTTAGCGCAAGCGCCGCAACAACAGGCCGCTAAGAAAAAAGACCCGCGTCATGGCAGCAAAAAGCCAGTGGCTTTAGCGCTTCCTGCGGCAGTGGTAACAGATAAAGCCGCTCAGCCAAAAGTGAAACAAGCTAAGCTGACTGACGAGCAAAAACTGCTGAAATTGGAAGAAGATCCAAGACTAAACCAGTTACTCGACATGCTGGAAGAAGGCCGCGATCTCAACGATGCAGATCAAAAATGGTTAGATCAACAGCTGAATAAGATTGAAGCTCTGATGGTTAAACTGGGCGTTAGCGACGATATGGAGGATGGCGCACCTGCATCTCCAGCTAAGTCTTTGTCTGACGATGAGTTATTCGACAAGTTCGAATCGGGCGCTGACTTACTGAAAGATTATCAAGACAAGTTCTAAACCTCTCAGTGCTAGGGCATAGGGAACTCAGTTTTTAAACTGTGCTCCCTATGCCATTCATATAAGGAGTCTCTGTGTCTACGGCCATTGTCATTCTCGGTTTTATCGTCATAGTAGCGCTTAGTAGCTACGCCACTTACTTACTCTTAAAGCTGCAACGGCAAAAAAAGCGCCAGCAGGCCGAACAAGCCGAGCGTGAAGCCATAGCAAGTGCGAAACGCGCCCAAGTTTTAGATGATATACGCTATATCGCTACTGCTATGACTGAAGACCGCTGTGAGATCTCCGAAGGCGTAGTCAGAATTGGACGATTATTTGAAATTTTATCCCTGAGTGAACGGGTCGCACCTGAGTTTCCTGCATTATTCCAACACTTTGAGTTAATTAAAGATCATCCTATTATGGAGGCTCGTCAAGCCTTGCCTAAACAGGAAAGGATGAAATTAGATTTGATCAGAATGAAGTCAGAGGCCGCATTAGAGCAAGGCATTAGTGATGATGCAAAAAAACTGTCGGCTTACCAACCCAAAGCGATGCATTAAACTAATTAATTTCTATACTTCAAAACCACTTATGCCGTGGTTTTGAAGTCATCTGACAAAGCCCGTACCAATCTTACGTCCATCCTCCCGTGAGCCTGCGCACAAAACCGCCAAATACCGACAGACAAGCGTACTTTTTTGATAGATATTGCGTAACTTCTAAAAAGACAGACGTCATTTTTACAACCTAGATCAAGGTTATTTACCAAAGAACCTTGCATACTTCGCCTGTTGCTAATTTACCCTCGGAGGACACGCCTTGAAGCAGCCCACTCAGATTAGCTGGGATCAATCGATGATCGAAAAATATAACTACAGCGGTCCCCGTTATACGTCTTACCCAACGGCGCTCGAGTTCGATGACTCATTCACCGAACAGAACCTGCTGACGGCCATTGAAAATAGCAAAAGCGATAAACTGTCGCTGTATATTCATATCCCATTCTGCGCCAAGCTTTGTTATTACTGCGGCTGCAATAAAGTCATCACCCGCCATCCACACAAAGCCGATCAGTACATTGAATATTTAAGCCAAGAAATTATTAAACGTGCGCCCCTGTTCAAACATTACAGTGTGACCCAAATGCATTGGGGCGGAGGTACACCCACGTTCTTAAATCCAGAGCAAATTATTAAGTTGACGTCATTGATTAAAGCCAACTTTAACTTTGTAGAAGAAGGTGAGTTTTCGATTGAAGTCGATCCTCGCGAGATTGAGCTTTCAATGCTCGACACTTTGAAAGAAGCAGGCTTTAACCGAATTTCTATCGGTGTCCAAGACTTTAATAAAGAAGTGCAAATTGCAGTCAACCGTGAACAAGACGAGCAATTTATCTTCGACTTAATGGCCAAAGCGAAAGCCATGGGCTTTGTGTCGACCAACATAGATTTAATCTATGGCTTGCCACACCAAACGCCAGAAACCTTTGCAGCGACTATGCAGCGTGTTTTAGATTTGTCCCCTGACCGTCTGTCGGTATTTAACTATGCCCACTTACCTGCGCGCTTTGCCGCTCAACGTAAGATCAAAGACGAGCATTTACCTTCACCGAAGCAAAAACTCGAAATGTTGCACCAAACGATCGAGACCTTAACTGGTGCCGGTTACCAATATATAGGTATGGACCACTTTGCTAAACCCGATGACGAGTTAGCTAAGCTACAGCGTGAAGGCAGACTGCATCGTAACTTCCAAGGTTATACCACCCAAGAAGAATGCGATTTGTTAGGTCTTGGCGTGTCGTCCATCAGTCAGATTGGTGACTGCTACGCGCAAAATCAAAAAGATATCCGCCCTTACTATGAAGCCATAGAAAAGGACGGCCACGCCCTGTGGAAAGGTTGTAGCCTGAACCGCGACGATGAAATCCGCCGTGTTGTGATTAAACAGCTGATTTGCCACTTCGATTTAGATATGGCGAAAATGGATGAAAAACTGGGAATTAAGTTTGAAGAATACTTCGCCGAAGACTTGAAACTACTACAAACCTTTATCGACGATAAATTAGTTGAAGTGGCCGACAGAAAAATGACTATTAGCCCGACAGGCCGCCTACTGATCCGTAATATCTGTATGTGCTTCGACCTTTACTACCGTCAAAAAGCGCGTCAGCAACAGTTCTCCCGCGTGATCTAACGCTTAGCGCATCTCCAATAAAAAATCCGACTTAAGGTCGGATTTTTTTATTGCGATTAATTAAACCTTTTACGCTTTAGCGGCATACAGCGCCTTACGCTCAGAGTCCGATAAAAAGGCCATTTCAACGCCGTTACGTTGCACCTGAGCAAGCTCGGCATCGGTTAACTTGAGTTCCGACTTAGCAATACGATACTCATGCTTAATATCGATAGCGCTCACGCCCGGATCATCGGTATTAAGGTTAATGAGTACTCCGGCATCCATAAAGGTTCTGAAGGGATGTTCAGCATATGAAGCCACTGTCGATGTATGCAAGTTACTGGTTGGGCAAGACTCGATGCCAATACTGTGCTTAGCGAGATATTCCATCAGCTTAGGATCGTGAATCGCGTTCACCCCATGACCAATTCGCGTCGCACCAAGCTCTTGAATCGCTTGCCACATACTCTGTGACCCAGCGGCTTCACCAGCGTGAGCGGTAATCGCCAGACCAGCATCACGCACACGTTTAAAGTGATCGTTAAATAACTCGCCTGGGAAACCCAATTCATCACCGGCTAAGTCCATAGCCACGAGGTGTTGTTTATGGGCGAGTAAGCCTTCCAGTTCTTGAGTACAAGCGGCTTGGCCAAATGAACGTGACATAATACCAATCAAATTGATCTTCACGTTATAGTCTTTTAAGCCCGCTTTAACGCCGTCGATCACCGCCTCAACTACGCCTTCAATCGGTAACTTATGGTTCATCGCCATATAGTAAGGACTAAAACGTAACTCGGCGTAATCTAAGCCAGATAACGCCGCATCGGCGACGTTTTCATAGGCCACGCGTTTAACCGCATCCAAATCTGCGAGTACGGCAACCATCCAATCGAGCTTCTTTAAGAAGGCGACTAGGCTAGTTTCTTTCCCCTGAATTTGCACAAAAGGTGCGAGCGTTGCTAAAGAATCGGCAGGTAGCGCAATGCCGTGTTGGTGTCCTAGCTCCCAAATGGTGTTCACTCGCACGTTACCGTCTAGGTGACGATGCAGATCCACCAATGGAATGGATGTATCAATCATAATTAACCCCTATTTGAACTACCCAGCCAATGCTTTTGTTATTTGGTCGCGGGCGGACACTAAGTTTAACACGCATTTTTAGGGGCATTTATGAGTCAAAGGTATTTAAATTCACATTCAGTCACAATTCCGCTTAATATCCACACAAGGAACTGCCGTATTCATCAGGCATAATGACTTCAATAACAACGAAAATATCAGAGATCGACTATGCATAAACTCTTAACCCCCAGTTTATTGATATGCGCATTGAGCGCCTGCAGTGCCTCTCAAACCACAAAAAATAGTCAAACCGCTGCGCCACAGGCAATATCGGCAACGCAATCGCAAGTTGAGCCCATTGCTCCCGCGCTACAGGCGATTATCGACCAAAGCTGGCAATTACAGCTCAGTGCTAGTCCAGAGATGGCCTATGGCATGGGGGACAAGAGTGCCGCAGGAAAGCTTCAAGATCTTTCTCCCGAAGCCTTAACCAAACTCAATCAAGGCCAAATCGCAGTGTTAGCGCAGCTCAAGGCACTCGACCGCAGCAGCTTGAATAAAGAAGATAAGATTAACGCTCAAATACTGGAAGATCAGATCCAAAACGATGTCGACCTGTATCGCTTTAAAGATTATTACTTGCCCATTACGGCGGAAAGCGGCTTCCACGCTTATATCACGTCAATCGCACAGGGAAGATTCAACACCCTTGAGGATTACCGCAACTATATTACCAAACTCAATGCACTCCCGACCTATTTCGCCCAGCAAACTCATTGGCTAAAACAAGGATTAGCCGAGGGAATAACGCCGCCTAAAGTGACACTCACTGGTTTTGAAGACAGTATCAGTGCTTATATAGTCCCAGTCGAAAAGAGCGGTTATTTCAAACCTTTTACGCAATATCCCAGCTATTTCACTGAGGCACAAAAAACTCAGTTGACTCAAGAAGGTCGAGCCTTAGTCGAGCAAAAAGTTCTGCCGTTATACCAAAACTTCTATGATTTTATGACCAAAGAGTACATTCCCAATGCGCGGGAAAATATCGCGGCCAGTAGCTTGCCGAACGGTACTGAGTTTTATGAGAATCGGGTGCGTTACTATACGACCTTGAATATGACGTCAACAGAAGTGCATGAACTTGGCTTAAAAGAAGTTAAGCGTATCCGCCAAGAGATGGAGCAAATCATCAAGTCCGTCGGCTTTAAAGGCAGCTTTGCCGACTTCTTACATTTCCTGCGGACCGATCCGCAGTTCTACACCACCAGTGCCGCTCAGCTACTCAAGGAAGCGGCATTTGTTGCTAAAAAAGCCGATGCTATGCTGCCTAAGTACTTCGGCAAACTACCCCGTAAACCCTATGGTATAGCGCCAGTGCCCGCCGAAATTGCGCCGAAATACACCACAGGACGATATTCAGGATCGAACAGCGATGATGAACCCGGTTACTACTGGGTCAACACTTATGCATTGGATAAGCGCCCACTCTACGAGTTAGAAGCCTTAACCTTGCACGAAGCCGTACCCGGCCATCATCTGCAAATTTCATTCAACTCTGAGCTAACCTCACTCCCCGACTTCCGTCGTTATGGTTATATCTCAGCCTTCGGTGAAGGCTGGGGTCTGTATTGCGAATACTTAGGTTTAGAGGCCGGTTTCTACCAAGATCCCTACAGTAACTTTGGCCGCTTAACCTATGAAATGTGGCGTGCGGCGCGTTTAGTCGTAGACACGGGCATGCATGCCCAAGGGTGGAGTCGTCAACAAGCCATCGACTTTATGGCCAGCAATACCGCGCTATCACTGCATAATGTCACGACCGAAATTGACCGTTATATTTCCTGGCCAGGACAAGCCTTGTCTTACAAGATTGGCGAGTTAACGATCAAGCGGTTACGTGCAAAAGCACAGCAGGAACTCGGCGACAAGTTTGATATTCGCGCCTTCCACGATGCCGTGCTTGAAAACGGCTCTGTCCCCATGCAGATACTCGAAGGGCAGATTGATGACTTTATAGCAACTCAAAAAGCCAAGTCATAAAACTAGCAGCATAGGAGTCTGCATTTTCAGACTCCTATGCTTCTCTGTTACACTCTAGCAAACCCTTTTGCCAAGATATGTGCACAGCGAATGAGCCAAGCTACCCCTGTATTTTCAACCGAACACGATTTAAATACCTCAGAGCAACAAGCCTTCTGGAAAAGCGTTGTTCAAGACACGCTGATCACAGCCGATGGCATCACGCTGGCCTATATGATGGTCAAACATCCCCAAGCTCATACCGCAATCGTTCTCAGTAGTGGCCGAGTTGAATCCTATTTAAAGTATCAAGAATTAGTCTTCGACTTGTACCAACAGGGTTACTCTGTTTATGCCATAGATCATCGCGGCCAAGGGCTGTCGGATCGCATGACAGTCAATCCACACATGGGTCATGTGCGAAGATTCAATGATTATATTGATGATTTTGCACTGTTTATGCAAAAGAAAGTGTTACCACAAAACGACAAACAGCTCATGCTACTTGGCCATTCAATGGGTGGCGCGATTGGCACTTTATATCTCAAACAACATCCCGATATTTTCACTGCGGCGGCATTTTCAGCACCCATGTATGGCATCAAACTGCCAATGCCAAAGGGATTTGTTCGTTGGTTGGCAAGCAAGCTAGATACCAGCCTTAATGGTGGTGAGCCTAACTTTGTACTCAGTGGACAAAATTATAACGCCATGCCGTTTAAAGGGAATGACTTAACCCACAGCCAGACAAGGTATCAAGCCTATAGGGAATTATATGAAGCAGCCCCTAAACTCCAACTCGGCTCGCCGACCAATCACTGGCTAACTGAGTCTTTAGATGCGGCGGATTCCTGCGTACTGGCAACGGCGCAAATTCGTACTCCCATACTGATCCTGCAAGCGAGTGAAGATAAAATTGTTGATAATGCAGCCCAGAACCTTGCCGTAAGCACTCATTGCCAATTGAAGGTGATACCAGGGGCTGCCCATGAAATTTTTATGGAAAAAGACACCTATCGAAATCAGGCCCTAAATTATGCACTCGATTTCTTTACACGCTATGCAGTAAAGGACGGGGACAAACAAGCTGTTTAAAATCAGTGAAATTGAGTGGGCGGCTAAAACAATAGCCTTGATAAGCATGACAACCAAGGGCAGCAAAAACCTGTTGCTGCTTAACCGATTCAATCCCTTTCGCCACTAATTGTATCTCAAATGCCTGTAGCGACTGGATTAAAGCACTTTGCCACAGCGATGAGGCCATAGCCTCGCAGTTGATATCTAGTTTCACTGCACTTACTGGATATTTCATTAGACTACTTAAAGCGCTTTGACCCACACCAAAGCTATCTAAGATAATGGGTACTCCTGCGGCAGACAATTTAGTAATACGTTCATTCACAAAGGTTTCTTGCATCAATAATGTCGTTTCAGTGAGTTCAATACCCAATTGATTCGCATCAAGAGCATAAGTACTAACCAACTCCAATAAATGCTCGATAAAACCAACTTGGCAAAACGATAATGAGCTAATGTTGATTGTCATCCGTGGCAACACTAGGCCTTGGCCTTTCGCTTGCTGCAGTAACAGGCAGGCTCGTCTAAAGACGCTCAGATCTAAGGCTGCAATTAAACCGCTACGCTCAGCAAGAAGAATAAATTTGGCTGGTGAGATAACTTCGCCATTGGCCAGATACCAACGGGATAATATTTCCGCAGAAATAATATCCCCATTCACATCAACAACTGGCTGGAACATCAATGACAACTTATCTTGCTCTATCGCAATCTTCAGTTCTTGCTGCAGGAGTTCATCATGACTTTGACGTTTATCTAAACCTGCATGATAGAAAGCACAACCCGCTTGCTCCTGTAGCTTAGCTGTTTGTTTCGCGAGTTTTGCGCGGTGTAACACGGTAGAAGGTTCTAAGGTTTCAACACTATCGAGCAAATAAATCCCCACATTGGCATTCAGTTCGAAATGATGTTCCGCATAATGGAAAGGACGGGCTATGATTTGCCTTAGTTCTGTCGCCAAAGCCAAGCCACGGCGCCCCGCCATTTCAGCATCGATACCCAACTCTTTGGAAAGCAGAACAAAACGTCCCGCCTCCAAATGACCAACGATAATGTTCTCAGTAAAATAGCTCGACAATCGTGCACCGAGCTGGGCAAATAACCGCTCAAGCTCATGTGGTGTAAGGGAGTCAGTCACCCCAAAGCACTCAACTTCAACAAAGAAAAATCCTCCCCAATAGCCCGAGCTATTTCTTTGAATAAGGAATTGAGACAAACGCTCCATAAATGTTGCGGGTAACATTCGGTGCCCCGCAACAGAATTTTCAACTAGCTGGGCGATGGCAGCATGGTTCTTCTCACTCTCAGAGACATCCACATGAATACCTATCATGCGTGTCGGACGCCCTTGATGATCCCAATCGACTAGCATGCCACGATCGAGCACCCACACATAATGACCATCCCTGTGCTTAAGTCGATGAACACTCTCAAACTCTTTACTCTTACCACTCAAATATTCCTGCAAGCAATCTAAAACCGCTTGTCGGTCCTCAGGGTGTAAACGCGTCTCCCAAATCTGGAAAGAACCTTCAAGCTCATCCGGCGCATAACCAATCATCTCCTTCCAACGATCGGAGAGAAATACCTGACCCGTACCTATATCCCAATCCCAAATACCATTACGTGAACCTTCCACTGCAAATAGCCAACGCTGTTCGCTATCATTCAATTGCTTAACTGCACGACCTAAACGTTCATGAACCAGTTGCAAGATAGATTGCAGGGATAATACCTCCGCCGAACTCCAAGGTATTTGAGTCGAAAATGCCGCTGTCCCGACCTGTTTAGCCGTCTCACTCAACATTTTGAATGGACGGATCAATAGGTAATAAAGAATTAGCGTAAAACCTATCAGCAACAGACCACCCAGCCCCCAGACACGGATAAAACGTTGCTGTAATTTGGCAGAAGCTTCAGAAACTAAGGGAGCAAGATCGGATTCAAGATAGATCAACTCAACAGCACCAGGATATTGAGGCACTACCGGATAATAAGCTTGAATAGTTAACCGTTCGAGATTGACGGATATCTGTTGCAGGGAAGATTGCACAACGGCATGGTGTTTCATTACATCATAGCCATCAATCACTTGGATAGCATTACTATCACGCCAGACAGTATGATTAGCGAAACGAATCCGACTATCCGCATCGACTAAAATATACACCATAGTGCTCATATCCAGCGCAGCCAAGGAGACTTCCTGCTCAATACGCTCCACATCCTGTAAAGCTTGTGCCGATTGCACAACCGTCTGCATTCTGAATAGCTGTTGCTTAATCTGATTCACCTGACGCTCGGCAAGCTCACCACGAACTTGATCATTCTCATACAGATACTCACCAACGACTAACACTAAATAAAGTGTCAGCATACACAGTGGGATCAATATCGCGAGAGAAAGTTTACGAAGCATCGGTGCCCGGCAACCTTTAATAAAATGATGAATAGCCCTGTATGCTAGCGGGAAAAGCGTTACTAAGCAAAAGGACTTAATTGAAACCTATAGCAATCTTCAACAAAATATTGAAATGTTGCTGAAGCATTAGAATATAAAAATAGAATAATAATGGATTTCAAGAAATTGCAGTTCAAATATAAAAATCACAGATGCAAAAAAGCCAGCTTATTCAGCTGGCTTCGTTACATCTCTACGAGATAATTAGGCGCTTGGCGATGACCTACTCTCACATGGGGAGACCCCACACTACCATCGGCGCGATTGCGTTTCACTTCTGAGTTCGGGATGGG
>NZ_PFGL01000049.1:120867-121009 GCF_002783505.1 Shewanella sp. CG12_big_fil_rev_8_21_14_0_65_47_15
TTAATGCCTTAGCATTAAATAATAATTCGGAAAGCTGATTTGCTTTGTTTGAGTTCAAGTACACGGATGTACTGTGTGTCATAAATGCAGGAGCATTTTATGACCACACTTCATTAAGTGCTTATATTCTGTCTAAGTTCGC
>NZ_PFGL01000020.1:0-51112 GCF_002783505.1 Shewanella sp. CG12_big_fil_rev_8_21_14_0_65_47_15
GGCGTCTTTGATGGCACGGTCACCACCAACCTTGGTAGCTTCAGTATCACGGTCAGCAACACCAATGATGCGCCGGTGATTTCGGGCACGCCCGCGACCTCGGTTAATGAGGACAGTGCCTACAGCTTCACCCCCACCGCGAGCGATGAGGATAGCGGCGACAGTTTAGTCTTTAGCATTAGCAATATGCCAAGCTGGGCGAGCTTCAATAGCAGCACGGGTCAATTAAGTGGCACTCCCACCAATTTGGATGTGGGCACGACTTCTGGGATCATAATTTCTGTCTCTGATGCAACTGAATCTGTCAATTTAGCTGTGTTTAATATTGAAGTGGTTAATGTCAATGATGAGCCCGTTATTGAGGGTTCTCCTTCGTTAACTGTCGAAGAGGATTCAAGTTATATTTTTATCCCCACTGTGAGTGATGAAGATGAAGGTGATAGCTTAAGCTTTATTATTGCAAATAAACCCAGTTGGGCGAGTTTCGACACAAGTAACGGGACGTTATCAGGAACGCCGACAAACGATGATGTTGGGGTGACAAACGATGTCATGATTTCTGTTACCGATGGCACTATGCAGATTGATTTACCAGCGTTTAGCATTGAAGTGCTCAATGTGAACGATGCACCTGTTTTTGATGCTGAGCCCAATTTGGAGGGACAGGCTGGGGCGACATACCGCTACTTGGTCGAGGTATCGGATGTGGATGTTGGTAGTGAGTTGACGTTAAGCCTGTTAACGGGTCCTGACTGGCTGCAGTTGAGTGGCAATTTACTCAGTGGTACGCCTCCCTTGTCAGCAGCCGATCAAACTTTTGATATCGTTTTGGGATTAACGGATGGCATAGTAGATACGTTAGTGACCCAAGAGTTTAGTTTAATGGTCGCGCAACCAACCGATACAGAGGTCGCGGTTCAGTTCTACTTCTCACCGGCACCCGCAGTTATTAATCAAAATGTTAACTTGATTACTGAGATCAATAATGTCGGCTATACCGCAGCGAAAGGCGTTACCTATGATATCGAATATGGTGCTCAGTTCAGTCTGTCGTCTATGCCTGAGTTCTGTAGTGAGGTTTCGGTGGGTCATATCACCTGCGTGCTCAATGATGAGTTAGCCATTAGTGCTCAAGTGACGAGCGTTATCAGCTTTGCTGTCGTTGATATTGCTGCTGGATTTAGTACTGCGAAGCTTAGCCTTGTGGGTGATAATCTTGATGATGTCACCACGACAGAAACCGCCAGTATATTGCTTGCAAATACTCTGGCGATTCTGCCTGGCGCTATTCTATCGAGCACGCCTGCGAATGCAGGATACGCCGTTGATATTAATGGCGACTCGTTTGCAGATTTGTTGGTTTATCAGGCTGCAACTGCAGATATTCAGGTCTTGCTAAATGACGGGTTAGGTCAGTTAGTTGAGTCTTCAAGGATCCCAGTCACCTCCGCGCTGACATCGTTGGTGGTCGCAGATATTAATGGTGATGGCTTACCCGATATTGTCACAACAGGCGGGGCGAGCGGCATTTCTAAGGCGTATATGTTGACTGCAGCATTTGAAGTCGCCTCGGAAGAGTCCCTTGATGCCGTACTTGCTGATATTGCCGTTGTGGCTGATGTCAATTTGGATGGTCATCCAGAGGTTATCCTTGCGGGTATTTATCAAGCTCAAATTGCTATCTATTCTGGTCTCGGAACTGGCGCAACCTCAGTGCAGTTGTTGCCGTTTACTTTACCTGCACCTGCACCTGCGCTTGCTACAGCAAAGAAAAACTTAGCACCTATGGCTGAGGATGTAATAGAAACTGGAGTGACATCGCTGAATCTTGTACAGGACAGCTCAAATATCAGCATATTAGCGACCTATCAAGGGCAAACTCCCATATTGCATAAATTAAACGGAACCGTTTGGGCAGGGACGGCTGTGCAAAGTTTGACTGATCAGAGTGAGAAAATAGTCACCGCTGATTTGGAACAGGATGGCATGCTCGATCTCTTCGTTTATGACAATAACGGATGGCGACTCGTTGCCAATGCGTTTGATGCTGAGTTTGTTGTCAGTAAAGTGAGCTTCCCTCGTGTTGATAATATTCTCATTCGTGATTTGGAAGCCGATGGTGTGCCTGAAATATTATTGCTGACTAAAACAGGTGTCAGTATTTGGCATTACTATGGCATTAACGATATTCGCCCTGATAACGCAATCATTACGGGGACGGATATTGCAAAGTTAGAACTGATTGACTTGGATAATGATGGCAATTTGGACGTTGTCGTGTTTGATGCTCAAAATGGATTATCAGCATGGTACGTCAGTGCAAGTGGTTCAATTGGTCGTCAAGATGTTGATTTGGCACTTTACGCTCAGGATGCCAGTTTCCCGAAAGTTAACGAAAGTTCATTAGTGACATGGACAGTGCAGAACAAAGGGGATGCTCAAGCGACAGAAGTGATGCTGGATATCAATGTCCCGTCAGACTTGGCTGTGACCACACTTCCTAGCGAGTGTGTTTTAGGCGATGGAAAAATCCGGTGTGCGATAGGAACGCTTGAGGTGGCTCAAAGTGTTGATATTCAAATGTGGTTGACGCCGATATCGACGGGAGAATTTGCCCTCAACGGTATGGTTTCAAGTTTTGAATATGACATAGGGGCGTCTAATAATCAGAACCAAGTTAACTTCGATGTGATTAACCCGAAAGAGGGGGAAAATAGCGGTGGTGGATTCCCCATTTGGGCTTTATTTACCTTGGTAATATGCCTGTTCAGTCGGTTTCAAAACCGTCGCTAATCGCGATGTTGCTTAGCGGATATAACTATAATGGGTGCAGGGCTTATTAGCCCTGTACTATTTTTGTGCGTTTTACCTATATTAGGTGTTAAGTTGGGAAGGATTGGGTCTATGGGAATTAAGACTTTTACTATAAGTGCAGTGACACTAAGTGTACTGTTGTCGATGGCCACCAGTATTGCGGAAACAAATCCGAATATGTCAGTGACGGATTTGCCCGTCCACGATGAAGGTTTGTTGCGGTTGATGGGAAAGTTAGAGTCCGTACGTGATCCTAAATGCCACGCGACAGCGACCCGTTTAGAAGGTCTCATTTATGGTACTCCTCTTTCTGATGCCGCACGTTACGCTAAAGCCGAATATCAGAAACATCTCATCCGAGAAATTTGGCTCCTTGCTGCAAAGGCGCACCCTAGTGCAGAACGTATTAGTTTAAGTGATGTTAAACCCATAGTCGCTTCATTGTTTACCGCGACAGAATCTAAAGATCATTGGACTGTCACTACCCCAAAAGCGAGCGTGGTTGTCGATTCAAGGGATCAGAAGCATTACGGCTCTATTGCTTATAGTTTCAGAGCCATGTTGGCCGTGCAGCAAGATGCGCTGCTTGATATGGAGGTTAACTTACCGCCATTGGCAGATGATGCCGTCGAATTTATTCGAGGCCAATTGGATTTAGTGACCCTATCACTTCTGAAGGAGGCAGATCTTATTGCCCGTGGCCTTGATGAGTATGAAGTGAGTGAAAAAAGTCTTAGTCAAAGTTGGGCTCGGTTATTCCCAGAGTTTACCGATACGAAACAGAGTGTGTCTGCTACTACGGTCAGCAGTGGCAAAACGGCTAAAACAGGGCTGCTGAATGAAATTGTTGATTTAAAAATCGCCGCGTTTCAGCAATACAATCAAGTCAATCAAACGTTATTTTCCCGTAATCTGCAAGTCTATTTTGCCAAGTTGGCTTTGCCAAAGGATGCGCAAAAGTCAGCGGAATTTACCCGTTATTTTACCGAAGCTATGGTTGCATTTGCAGGTAGCTTTTATCTTCAATCACAGGCGGCTGTTAAACAAGGTCAGGTAATTAAAGAGGCCGATGTTGATGTGGCGATGGATAATATTTTGCCTCATAGTGTTAACGAATATGAAGATGTGATTTTTTATCCCAATTACCCATATGCACAACAAATTGAGATTGAAGCCTATGACATGGACTCGTTTCGTGACTCAGGACTGCACTGGTTCTATTTAAAAGAAGCTCTGGCTGATTTAGGTGACCGGGTGACCATCGAAGCGGATCCGTTTGCCGCGGAGCTATTGACCGAAGCGATTGCGCATTACGGGGTATTGTTGCTACGTGCCGCGGGAGAAGAGGGCAAGGCAAAAGGGGCCAGCGAGCTAGATGCAAGCTTTGTGACCGCAGCATATAACCGTATAGCAAAGCAAGTTGATGCCTATCATCAATATGTTCCCGAGCCAGTGACCACGCCGACGATTCTATCTGCCTCAACAGAAACCGATGCAGCAATTAAGTTTTTTACCAACGTCACCGATAAGCAGCACATTAATATCGAGCACCGATCTTCAGATTGGTTAAGCCGCCAACTTCGTAGCTACCTTAATAAAGATACTAATACTGGCATTATTACGATCCCACCGGCGTTCGGCGGTGGTGGTGTTGCCGCAGAAGATATTAATGGCGATGGCTTAACCGATTTACTCGTGTTGAGTGGTGTGGGTAATAAGTTGTATGTCAATCGTGGTGATGTTTTTGAAGATGTGACCGTTAAATCAGGCCTGAGCAATGTGAGCCAGCGAGCCGTTAGCCAAGGTAACGCAGGATCCAAGGTCGGCGGACTTGCAGGTGAACCCCGTCAGCCATTAATTGCCGATTTTGATAATGATGGCGATCAAGACATTATGATCACTTATGTCGATGAACCTCATCGTATTTACAGCAATAATGGTGATGGTACCTTTACTGAGAAAACCGAGATTGCCAAGCTTGGCGGCGCGGGTCATATAGGTGGCCCCGCAACCACATTCGATGTCAATAACGACGGCCTTCTCGATATCTATATCGAGTATTTTGGTAATTATTTAACGGGCAGTTTACCGACATTGAAGCGCCGCAACGATAATGGTGAGCCAAACGAATTGTTCATTAATAAAGGCAATTTTGTTTTTGAAAAGGCTGAAGATGCATTGGGTGCCAATAACTCGGGTTGGGGCCAGGCCGTCACCCATACCGATCTTAATATGGATGGTTGGCAAGACCTGATAGTGGGCAATGATTTCGGTGTTAATGCGTATTACATCAACCAGCAAGGCAAAGGATTTGTCGACTATGCCGCTAAAATTGGCACGAGTAAGCCTTCATATACCATGAATCTTAGCTTAAGTGATTTAAATGGTGATGGTTTACCGGATGTGTACGTGTCAAATATTGTCACTATGAATAAAGATCAAAAATATGTGTTACCAAGTGAAGACACTCAAGCGCAGTTCAATCCAGATAAATTGGCTAACATGCGTGTTGTCGAAGGTAATGATTTATTTATCTCAGGCAAAAACGCTAATGGAGCGTTACGTTACCAAGCGAGTGATAAAATTGGCAGAGGTTACTCTTCCACTGGGTGGGCATGGGATGCGGACTTCTTTGATGTCGATAATGACGGTGATGAAGACCTTTATGTGTTAAATGGCATGAATGATTACTATGTCTATTCCTCCAGCAATCCTTATTATTCCGACCCTAACACGGGTGAAGCGATGACGGGGTATTTTCCGGATGCAGCTAAAGCCAGTAATGTGTTTTTCTTAAATACTAATGGTGGGCTGTCTAATGTGTCGGAGCGAAGCGGCTTGGACTTTGTTGCGAACTCACGGTCTGCGGCGTATTTAGATTTTGATAATGATGGTGACTTAGATGTCATCGTAAATAACTACCATGATAAAGCACAGCTATTTGAGAATCAGGCTAACACTCTCAATAATCATTGGTTGAAGATCCGTTTAATTGGTTCACCTGAAAATGGTGTTAATTTAGATGGGATTGGAGCACAAATTATTGTTGGGTATGGTGATAAAGGATATAGCTGGCGGCAAGTGTCGGGGAGTCAAGGGTATATGTCAGTGCACCCGAAAGAGCAATCCATCGGTCTTGGCAAATCAACCCTAGCTAAAGTGGTCATCATTTGGCCCAATGGTAAACGTCAAAGGTTAAATAATGTAAAAGCTAACCAAGCTTACACTGTCAAATATGAGGCGAAAGCTGTTCAGTGATGCGTTTATTTTTGCTAGCGATAGCGCTGTTGAGTTACAGCGCTATCGCCGATAGTTATTCTTCACTTTTTGAAGCTAGGCGTGGTTGGTTCAATGAGCGGAATATTCTCGATAGCGCGATCAAAGAAAATGGACAACCGAAATACGTTAATTCGTTAATCGCCGCTGAATCACCCTATTTACTGAGTCATTCGCTACAACCCGTCAATTGGTTGCAGTGGCAAGCCCGTTTCGAGCAAGCGTTTGCGAGTGATAATAAACTGATATTTATCTCTATCGGTTACGAAACTTGTCATTGGTGTCATGTGATGGCACAGGAAAGCTTTAATTCTGAAGCGGTGGCGGCCATGCTAAATCGACATTTTGTGAGCATTAAAGTCGACCGTGAACAATGGCCATTGGTCGATAACCGTTACAAGCTTGCTTTAGAGCTTTTAAAGGGAGAGGCTGGCTGGCCAATCAATGTGATCTTAACGCCGCAAGGTAAGGTTATCTGGGCGGATTCTTACCTTCCCGAAAGTCAGTTTGTTAAAGTGATTAGCGCCCTCGGTCAGCGGTGGCAAACAAGCCCCGAATCTTTGCTCGCCGTCGCGGATAGAATATCGGCACAGTTAGTGACACCTCTTAATCCCGTGAGCCCTAATCATTTAGATCCACATGTTGTTATTCGTGAACTCAATGCTAAACGGTTAAAGACTTTGGCGGATGAAGCTCGTCGTAGTGGTCCAAGATTCCTCCGAGAATATTGGTTGTTGGGATTATTAGAACAATATCTTGCCCATGGTGATGAACGCATTATTGATGTGGTAACACAGCATGTTGATACTATTTTATTGAGCCCAACCTATGATGCCATCGAGGGTGGTTTTCATCGTTATGCTGTAGATGGATTGTGGCAACAACCTCATTTCGAAAAGATGCTTTACACACAAGCATTTATGGTCAAAGTGCTTGCACGCCTCTACCTCATTACGGCTAAACCTCAGTATCTGGCTGCGATGGAACAAACGATCAACTGGGTCGACAGTTTCTTATATCAACCCTATGGCCGTTCATCTGCAATGTCAGCTATTTCTGATGGCGGAGAGGGAAGCTATTACCGTTTTATTGAGACTGACCAAGCATTACTATCAGATGCAGGATTTAATTTTTATGCCAATAGTCAGCCGAATTTAGTGGCATTGGCGAATTTAGATATGGATTGGCGCAATAATCAATGGCACCGGAAATTGGTCGCGTTACGCCATCAAAATGTTGCGCCCTTGGTCGATGAGAAAATTATCGTCAGTTGGAATGCGATGTATATTGATGCATTGGTTGATGCTTATCAGGTGACGAATAATGAGCAATTTTTAGCGACAGCCTCAGAGATTGCCGAGCAACTTTGGCAGATGGCGCGTCGTAATAACAAGCTGCACCGAATTGTTTTCCAAGGACGAGCCAGCATTGAGGCGACTTCAGAAGATTATGCTTGGTTTGCCAAAGCATTACTTAATTTGAGTCTCTATAAAACCACGTATCAATCTAACCTTGTCCAACGTACTTTGGCTGAACATGCTAATAGGTTTTCCATTAGAGAACGAGCAGCTTGGTTGTTGGATGCATTGGTTAAAGATTATCGCTTTGAAACCTTGCAGGAATTGAGCAACGATGGGGAATTGCCGTCGGTCTACTCGAGCGTTTATCAAGCGATGGCTTTAGGGCACAGGAACTTGGGCAGCAAGGAATATCGAACGATTGCGAGTCAACTGATAAAAAATCATAGCTCGAAATCCGATGATGTCGAAGACAATTATAGTTTTTGGGCGGCGGCCGCACAGCAAACGGATAGCCCAGTTTTGCGAGCATCTTATTTTGCGAAAGGACATGGAAAGGTTTCACTGATTCGTCGTGGGGGCCATCTGGAGGTTAAACTCGATTTAGAGCCAGGTTGGCATGTAAATGCAAATCCTAGTACCAATGAAAAACTGATAGCGACTGAAGTTGAAGTGGTAGGCGATACTGCTGCTTTCGAGATTGGCTATCCCAGCCCGCAGCTTCGGCAACTAGGCTTTAGTCAGTCACTCTTGAAGTTATATGACGATCAAACAAGCATTCTTTTACGCCCGACATCCACTTCATCGGTGAACATATCCGGCCTTACCAAGGTAAAAGTACGACTACAGGCCTGTTCAGACAAGCTCTGCTTATTACCTGAAACTATTATCTTATTGCTTTAATTGAGATGTTGTATAGCTGGGTGATGTGGTTAGACCATACTGGTTAGGACATTAACAAGTCCTCGTGCTAGCCACCTTGTACGACTGGTTTCGTCTTAATATTCTCTCTGAAAAAGTGTTATGCCTAGGAAGTTGAGCTTCTCAGATGCTAGCAAGCTCGTTCTGCTTTTCTGATATACTTCCTTACTTTTGGTTTTCTAAGATTTTGCTGTGTGGTAGATATTATGCGGATTTTGGTTACTGGTGGCTCTGGTTTTATTGGCTCGGCTTTGGTTCGTATGTTGATTGAGCAAACGGAGTCAGTGGTGCTCAACTTCGATAAGCTGACCTATGCGAGCCATCCCGAATCTCTGGCTGGTGTTGCCGATAGTGAGCGCTATCATTTTGTACAGGCAGATATTTGCGATAGGGCAAGGTTAGAGCAGGTGCTGCAGCAATTCCAACCCGATCTTGTGATGCATTTAGCGGCCGAAAGCCATGTGGATCGTTCGATAGATGGACCCGCGGAGTTTATTCAAACCAATATTGTGGGAACATACACGCTGCTCGAGGCATGTCGTGGCTACTATCAAACTTTAGAACAAACACAACAGCACCGTTTTCGATTACATCATATTTCTACCGATGAGGTTTACGGCTCCCTTGGTGAAACGGGGCTGTTTAGTGAAGCCTGCGCCTATGATCCCAGTTCTCCTTATTCTGCCAGCAAAGCCTCGGCGGACCATCTGGTTCGTGCCTGGCATCGCACCTATGGTTTACCGATAGTTATTACTAACTGTTCTAATAATTATGGTCCTTTTCAATATCCTGAAAAGCTAATCCCTTTAATGGTGAATAATGCGTTATTGGGAAAACCACTGCCCGTTTACGGCAATGGCCAGCAGGTGCGGGATTGGTTATATGTCGATGATCATGTTAAGGCGTTATTTTTAGTCGCAACGGAGGGGCAGCTTGGGGAGACCTATAATGTTGGCGGCTCAAATGAATGCACTAATCTTGCTGTGGTGCAGCAAGTTTGTGATTTATTAGAGGAGTTAGTGCCCACTCATCCGCAGTCTCTGGCCATGAGCAGTATGGGGTTTCGTGATTTAATACAACATGTTGATGACCGTCCAGGCCATGATGTGCGTTATGCGATCGATGCTAGCAAACTTGAGCGTGAACTTGGCTGGCGCGCACAAGAATCCTTTAGTTCAGGCCTTAGAAAGACCGTAGCTTGGATCGTTAAACAGAACGATGTCTGGAGCTAGGGCGTTCTTTGGCCAGCTAAGACGCCACTTGCATGGATCTAGAATCATGGCTCTAGAATCTAGGGCGTTGCTGCGTAACTGCTAGGGCGCTTTGCTGCTAGATCCTAGGAACACCGCTTTGCGGCTACGGAATGCGCCACTTACGATTTACAGAACGGACTTTGCCCTGACGGTGAGTGAGCTTGCGCGCGTTCCGTAATCCGTCCACCGTAAGCGTAGCGTTCCGTTAAGCGTCAACGAAGTGTTTTATCATCTAGGGCGCGGGCACTTTTCCCTATTCTTTGTCATTCCAGTCCGTGAAAGTCTGAATCTAAGACTCTCGTCATTCCCGCGAACGCGGGAATCCATACTAACGTCTTTTGGTAGCTTAAAGCGTAGTGACTTAAAGCTAAAAGCTGGATCCCCGCGTTCGCGAGGATGACGGTATAAAAGCTGGATCCCTGCGTTCGCGAGGATGACAGCATACTCCTTCGTCATTCCCGCGTAGGCGGGAATCCAGCTTCTGAGTTATTATTTAAATCTCGTATAAAATGGATTGCCACAACTCAAGGATGAACGATGCAACCCTATGTTTACATTATGGCTAGCCAATTTAATGGTACTTTATATATTGGTGTAACAAGTCATCTAGAGCAGCGGATATGGCAGCATAAAAACGCCATTATTGATGGATTTACCCATAAATATAAAGTTGATCAGTTAGTGTACTTCGAATCTCATCAATCTATGTATGAGGCTATCACTAGAGAAAAACAGCTGAAAAAATGGCGTCGTGAATGGAAAATTGAGCTGATTAATTCACAAAATCCAACGTGGCAAGATTTATGGTACACGGTAATTGCTGGATCCCCGCATCGATAACTGCTCCTGCGTTATTCTACCTCCTGCATCCATGCAGTCGTCCGCGAGGATGACTGTGTAAAGGGGGGAGGATGACGGTGTGAAAGCGAGGATGACAGCCTAAGAGTGGCTAGGATGACAACGTAACAGCAATCGGCTTTTTCCGTAATCCGTCCTCCGTCAGCGAAGCGTTCCGTCAACTGTGAACTACGCGTTCTGTTATCTAGGAAGGTTATTTCACAACTTTTAGGGCGTCGCTTTGTTCCTGCTAAGGGTAATGCTGAGCCATTCGGTTGGGTTATCGCTTTTGAAATTGAGCGGTTCGCCATAGGGGCAGAGCAATAAATCGTAGCGTTCAAGCTCAGTTAAATGGCCATTCAGGTCCCATATAACGGGTTCTAAACACAAGAGTAATTGTATTGGTGTGTTTTTGTTCTGTGTTGTGTCGAGCGGGTTTCTGCTTGAACCATAAATAAAAGTGTTGTTAATACAAATTTTTTCGATATTGGAGCTGTATCTGCTCCGTTTGGTCATTACATTGAAATCGAGAACTTGGCCATCCAGTAATTGGCTCTCAATTTGAGTTTCACCCTTAAAATTAAAAGGGGCATCATTGGGGGTTAATATGGCGCAGTTATTGTGACCCTCTCCTTGAATATACAGTTTAAGTCCTCCACCTTCGAGCAAGCATAGTTGTCTATCTATGCCGATAAATTGTGAGAAAGGGCCGCTACTCGAAACCCTGGCTATGCTTATCCGATAATCAAAATCAGATAAATCCGCATGGCTTGGGGAAATCAGTAATTGTTTGGTACTACCGCCGCCATTTTTCCATGGTGTTGATGGGCATTCTCGATAGCGGATAAGTTGCATGTTTTTTATCAACCTTTCTTCTTCAACACATAATGCTCGGCAAGTTCGCCGGTAATGCGTTTGCCTTCAGTGTCTAGCATGATGAGTTGGTTTTCACCGACTAAATATTGGCTACCATCCGCTAGGGTGATATTGCGCCCTTGAGCATCCCAAACTGCGGTGCCTGTTACTTTGAAAATCCGCTCATCTTTGCCTAAATAAACTGTCTTTAGCTCGAAGCTGTTATCTGCCAGCAGGCTGATATGGGTTTGGATCCCCTCACAGCTTGCACAGGGAAGGACGCCTTCATATTCACCGGGCCAGTCGAGTGCATTTTTGCTGGTATCGCCAAGGGGAATGCTCGAAGTTGTTTCGGTTTGTGCCGCTGCATTTTCGCTTGGCTGTGCGGGTTCTGAGCAGGCTGTGGTGAACAGGGCTAAAAGGGCGATTGTCAAGAGTGATTTGTTCATACTCGATCCCATTAGTTGAATAAAACTTAGCATGTCAGTAGTTATCATACCTGGCAAGGCGTGTTGAACCAAACTTCTCTTATTATCATGTTATAACAATGTGTTATTTGCATTTTGATTGTTTATTTCGCAGATAGAACTTACCCTTGGTGAAGATAAATTGTTGTAGTGATGGCAAGCTTTGGTTCTGATTTTCACTCTTGCGGCTCATCATTTGGGGTGAATAATGGCACTTCACTCCTCGTTTCGCGATCACTCACTTACCAGAGCGAACAAAATTTAATCTCGAAACGTCAACATGCCCTCGTCACTTTCTAGATTGAATCTATACTAAAATCTATCTCTTAGTGCTTGAGAGATGGGCTTGTGGTGTTATCGAAAAACAATACAGAATCTTTAGGTGGATCAATATCATTATGACGCGCATGTTAGACAGCATTCTATTCGATGTAAGTCAGTCCCAGGTGATCGATCAGGGGGATTTAACACAGGCATCGCAGTTGATTGTGTCATCCGTCTGCAAGGGGCTTAACATTTCCCGTGCCGGGATCTGGCTGTGGAGTGAAGATCACCAAAGCATTCAGTGTTTTTTTCTGCTCGATAATGCGAATGCGCGCGCGCAGGAGCCATTAGCGATAACCCGTACCCAATATCCTCATTATTTCAGCTTGTTAGATAACGAACGCACTATCGTTGCTAATAACGCGCAAACGGATCTTGCCACCCACGAGTTTTTGACTGGATATCTACTGCCCAATCACATCACCTCAATGCTCGATAGCCCGATACGACGCAGTGGTAAGATGGTTGGAATTATTTGCTCTGAACATCGAGGTGAACCCCGTGAGTGGACTCGGGATGAAAAAGCATTTGCTTCCGCGCTAGCCGATTTGTTTGCGCGCGCAATGAGTGCTAAGGAAATTTTTGATTATCAACAACAATTAAAGGCAATCAATGCGGATCTTGAAAGCCAAGTTGAGCATAGAACAAAAGAATTAGAGGCGGCATTAGCTAACCTGAAATCGACCCAAAACCACCTCGTTGAGAACGAAAAAATGGCGGCACTCGGAAGCTTAGTCGCTGGGGTCGCCCATGAAGTCAATACGCCATTGGGGATTGCGGTAACGTCGGTAACCCATTGTTTAGATGAACTGGCATTATTGAAGAGATTTTTTGAGCGTAATGAGCTGGATGAAGACAAGTTTTTAAGTTTTATCAATACTATGCAAGATGGTTTAGGGTTAATCGAACGTAATCTTTCGCGGGCGGCTGAGTTAGTGCACAACTTTAAACGTACTGCGGCCGATCAGTCCGTTCTGGAGCGTGAACGCTTTAATCTAAAGACCTATATATTCCAGATTTTTAGCTCGTTAAGGCCTTTAATGCGTAAGAAAAATATCACCTTAACCGTTGAGTTGGATGACAATATTTTTATCGATTCTTATCCCGGTGCGATTGCCCAAATATTTACTAACTTAGTGGCGAATAGTTTTCGCCATGGTTTTCCTGACGATTTTTCGGGAGATAAAGCAATCACTATTCGGGTTGACAAACTCAATGAGCAAATTCGAATGATGTATCAGGATAACGGTGTGGGTATGTCCGATGAGGTTAAGGCGAAGGCGTTTGAGCCCTTTTTTACTACCGCGCGCAAGGACGGCGGCACTGGGCTTGGTATGTCCATTATTTATAATCTGGTGACGCAGAAATTAAATGGCAGTATTTTGCTGACTTCCCACCCAAACCAAGGCGTAAAAGTCGAAATTCAGATCCCCGAGCGGTAAATAGGACGCTCGCAGGCTTGCTCTAGAACGTCGCTGCGTGGCTCTAGGCTCTAGACTCTAGACTCTAGCAGCGAAGCGCTCTAGTTTCTACGAACGCCGCTTTGCGGCTACGGAACGTCACTGCGTGACTGACGGTTTACAGCAAGAGCCTCGCCCTGACTGTGAGTGAGCTTGCGAGCGTTCGGTAATCCGTCAATCGTAAACGAAGTGTTCTGTTATCTAGAGGGCAGCCGCTTTTCTCCTTGTTATTCCCACTCTTTTCGTCATTCCCGCGAAGGCGGGAATCCAATCCCCTTTGTCATTCCCGCGAACGCGGGAATCCATACTAACGTCTTTTGGTGGTTGAAAGCCTAGTGACTTAGATCCAAGAGCTGGATCCCCGCATGCGCGAGGATGACGGTTGTTCCAGCTAGCCGCATTCCAGCTAGCGCGATGGATCCCCGCATTCGCGAGGATGACGGCGCAAGAGTAAAGTGCTTCGCTTCTTCCGTCAGCGCAGCGTTCCGTTCACCGTAAACGAAGTGTTCTGTCATCTAGGGCGTTGCTTCGCAACTTCTAGAACCTCGCAGGCCTTCGACCGTCCTGCTTTTCCTTGCGTTTGTATGCTACAATCCTTGCACTTTAATTGAGCCACTAATCCTAGATATATCAATGAGAAAAGGCATTTTACTGGCGGGAGGCACTGGCTCTCGACTCTATCCTATGACGCAGGTGGTGTGTAAGCAACTGCTGCCAATCTATGATAAACCTATGATTTATTATCCCCTTGTCACCCTAATGCAGGCTGGCATTCGGGAGATACTGATCATTTGTACTCCCCATGATTTACCGCTTTTTCGTGCCCTGTTAGGGGATGGCGCTCGTTGGGGGATTCGGCTCGAGTATGCCGAGCAGTCGTCGCCAAAGGGGTTGGCTGAGGCATTAATCATTGCCGAGTCCTTTTTAGCCGGGGATGCATGTGCACTCATCTTAGGTGATAACTTATTTTATGGTCAGCATCTTAGCGCAAACCTACAGAAAGCATTACAAATACAATCGGGGGCGACTGTTTTTGGCTATCATGTGGCCAATCCTAATGTCTATGGTGTGGTTGAATTTGATGACTCAGGAAAGGCTATTTCAATCGAAGAGAAACCCTTAGCGGCGCGGTCTTCCTATGCGATTCCCGGATTGTATTTTTTTGATAGTCGAGCCTGTGATTTTGCTAAGAGTGTGCATCCTTCGGCGCGGGGAGAGTTGGAGATTGTCGATGTGATCAGCCGTTATTTGAGTTTAGGTGAGCTACAGGTTGAGATTATGGGGCGAGGAACCGCCTGGCTTGATACTGGGACGCCCGACGCTATGGCAGAGGCAACACAGTTTGTTGCCGCGATTGAAAAACGGCAAGGGCTCAAAATCAATTGCCCTGAAGAAACAGCATTCTATCTAGGCTGGATTGATGCTGTACAGCTACAAGCCTTGGCGCAACCTTTATTGAAAAGTGGTTATGGTGAGTATTTGTTAGGACTGCTTAATAAACAGGTATTTAATGAAGTGTATTGAAACTGAGTTAGCTGAGGTGCTGGTATTTGAGCCCCAGGTATTTGGTGATGAACGCGGCTTTTTTATGGAAACCTTTAGGCAATCCTATTTTGATGATTGCCTTGCCAATCGAGGACTCTCTGCCGCTGTTTTTGTACAGGAGAATCACAGCCGCTCGCAGCAAAATGTCCTGCGGGGATTACATTATCAATTGCAGCAACCCCAGGGAAAGCTTGTGCGAGTGTGTGCGGGAAGTATTTTCGATGTTGCGGTGGATATTCGTAAAAATTCATCGACCTATGGGAAATGGGTCGGTCGGATATTATCGGCCGATAATCACTTGCAGATGTGGATCCCACCCGGGTTTGCCCACGGTTTTTACGTGCTGAGTGATTATGCCGATGTGATTTACCGTTGCACCGATTATTACGCGCCGCAGGATGAATATGTGCTTGCTTGGGACCATGCCGACTTCGCCATCGATTGGCCCTTGATAGCCGCACCGATTTTATCCACGCGGGACAGTGTCGCCAGCGCCGGCATTTAATGCAGGCGCGGCATTAACTTATTATTCATCGCTATTCATTGTGAGTTTGTGATTTTTAATTTCTGTTAGGGGCGAAAAACAAAACGGGCAAGATAATTCTTGCCCGTTTTTCGTTTTAGCTGGTTACTCGCTATTTTGCTGGTTCAACACTTGGTCTGGTATACCAGGGCGCGCGTGCGTCAGTGACATCAAATAAGTTGTACTTACGACCGAGCATTTGACCACCGTCACGGGTTAGCGGCACCCACGATAGGAAGGCGCGGCTGTGGGTCGACTTGATGGTCATCAGATCGAATGGCACTGAAATATAGAAACCTTTGGTAAAGCTACCCTCGCCATATTCTTCCGCCGACAGGTTAGTCTTAGTGGCAAATGCGCCGACAATCACACCGCTATCAAACTGCTTAGACAAATCGACAGTCACACCTTTATCTTCGGCGAGATATTTGCCCGCACTCACCTTTAACAGGGTGCTTGGGAACCATTCGGGTTGGTAATAGGCCGTTACATGCCCCGTAACGACACCCGTTTGTACGCGATAGGGGCGATTGGTTATAGGGTCAAATTGATGCTCTTCCTCGAAGAAGCCAAGCATACTATCGGGATCACGCTGTTTAGCATAGTTAACATCAAATCCGAAGGCCCATTGGCTATTGAGTGGGCGATACATAAACTCAGTTCCCACACCGCCATACATCATTTCTAGATAGCCACCATAGGCTTGGTAGGAGATATTTTCGCTAAGATTATCCATCCAAGTCAGTTGCAGGTTATTGATCCGCACAGGATTGTCATGAACATATTGGCGGATCAAGGTGCGGACACGTTTTAAGTCTGTGCCATCGGGTGGCACATCGTAGAGAAACTTATCGTAGTTATCATAGAGGTTAAGATAAATAGAGCCTGCAAACTCAAAGTTATCGGTAAATCGATAACTCGCCGTGCCTGTCATCCCAATATTAAACATGTAGAAGCCTTCGGAGCCGCCAAAGGATTGCACCATAGTTGGGGAAATATCGAAACCTAAGTTATCTAACCAATCTTTATCTGTGCTGGTCACCAGTTGTCCCTGCGGCAAGCTTGGGACACTCACTTGGCTCGAATCCGTCATTTTGGCATTGAGGTAACCATAGCTTGCGATGCTGGCAAATTTTTGTGCATCGATGCGTGTTTCGGTCATCGGTTGGTTATAGTGGGTCTCGATTAAACGATATTCTTTAATGCGAGTGATATCGGTATTGTTCGCTAGGATAGTGGCCGCCCTGTGATGGGCTTCGTTTCTATCTCTAAATCGAGTCTGCTCACCAATCACAGTAATACTGTCGGTATCGAGATAAATTTTGGCATTATAGTAACCTGCAATCTCTCCCAGTTGCTGCGCCACTTTTGTCCAATCGACTGTGTTTGCGACGATTTGAGGCTGTATCGAGACCTCTGCAGTGGCAACTTCCGAGGTAACTTCCTTAGTAACTTCAGCGGCAATTTGAGCTGTGGGTTCTACTTTAGTGCTCGTTACTGTACTGGCCGAAGACGGCGCGGCACTGCTTTGCTCTGAATTGGTTGATACCTGTGTTAAAGGTGCCGCGGGCAGGGGCTGATATTTAGCCGCCGCAGGGTCGAGTTTAATTTGCGTTAAAGTATTAAAATTGGTTTGCAAACTAAAGCCTAAGGTCCAAGTATTACCGCGCTCATAGCTTAAGTGCAGATCCCCCCAATCACCAAAGCGGTATAGCATGCCATAGTTAAACTTGCTGTCCTGTGGCATGGGGATATCACCACGTACAACGGGGAAGTCGGATTGATAGTCGTTGCCGTCGTATTCCACTTTTAACCGTAGGGGGTCCCAAGGGGTTTGATATTCAACTCCACCAAAAAGTGCCGCACAGCCCTTAAACCAGCGCTGGTAGTCAACAGTGCCACCTTTGCCACCATAGGAGGTGTCCCTGTCGCAGTTGTAGTTGAGATCTTTTTTATCCTGGGTGAGGTTGCCGCTATTACCTATATAGCCCCAACCTATGCCTAAGGTAAAATCTAATGGACCAACCCTTTTTGTCGCAGCAATAAATTCGCCATCAAATAAGCCTGTACCACCAAAGTCCCGTACACCTATGGAGGTTTCGGGTAGCCAATTCGTTTCTTCAAGCAGGCGAACTTTAAAGTCGATACCTTTATCTGTGTATTTAGTGTTACCACTAAAACTAGGGTCATTGCTGTATAACAGATCTTGCACTTGGGTGTATCGCACCGTGGTTTCAAACCAAGGGAATAACTGTACCGATGCACTAAAGTGCTGATAGTCATCGTTATAGCTAGTGGCGAAATTAAACTCGCCCTCGGGAGCCATGCGTCCCGTGGGCATTTGCATTAGACCCACACCACCAAAATCAGATTGTGATGGTAACAGTTGGGGGGATGAAAATTCATCGGCGACGGCATTGAATAGGGGTAAGAGCGCCAGTGACAGTGCGGATAAACGGCCTAAGCGATGGATTGAAGGGGGAGAAATTTTCATTACAGAGCCCGATTCCTGAGTAATTCAACGATGTTTGCATTTAGATCAGAGTAATCATCAAAAAGGCTTGAAAACTCAGCAAAAAGTGTTGCTCCAGGAGCGACATCCTGAACTTGATGATTCCAATAGGCGATAGGTTGTTTTATCGCTTTGCCATCGGGTTGAATGATCCAGACGAAACTATTTTCGACATTATCCAATAAGCCCGCTTGCTTAAGGTATTCTCGGCTGTCCATTTGGCTCTGCCATGCCATATTGCCAGTTTGAGCGACAGCGCCAACGACTGTCACTGTGGTTGGACGTGGAGGTAACACTAACAAAAAACGACCATCGAGGAGTGAATTATAGGCATCCGTGATCCGAACAAGATCCATATCCAAAGGCTGTATAACGCGCTGACCAAGTTTTATTTGGCGTAAAAATTGGGCTAATTGTGCCAGTTTTGCAATATAGCTGCTGTTATCTGCTTTTTGTCCCATGTCGGCTAATTGACTAAGCACTTGCTGGCGCTTAGCTTCTAAGGCTGCGGTATGTTGAATATCGAGTAGGGCTGCACCTAACCAATAGATTGGCTCTACCTCATCGTTAGTGTTTTTGTTATAGAGAGGCAGTTGTACTAAGCCGTCCTGCAGTGCTTGTCTGATCCGGATTGCGCTGGGATAGGTGATTTGTACCTGGGCATCTTTGCTCGAAGACGTCGCGACAAATAGCTGAGTTTCTGCTTGAGCCGTCGATAAAAAAAGCGTACTAGCGAGCAGTGCCAGAGGGGTTAAATAGGATCTCATAATGGCTCCACTAAGAGGCGAATGGCTTAAGTAAGGTGATATCGATAAAGGGCAGATTAGGCGCTATCTTTTGGCGACTCTTAATCACTTGGCCATTATTCGGTTTGATCCAAAATTCATTTTGATAGTGGATATCAAGCGCGGCGATTGAAACCATTTCGCTGAAATGCAGCGCCTGTGTTGGCGTATCATTGATAAGGATGTTTTCTTCGGCAATAAAATTAAATTGCGAACTCGCGATGTAGCCAAAGTGGTAATTAGGTTGCCAGTCAAGGGTGCGCGTCCACATTTTGGGCGTGTTGCTTAAATGCAAACCCAATAGAAGAGGGTCGGGTTGTGTGCTTGCAATTGCGACTAAGTTGCCAGCAAGCAGGTTATGGGTTTTAACTAAACGACCATTTCTTGTGACTAACATCCCTTTATCCGCCGACAACCATTTAAGTTCCAGTGTATCTGGGGTCGGTCTTATTGAAGATAGGGTGACTTGGGGCTCGGCAAAGGCTAAAGCAATAAATGCCTGTGGCATATCGTCGAGCTTGGCATAAATACTGGCGTAGGGATTGGCTTTTACCTGCTCTGTGGTGAGTTTGACGTCGTCATCCCCAATAAAAGCGAGCTTTATCGTATCGTTTAAGGCGCTAATTCGTTGGCTACAGCCAGACATGCCTACTAATACGGCCGAGAGGGTGACTAGCGGCAATAGTTTTTTATTTATACGCATCCGAATTGCTTATTCTCAATAGTAATAAATATCAAATGTAAAGAGATGTGAGACTGATTTCAAGCCATAACCAGAGCTTGATTTTCTCTCGATGAGCTTAAAAAAAACAACCGCCAATAGGCGGTTGTTTGGAAAAGGTTTTAACTGATTAGTTACCAGTACCTGTAGTAGAGCCAGTACCAGTACCTGAGTTGGAAATTGGGTTACCGTCAGCGCCGTTTGCAGCAATTAACACACCAGTCACAACTGCACCAGCACCAATACCAGCACCAACCATAGCCCCGTTCGAACCGCCAAAAGTTTTACCGTCAGTTGTTGTACCAGCGTCATCAACTGCTTGAGCAGCTACTGAGCCTAACATTGAAATAGCAGCAATAAGTGCTAATGAAGTTTTTTTCATCGTGATTCCCTTTTAGAAAAAATTAACCTAATTTTTAGCTAATCTAGTACAGCATGATAGGTGATTCAACTTAAATGATCAATGCTAAATCTATCAGTGTATTCAGACTTTAGACTGATTTGCTGTTTAGCTGCTATAGAATATTCCTTAGTTTAGAATGAGTTTAACCCATTCCTGTTAAGTATATATGCCTAAGATGGGCACCTTGATCTTATACCATTTACGTTTTAGTAATTCAAAACCTTCCTTAGGCTCGTTAATGAAAAAATGGATTCAGGTGCAATTAAGCCAAGTTGAAGAAGGTCTTTATTTCACTCAGTTGTTCCATGGCATCCTTATAACCTAAATCGATTAACGCACTGGTATAGGATTTCTCGAATAATAAGTAGGACACGATACTCGAGTCCGATTGCCTATCGATACCAATAAAACCCAGTAAGGTTTTAATGGCCCAGGGCATATCGTCGTAGAAACGTGCCGCTATCTTACTTAAATCTTCGCTTGGCTTGATCACTAAGGCCTTTATGGGTTGCAGGGTCAGTTGAGTTCGACTCGTTTCCGGGATAAGGCTTAGGGTGTGATTAATGCGCTCCAATCGTTCAAGATCGCTATTTAAGGTATCGGAAAAGATGGTATCGAGCAGATGACCCGCAATCGTGGCCGTTTTGGGGTGATATTCCAACTCCATCGGGTAATGTTTATGGGGGCTGTCCAAATTGATGACCAATAGCCGATTGGCTCCTAAGTGAATGGGGCTCGACAGTGGTGCAAGCTGGTGGACCGAACCATCGCCATAATAGGCTTGGTTAAGCTTAATCGATGGAAACACCATAGGAATAGCGGAGCTGGCGAGTAAATGCTCAGTGTTGAGCATCATACGTTCGCCGCTGCGTCTCGCTCTGGTCCAATTTTCTATATCCCTCGAGGCTTGAAAAAAGGTGACTGAGCGGGAGTTGTTATAACAGGAGGCATCCACACTGAGGGCCGTAAGCGCACCGTTACGGATATTGCGATCGATGCGTTTAAAGTCGATAAGCTCATTCAGTAGCGTTCGCAGTGGGTCGTTATCCAGCAAGCTACCCGCATCGGTATTGACCTTATCATCCTGCATTCCCTTGAGCGCCATTTTGGCTAAGTGACTCAACACCCCCACAATCGAGGCACGATACACTTTTCGGGTTTCAAAATGTCGCCATACCCATTCGAGTTTTTTTACTCCGAGGTGAAAACAAGAGGCATGGGTCGCAATCGAAGTGCCATTTATCGCGCCAGCAGAAGTACCACAGATGATTTTAAAGGGGATGCCATGATTGCGGGGATATAGTTGGACCAGTGCTTTTAACACACCGACCTGATAAGCTGCTCGCGCGCCGCCTCCGCCTAGGACTAATGCTGTTGATGTAGGCAATCTCAAGACTCAATTTATTGTTTTAATGATTTTATTAAAGCAACGCCGCCCTATAAAAAGCAAGTCGATAGACTTAATTAGTTGTAAATTTCGATTTATCGTTTATTCGATTGCTGCAACATTTCGCTTTAGACAATTAATCCGCTGTAAGCTTGATCGTTTGGCTGAGGCCAAAGCAATGCTCTGCTGTTGGAAACTCAGCGGTTCTCACCTCTCTGGCGTATTCGGCGCAGGCGTGAGTGATTAAGGGGCCTAAGTCGATATAGCGTTTGGCAAATTTAGGCGTGTAGTCAGAAAATAAGCCTAGGATATCTTCAGTTACGAGCACTTGGCCATCACAGGTGGGTGAGGCGCCAATGCCGATGACTGGGATTGAGACTTCTGCAGTCACGGTGCGCGCCGCGAGTTCGGAGGTACCTTCAATCAGTATGCTAAAAGCGCCTGCTTGCTCAAAGTCTTTTGCTAAGCTAACGAGGGTTTCGATGGCGGCAGCATCCCTTGCTTGGGTTTTAAATCCACCCAATTGATTCACGTGTTGCGGCATTAATCCTATGTGTGGCATCACAGGGATCCCTCGCTGGGTTAAAAAACGAGTGGTATCGAGCATTTCTGCGCCCCCTTCGAGTTTTACCGCCTGCGCGCCTGTGCGTATCAATACTTGGCTCGCATGTCTAAAGGCTTGCTGAGGCGATTCTTGATAACTTCCAAAGGGCATATCAATAATCACGCAGGCGTGTGCTGCGCCGCGAGTGACAGCAAGGCCATGATTAATCATCATTTCTAAGGTAACCCCGAGTGTGGAGTCTTGTCCATAAACCACCATGCCGACAGAGTCGCCGACGATAATCATATCCACATGGGGATCGATAAGTTCCGCCATCGGTTTTTCATAGGCAGTGAGGGCGACTATGGGCGTTTTACCTTTCATTTTTTGTAAGGTTACGGGCGTGACTCGGTTTTTATTCATATGGATACTCATATCATCTCCAACTCGTTAAATCTGAGAGGGTATGTTAGCGCTTGCTGCGTTGGCTTTAACTCGATAGATTGACTTAATATCTAGATAAAAAGACACTTCTATATAAAGGTGCTTTATACAAAGAGGCGCTTCTATACGGAAGATGCTCGATAATACGAAAAGAAGTTTCGATATAAAGATCACCTTGGGCGATAACACCTTGAGTCAAGTCACCGGCATTCATTTATCCCAGCAGCATATTACTCAGCACACGCAGGTCGCACCTTCACGTTTAGCCGCCGCAGGGCTAAGTGCCTCCATTATGTTGCTTAAGCGAACACTCATGCCGTTTGAGCATGTGCAGCGGCACAGTCATTCTTGGGGGCAGGTCATTTATGCCAGTCAGGGTGTGTTGAGTGTGATCACGCCTGCCGGGCGCTACATAGTGCCGCCTGAACAAGCAGTGTGGGTGCCTCCCTTTGTCGATCATGAGGTTATAGCGCTTGCTCAAGTGCAATTGAGTAGTCTGTATTTGGATGAAACACAGATAGGTGGCTTTCCACCCGACTGCACTTGTCTGAGTGTGAAGCCTGTTTTGCAGTTATTACTGCAAGAGGCAAATGCCTTGGTGCAGAGTGAGACGGGGCTGATAGACCCTGATGATAAGGATAGCGTCATGCGGCTCTTGATGGTGATCCGTGACTTTATGGTGCTCGCACCTAAGGTCGCCTTGGATTTACCTTATCCTAGGGATAAAAAATTACTGCGTATTACCGAGGCTTTGCTGGCGGATCCGAGCGAACAACGCACTTTAGTGGATTGGCAGCGGGAGGTCGGCGCCTCGGCCCGCACGTTAGCGAGATTATTTAAACGGCAAACAGGGCTGAGTTATAGCCAATGGTTGCAAAGGCTTAGATTGCAGGTGGCGATTCAAATGCTCAGCCGAGGTGAATCTGTGCTCACTACAGCGTTATCCTTGGGTTATGCCTCGGGTTCAGCCTTTGGTTATATGTTTAGGCAGTTGATGGGCGTCGCTCCGAGTCAGTACCTGTTAGCGCAAACGACAGTGCCCAAAATACAGCAGTAAAAAGCCGCATTATAGCCAATAAAAAACGCACTTAAGTACAACCTAAGTGCGTTTAATTTTTTTATTCGACTAGAGCTAAGGCTTAGGCTTTAATCTGGCTTTTCAGGAAGTCGACCAGCTGGTCAAATGGAATATCTTGCTTTTCACCGGTGCGGCGGTTTTTGTATTCATATACGCCGGCATCGATATTGCGATCGCCAATTACCACAGTGTGCGGGAGTCCAATCAGTTCCATATCGGCGAACATCACGCCTGGGCGCTCTTTACGATCATCCAGTAACACGTCGATACCCGCTGCGGTTAAGTCCTTGTACAACTGCTCGGCGATATCGGTTACGCGGTGCGACTTGTGCATATTCATTGGCAGAATACCCACGCTAAAGGGGGCAATCGCTTCTGGCCAAATGATGCCACGGTCATCGAAGTTTTGCTCGATGGCTGCGGCTACAATACGGCTCACGCCGACACCATAACAACCCATCAGCAGCACCTGTGACTTGCCGTTTTCATCGAGTACAGTTGCATTCATCGATTTAGAGTAGTTAGTGCCGAGTTGGAAGATATGGCCGACTTCGATACCGCGGGCCATCGCATAAGTGCCTAAACCATCGGGTGTTGGCTCGCCTTCAACCACATTACGGATATCGGCAGCTTGTGCTGTCGGCAGATCCCGCTCCCAGTTGATGCCAAAGTAATGTTTATCATCGACGTTAGCACCGGCGGCAAAATCGCTCATCACGCTGACGCTATGATCGATAATGATTGGCATAGTTAAGCCCACAGGACCGAGTGATCCGGGACCTGCGCCAATGGCGTCACGAATAAGGGCTTCTGGTGCAAATTCTAAGGGTGATGCCACTAAATCTAATTTGTCGGCTTTGATTTCGTTAAGATCGTGGTCACCGCGAACAATTAATGCTACTAGCGGAGCGGCTTCGGTTGCACCCATTACGATCAAAGTTTTAACTGTCTTAGTGATATCCAAATTAAATTGCTCAACTAACTCGGCAATGGTTTTAGCATTGGGGGTATCGACTAAACGTAACTCTTCGGTGGCGGCGCCGCGAGCCTCGGTTGGCATAGGTGATTCGGCTTTTTCAATGTTGGCCGCATAGTCACTGCCAGTCGAATAAGCAATTAAATCTTCACCGCTTTGTGCCAGTACATGGAACTCGTGTGACATGCTGCCACCGATAGAACCTGTGTCAGCTAATACGGGGCGGAAGGCTAAGCCCATGCGCGACAGAATGTTGCTATAGGCTTGATACATGGCCTCATAGGTCGCATTCATGGTATCGACATCGAGGTGGAAAGAGTAGGCATCTTTCATCAGGAACTCGCGTGAACGCATCACACCAAAGCGTGGGCGCACTTCATCGCGGAATTTGGTTTGGATTTGGTAAAGATTCAGCGGTAATTGCTTGTAAGAGCTGACTTCTTTACGGATTAAGTCGGTGATCACTTCTTCGTGGGTTGGCCCCAGAACGAAGTCACGGTTGTGGCGATCCTTAAAGCGTAGCAATTCTGGACCAAATTTATCCCAACGACCCGTTTCTACCCACAAATCAGCCGGTTGTACCATAGGCATTAATATTTCAATCGCGCCTGCTTTGTTCATTTCTTCACGAACAATAGCTTCGACTTTACGCAGTACACGTAAGCCCGTGGGCAGGTAGCTGTAAAGGCCCGACGCATTACGGCGGATCATACCGGCACGTAACATTAATTGATGGCTAATGACCTCTGCGTTGGCAGGAGTTTCTTTTTGTGTTGATAGTAGGTACTTGCTGACGCGCATTACCGATGTCCAAATTTGAGTTGAATGGGCGCCATTTTATCACCTGCTTGGATGATGTCACCTAGGGATTTAGGTTAAATTCAGTTAGCTGGGGGTAAAAGGCATTTTTTTATGCTGGATAACGGATAACGGATAACGGATAACGGATAACGGATAACGGATAACGGATAACGGATAACGGATAACGGATAACGGATAACGGAAGGAAGAGCGCTACGCGGCTAGAGCGTGACTTCGTCACTGCTAGTATCTAGATCCACGTTTCTGTTTATGTTTACTTATCCCGCCTATCGCCGATCACTTTGGCGGGGTTGCCAGCAACTATGGCCCAGTTGGGCACGTCTTTTGTTACTATGCTGCCCATGCCGACCACGGCGTGATCGCCAATCGTCACACCATCGACTATGCCAGCTTGGGCGCCAATCCACACATCTTTGCCTATCACAATACCTTTGGAGTTGGCAGCTTGTTGATATATAGGTGTATCTGGCGCCATGCCATGGTTAAAGGCATAGATAGTCACATTATTAGCGATGCGAGTTTGATTACCTATCTTGATGCCTAGCCTGCCACCATCGAGGGAGCTGCCATGATTAATCGCCACTTCATCCCCCATAGTAATGGGGCCATGCAAAAAACAGTCGGCGGCGATCATGCAGCGATTACCCATGCGAATATCGCGGTTGGGCTCGGCAAATAACTGGGCTTCGGGGGCGATAAAACAGTGCTCGCCTATTTGTACTGTTTCGAGGGCGCAAAGTGTGGCTTGGATTTCATCCTGCCAGGGTTTAGCCCAGACTAAATGTTTCTCTTTTAAAGAAAAATACAGCCATGGCATCCAAGAGAGACGCTTTTTATGTTGGCTTTGATAGTCAGGCAAAGATGCCGGCTCTGATCTAGGCGTTGGCGCAGACATTTAGCCACATTTCCCCGGTTTGAGTTCTAATACCAAGATGTATTCTTGCTCATTATCATCGACCGCCATCTGCCAAAACACATCTAAATCATAGAGGGCGACTTGATAAAGCTTAGGATCATCCTTGGCTTTTTTGTAGGCAGGCCGTGGATCTTGACCGAGTACACCGCGGATCAGTAGGGCTAAATCTGTGTAGTTTTCCTGCTCGGCGTAACGCTTAATTTGGGCGTTGGCATGGGCAGAAAATACCACCGAAATTAAGTGGGGCGCTTCCTGGGCGATGCCGCCTATCGCATCGATAATGGAATCCGAGAAGGGAATATAGGGCTTAATATCGATAATCGGCGTGCCATCGAGGAGATCCATACCGGAAATCTCGAGGCAAACTTTGCCCTTACGCTGCACTACGCCGTGCAGTTTAACGACCGACTGCCCAATGCCATTGGGCCTAAACGTGGAACGAGTGGCAAATACGCCGAGTTTTTCATTGCCGCCTAATCTGGGTGGCCGCACTGTGGTTTTCCAACCTTGGGCAAGATTCTCATGGAAGCAAAACAGTAACCACAGATGGGAATATTGCTCGATACCACGTACCGCATCGATATGATTCACATGGGGTTCGAGTTCGACATAGCCACGGGCTTCAACCAGTCCGGGTTGCCTTGGTATGCCAAACTTTTGTTTATAGGGAGTGCGGCAGATCGCGACGGCGACAATTTGGTTGGTAAATGTCATGCAAAAAATTACCTAAAAGGCTAAATATAACAACCGCATAAGCTCATTGTTAAGCGGTTGATATGGACAATCTCAGATCATCGAATCGGCAGCAGTACGCTTGCTATGCGTGAAGCTTACTCTGGGGTAGCCGTTTTGATGGCTTGGCCGACGCATAGGGCGCGACTGATACAACCCTGGGCGGCTTCATCTAACATCACACATTGTTTGATGATAATGCCGTTAGCGCCTTTATCTGCGGCGGTGCGGCGAGCTTCGGTTCTGGCATCCGCAAGTGAAGCGGGTACGGCATTCACATCGGCTTGGCAGGATTCGCCTTGAACTAGTCCCTTTAATTCGTAGTGCCCTTTAGGCAAGGTATCACCTTCATAGAGGGTAACATCGGAGGCCTTGAAATAGTCATCGATTGCCTCACCGTTCAAATTACTGTTAAAACTGTAGTCGCTTGCACAGGCACTGAGCAGTAGCACTAATGCACTTGAGAGGATCATCTTCATGGTTTGACCTGCGTTTGAGGGGAAAACAGCGCAGTCTTAAAGACTGCGCCGATGCGATATTATTATCTGAGCAAATTCTACCGCTTAAGGTACTTTTGATAAAGCTGCTGATGGCGATTATTCAGATCTATCTGCCGTCCTTCAATCCAGATAGCCACAATCTTATTGGTCATAGGGTCGAGAATGTCCCCCTCGGACAGCACGACACTGCCCTGATACCCCACTGCGATAGCCCCTAAATCCTCCACCCCTAACAGGGTTGCCGCATCTAGGGTGACAGATTTAAGTGCTTGCTCCGGTGTTAAACCATAGGCGGCGCTGTAACCCGCGGCATAGGGGAGATTGCGACTATTCCAATCCGATGAGAAACCCAGGGCGAAGGGGATCCCCGCATTGGCGAGCAATGATGGGATCTTAAAGGGCAAATCCACGGGTTCATCTTTACGTTTAGGCAGGCTCAAGGTATGGGGATAAATGACGCTGGCATTGACTTCCCTTAGGCTTGAGGCTAAACGCCATGCGTCATAGCCGCCGACAATCACCAGTTTGAATTGGTATTTTTTCGCTAGGGCAATCACTTGCTCAATTTGTCCAACCGTATCGGCATGGGCAAACAGTGTCGCTTTACCTTGGTATAGTGGCAACATGGCCTGCCAACGCAGATTCTGAGTGCTGGACTGATTGCTTTCATCCTGGTTTTTATGTTGATCACTTAAAAAATAACGATAGCCATCCTCAAAGGCAGCGTTAAGTCTATCGATAGCCCGTTGATTGTTCTCGATTGCCTTGGCTTTCTCTTTTTCATCTTCGGGCATGCGCTTGATTTGCGGCCAGTAGACATGAAATTGCCCAGCACTTGGCTTGAGTGCATCTTCAATCGTCCACGCATCGAGATTGATCAGCACCGATTGCCCCGCTAACCCATCGCCGCTGGGGACGATTTGGGCGTGGGTGATACCGTTATAGCGTATGGTAGGGATAAGTTCTGAATCCGGATTATAGGCGCTTGCTGTGCTAATTTGTGGATTAAAATCACCGACTTCGGCGTTATCGACGGTGGGGCGACTCATCTCAATTTCGACTAAACCTAAGCTGGTATCGAGGGCAATCAGCCCCGGATACAAATGTTTACCGCTCGCATCGACGATTTGAGTGTCAGCTCCTCCGTCAGCGGGCATATTTAATGGACTCCCCACTGCGGTAATTTTTCCATTCTCAATTAACACATCGGTATTACTAAGCACACCTTGGCTGACGGTGTGGACTGTGGCGTGCTTAATCAGCACTGTGTGGCTTTGCTTTGGTGTCGGCACTATATCGTTGGCACTTACTGTGGGGAGCCCCCCCAGTAATGTTGCAAACAAGAGTATTGTCGGTAAAGGTTGCATTATTTGGCTCCCTGGTGAGTGTGGCCCCATGCCAGATAGTGGGTGTCGCAGTGCCACTGGGGTTCGTTGAGTGGCGTGACTTTTTCACCGGCTTTGGCGTTATCATCACTGCTGAGAATTTTTTGGATAAGTTTGGCGCGCTCGTTGACTACGGCCTGCTGGGCGAGTTGGTCTTGGTCACGGTCAAAATAGCGTTTTCCTTCAACCCATGCCTGGTTCACCTTAGCGTAAATAGACAGCGGCTCTGCGTTCCAAAGTACGATATCGGCCATTTTCCCAGGGGTCAGTGAGCCCACGTATTCATCGACTCTTAACTGCTTAGCGGGATTGATGGTGACCATATTCCAAGCATCCTCTTTTGACATATTGCAATACATCATAGACTTAGCCGCTTCTTGGTTGAGTCTGCGCTGCATTTCGTAGTCGTCTGAGTTAATGCTAGTGGTCACGCCTTTGTTTTGCATTAGGCAAGCGTTTTGCGGGATAGCGTCATACACCTCAAACTTATAGGCCCACCAATCGGCAAAGGTCGATGCGCCAGCACCATGGGCGGCTAACTCGCTGGCGACTTTGTAACCTTCGAGCACATGGGTAAAGGTTTGCACTTTAAAGTGATAGGCTTCGGCTAAACGCAAAAACATCAGAATTTCTGACTGCACATAGGAGTGAATATGCACATCGCGCTGTTGATTTAATACTTCAGCGACGGCCTGTAGGCGATAGCTTGGCCGCGGTGCGATGGTTTTTTTCTTATCGCTGGAGCGCAGATCATCATAGGCTTTTAACGCATTCTGATAGGCGATGGCGGCATCGAAGGTTTCTGCAAATAAGGCTTTAACTCCCATGCGAGTCTGCGGGTAGCGCTGCACAAACTTCTCGCCCCAGTTGCTCTGTTTTACGTTTTCGCCAAGGGCAAATTTAATACTCGTCGGTGCATTGGTAAATTTAAGTTGCTCGGCGCTTTCTCCCCATTTCATCTTGATCAGTTGCGATTGGCCGCCGATAGGATTCGCGCTGCCGTGGAGCAATTGCGCACTGGTGACACCACCTGCGAGGGCGCGGTAGATTGAGATATCTTCTGAATTAACCACATCGCCAATACGCACCTCAGAGGTGACCGCATCAGTGCCTTCATTCGTGCCACCATTGATGGCGATATGGGAATGTTCGTCGATAATGCCCGCAGTAAGGTGTTTGCCCGTTGCATCGAGTACTTGATAACCCGATGGCGTCGTTAATTGCTGGCCAATTTTTTCGATGCGGCCATTGGCCATCAACAGATCCGCATGTTCGAGAATGCCTTGTTTATCCGAGGTCCACAGGGTGGCATTCTTGATATGCAGTTTTTCAACCTTAGGCGCTTCATTCAGGCCATAGGCAACATTGGGGTAGGTGAGTTGACTCACTATATTTGTGTTTGCCGCTATCTTTGGGGCTTGTTCTGTTATTTGCTCATCGTTTACTGCGATGGTCATGCCGGCAACATTGGTACTGCGGCTTTGGGCATCGACCATGCGCCCCTGAATACCATCCTTAGCCAGCCATAGGGTAAAACGGCTGATCCCTTGGATCCCGGCGGCGGCAAGATTGGCATTAAAACTGACTCTACCGTCATCTTCTAGCGTGAGGTTAGTAAGCGAGATGCTTTGTTCACCACTACTCAAGCTACCCTGAAACTTAGGTTTATCGTCTTTGCTGATATCTTGCAGCGATAAATCCAGCGTGAGGTTATTGAAACTTAATTGGTAATTACCCAGTAATTTAGCCTGCGAAAGTGAGCGAATACTCTGCTCTTGGCCCTGTAACCAAACGCTATAGATCTGGCCATCTTTAAAGATATTGCCCTTAGTGACCACAAAATCAGCCATAAATCCAGGGGCGAGTTTGCCAGTAAAATCTGCGGTTCCCGCCATTTCAGCGGCTTGAATGGTGAGTGCGGCCAAGGCTTTTTCTTCGGTTAACCCTTGGGCAATGGCTTGGCGCAAACGTGGCCAAAAAGCATCGGTCTTAATGCCGTATTGAGTCAAGGCAAAGGGAATATCGGCTTTGGCGACTACGGCTGGATTTGTTGGTGCACGCTCCCATTGCCTTAAGTCTGCCAGCGACACTTCTCGGTCGGCATCATCGGTACCGACGTCTGGAGCTTGTGGGTAGTTGAGCGGTAGGATCAAGGGATAGTTCAAGGTTTTTAGCTCGTTAATGCGAGCGTATTCTTGACCGCTTCCTAAAAGATTAGCGGGCTGTTGATGTTCTTTGAGTAGGTGAGCCGCGCGTAATAAATCATTGAGATTTTTCGTTTCAAAGACAATTGGCTTCTCGGCTAAATGATCTAATTTTTCAAAGGCGATATTAAACTCAAACGGGGAGTTTATTGTGCTATTGGCGGATTTGTGCTTATTTTGGTTATACCAGTTTGCATCGGCAAAGGTCTGTCTGATCAGTGCAATACTTCCCATTAATGAATTGGGGTAATCCTGCTCAGATGTGCCTTTATCAAATGCCATAAAGGGTTGAGTACGTGCTCGATAAATCACTTCATTAGCGGTTTTGTCGGCTAAGGACAGACTCACACCTGTGCCGCGAAAAATGCCATCGAGCTTACTACTCTGCACGCTAGTAAAACCGTTATTGATCCAATCCTTTGCTCGTTCTTTATTGGGATAAACGTAATTAAACCATTCTTTTTCAGCATGAATTGCACCGTTTTCGGCATTTCCGCCTATACGTTTAATATCATATACGGGACGGGTTAAACCGAGTTTGGGATATTCAAATTCAATGCCGTAGTCGGTGAAGGGATCGATAAAACCTGGGTAGATAGTGTAACCCGTGAGGTCGATTTGTAATGCAGAGGCGGGTATATCTCCATGCTCAATAATGGCTTTAATTCTATTATTTTCAACCAATAGAGTGGCATCGGTTAGTCGTTTTCCCGGTGCGACAAGTAATTCTGCATGGGTAAAAGCGGTTAACTTATTAACGGGCTGTACCGGATTCCCTTGGGCGAAAATACTGAAGGGAACAAAGCTAGTTATTATGCCGCAGCTTATTATTATCTTATTGTTTATCTGCATGTTTTTATTTGAGTAGGGGAGGGTGGATAAAGAGTAACCGAAAGCGGGGGTAAATACTAAGTCAGAATTGTAACGCAATTTTAGCATTGACTGTAATGGGGAACGTCGACCTATTTTGGACAATTGAGGCATAAAAAAACTCGCCAGATGGCGAGTTTTTTATGTTACCTAACTGTAATGCTGTAATCACTATTACAAGTGCGGTACTTTTAGGCTGGATTAGATTAAGAAATCATCCATAGAACGACCTTTGTTGATCTCGTTCTTAAATACGGTTGGCATACGACCTTGGCCTGTCCACTGAACCATTTCACCGTCAACTTCAATTTGATATTTTGCTGGACGAGGAGCACGCTTTTTGCTGGCCGCTTTAACCGCTACACCACCTAAGTCATCGATGGATAAACCGACAGCTTCCATTTGTTGGCGGATTTCTTCAATCTTAGCGTTACGAGCCGCGATGGCTTGCAGTTCTTCTTCTTCCATTGATTCACGTTCTACTAGAATTTTATCTAGTTTAGCGGCTAAATCACGCAGTTCTTCTACGCTGAGATCTTTTACCGCAGCTTTAAAACGACGACCGTGAGTTAATATCTCTAAAAATTCGCTCATATCTATTTTCGTCCCACTCTATTTTTAATACAGGATAATGGTGAACAACCCCTAAATGATAGAAACTAATATAGCTCGAATCAAATAAAATTACACAATATTGAGAAATTAAATATTATTTAAAATTTGAACTTTTTTATATGTGGCAAATAAGTGTTCAAAAATGTGGCCAACAGCCCAGTATTAAAAAATACAAACAGGCGTTTGACTTTAGTTGACGTTAACGTTAACAGGACGTAAAGTTGCTCTATCCTGCATTGGTAACGACCAATGTTTTGTCCATGTACATGAAAGTGTAGGAAGGAAACCCTATGAAAGTATTGGTGCCTGTTAAGCGCGTAGTTGATGCCAATGTGAAGGTCAGGGTCAAAGCTGACAACACAAGTGTTGACACCGCAAACCTCAAAATGGCGTTGAACCCTTTTTGTGAAATCGCAGTAGAAGAAGCGGTTCGTTTGAAAGAAGCGGGCAGTGCTACTGAAGTGGTGGTCGTTAGCATCGGTAATAAAGCCGTTCAAGAACAATTGCGTACTGCGCTGGCACTCGGTGCTGACCGTGCGATCCACATCGATACCGAAGACGAGCTAGTGCCTTTATCTATCGCCAAACTCCTTAAGGCTGTACAGGAAAAAGAACAGGCCGAATTGGTGATTTTTGGTAAGCAGTCTATCGATGGTGACAATAACCAGACAGGGCAAATGTTTGCTGCACTGTCGGATATGCCGCAGGCAACCTTCGCTTCCGAAATTAAAGTCGAAGGTCAGTCGGTGCAAGTCGCCCGTGAAATCGACGGTGGTATGCAAACCCTGAGTCTACCATTACCGGCTGTAGTGACGGCCGATTTACGTTTGAATGAACCCCGTTATGCTTCATTGCCAAACATTATGAAGGCGAAACGTAAACCTTTGGATGTTATGACGATTGCCGATTTGGGTGTGACCTTGAAAAACCACCAAACCCTAGTGAAAGTGACGCCACCTGCAGAGCGCAAAGCTGGCATTATGGTAGCCTCGGTAGCTGAGCTAGTCGAAAAGTTAAAAAATGAAGCGAAGGTGATCTAAATGGCCATTTTAGTATTAGCTGAACACGATAATGCGGCTCTGAAACTCGATACCGCCAAGGTTGTCACGGCGGCGCGTGCCATTGGTGGGGATGTGCATGTATTAGTTGTCGGTCATCAATGCAGTGCTGTTGCGCAATCTGCGCAAACATTACAAGGTGTTAGCCAAGTTTTACTTGCCGATGCCAGTGTCTACGAAGCGCATCTTGCGGAAAATATCTCAAAATTACTGGTGGATTTAGCACCTCATTACAGCCATATACTGGCTGCGGCATCAAGCTTTGGCAAAGATGCTATGCCACGGGTCGCGGCACTATTAGATGTGGCACAACTCTCTGAGGTGATTGCCATTGTTAATGCTGACACTTTTGTGCGACCTATTTATGCGGGCAATGCCTTAGCGACAGTGCAAAGTCATGATGCGATAAAAGTGATGACAGTGCGTGCCAGTGCATTTGATGCGACGGCCGAGGGTAACAATGCTGCACTGACGCTACTCGATAAAGTGTTTGCGGCGAGAACACAATTTGTGTCTCAATCCTTAACGGTTTCTGCGCGTCCTGAATTAGGTAATGCGGGCATTATCGTCTCCGGTGGTCGCGGTATGGGCAGCGGTGAAAACTTCGGTATGTTAGAACAACTGGCAGATAAGCTCGGTGCCGCTGTCGGTGCATCACGCGCCGCAGTTGATGCTGGCTTTGTACCTAACGATTTACAAGTGGGCCAGACTGGCAAAATTGTTGCGCCAAATCTGTATATTGCCGTCGGTATTTCCGGTGCGATTCAACATTTAGCGGGGATGAAAGACGCGAAAGTTATCGTTGCCATCAATAAAGATCCTGAAGCGCCTATCTTCCAAGTGGCCGATTATGGTCTCGAGGCCGACCTGTTTGATGCTGTTCCTGAGTTGATTGCGAGTCTCGGTTGATTTTATCCGTGATCTAGGTCACAGTAAGCGGCTTTGCGGTGGCATCTGCTTAGCCGCTTATGTTTTTATGTGCCTCACGCCCACGCATGGGCGTTCTTAGAAGTAGAGGCGCGCCAAATATCAGTAGTGATCAGTAGGGTGATTCCGTTGATCGATCGCGAAAGGATTTGGTGCCGAAGTGGTTCGATTTATCACGATCAACTGCTGGGGTTGTACTTAATAGGTGCAGCACTGCCATAGTATTTTCTGATATGGATATTAGAAATAGTTACTATGGAGCGCTACTGATAGGACAGGTGACCTTGGGTATCTATTGCCTTTCCCCACCAGTTCAGTCGCCCTCCATTCGTATTTTGACGAAGAAATAATCAATGACTGTTATGAGTTATGCCGATTCGGCACTTTCATTGCTGCCGCCCGTGGTAGCGATTGTATTGGCGATTTTAACTCGCCGCGTACTCCTCTCCTTAGGTTTAGGTATTGTGATTGGTGTTTTATTACTCAATCAATTTTCACCTCTTGCCAGTGGTGAGTTTTTATTTAATAGCATTAAGGGACTTTTTTGGGCCGATGGCGCGGTTAATTCTTGGAACTTATATATTCTCGGTTTCTTAATTGTACTGGGCATGATCACCGCACTGATTACTGTGAGTGGCAGTGCTCGCGCATTCGCCGACTGGGCGCGTTTGCATATTCGCAATAAACGTGATGCAAAATTACTGACCATGTTCTTAGGCTGTGTTGTCTTTATTGACGACTATTTCAATAGCTTAGTCGTTGGTTCTGTCGCTAGACCCGTCACCGACCGCTATTATATTTCCCGTGCTAAGTTAGCGTATTTATTGGATTCAACGGCGGCGCCAGTTTGTGTTATTTCCCCCGTTTCTAGCTGGGGGGCTTATATTATTGCGTTAATTGGCGGAATTTTAACGGCACACGGTTTTGCGGATTCTGGACATTTGAGTGTATTTATTCAAATGATCCCAATGAATTTCTACGCGATTTTCTCTTTGTTGTTATTACTCTGTGTTGCTTTTATGGGGCTGGATATTGGCCCTATGCGCGAGCATGAACTCAATGCCCAGCGCGGAAATTTATACGATGAGACCAAAGGGTTGCCCCCTGGTGCGAATGCCGATCTCCCGGAAGCGGAAAGCGGCAAAATCTTAGGCTTATTCCTGCCAATTACTGTGCTGGTATTTGCAACCCTGTATTTTATGATCGACAGTGGTGCCCAGGTTTTGGCAAAAGAAGGTGTTGAATTTAATATTATTTCAGCCTTTGAGAAGACTGATGTCAGTTCATCATTATTCTTTGGCTCCCTAGCAGGTTTAGCGGTTGCATTAGTGGTTAACCTTGCGCAGGGGGTTGAGAAATCTATGGTGGTTAAAGGTGTCGTGCAGGGTGCCCGCTCTATGCTGCCGGCCATTTATATCCTGTTATTCGCCTGGACAATCGCAGGGGTTATTGGCCAACTCGAAACCGGTAAGTTTATGGCGAGTTTAGCAACAGGAAATATTCCTTTCGCGTTTCTACCCGCCTTAATGTTTGTGCTAGCGGGCATAACCGCGTTTTCAACCGGCACGAGTTGGGGCACCTTCGGGATCATGTTGCCGATTGCCGCCGATATGGCGATGGGAAGCCACACTAGCATGATGTTACCTATGCTTGCCTCTGTACTCGCGGGGGCGGTATTTGGCGATCATTGCTCGCCGATTTCCGATACCACTATTTTGTCGTCCACGGGCGCGAGTTGTCATCATATCGACCATGTGGTCACTCAGCTACCCTATGCATTGATTGCAGCGTTTATTAGCTTAGCGGGTTATGTTGTACTTGGATTTACTGAATCCGTTACTGCGGGTTTAGCAACGTGTGGTCTGATGTTTGTGATCAGTATCATTTGGCTACGCATACAGTCTAATCGTGTGGCCAAGTAGCGGGTTAGCTTGAGGTTTCAGCGATACATCAGCCAGCAATATGCTGGCTGATTTTTTATGGTTCAAAAGGCGATGACTAAAGGGCTTACTTTAAACCGTGACGGTTTAATAGGCTCTCAGTGGTTGGCTCTTGGCCGCGGAAGTTTTTGTAGGCTAAGAAGGGGGCACATTCTGCGCGTAGCTGTACTAAACATGATACCAGTGAAGCGGTTTCGTTTTCACCGCTTAAGCCACGGTTAGCTGAGGCTTCCCAAATATGTTGGCACAGTTCACGGTTTTCCAGTGAGACCAATACGGGCTGGCGAGTGGTGTTGGTTATGTTCATCAGATACTTGCCATCGTGGCCTGCGGCTTTGGCATCATATGCTGCCGAGGTGATGTCACTTTCAGTTAGACCCGCTAGTTGGTCTTTACTATCGATAACGATCGCTATCTCTTTGGTCAAGTGCAGTGAACGTTGGCGAGCGTGGCGTCGATGGCGATGGGAATAAAATTTTTACGCATAATTAATTGATTTTCTTGGAATTGTTGTTTTTTAGAGCTCTAACCTTAATAACTTAAATAGGTCTGAGAGTGGTTTGTAACAGTTTGTGATTCGAACTAAAAAAGAGCCTCGCATGGGCGAGGCTCCTTTGCTATTTCCTTGCAGGGAAAATAGGTACCGCTTTTTTACTTACTACTTAATCATGCGATGATGAAATGACTAATTAGCGAGTAAACTTGTGGTATTTATCAATACCAGTACTTCTTCCTGTGTCGTGACATACAGCGCAAGATTCTGAAGTGGGTTGTTTAAACCAGTCAGCAACACTTGGTACGCTGATTTCGCCACCATTACTGGCCATATGCGCCTTAGCAGAATCGCTATTATGACAAGCGAAGCAGTTAGCTGTGACTGGGCTGGTCATTTTATTACCTGGCTCAAGGATGTATTGATTTGGCACTTTGCTTAAATCAATAGCCGTTTCGTGACAGGCAACACAGCTAGTAGAGGCTTCAATTGCACCTGCGCCGTTAGCGGTTTTCGCTTGAGTGCCATCGGCTGCAATTTCACCGACTTTAGCACCTTCACCCCAGTGCCAGCTGTGAACCATAGGGCCAAAACCTGCGCCTAATACTGCTGATGTACGTGCCATACCATTATCATGGCAGGCCACACAGGCTTTACCACCTTCATCGAAGGCCCCATTTTTGTGGAACGCAGTGGCATCATTGTGACAAGTGGTACAGCTGTTATCACTGACGACGGTACGACGTTCAAAGGCAGAGACTTTAGCTGTGGTCACAGGATCAACAACATCAGAGTAAGCGGTAAAGGAAACGCCCATAGAGCCGTCATAGCCATTGGCTCTTAGTTTGCCATTACTTTGGTAACGTTGATTACCATCGTATTCCATCCAACCCGGGGTACTAAAGGTGACGCGAGCTGAGTAGGCGTAGTTAGCATTAACGGCTTGGATATCAGTGAGTAAGTGACAGATATTCTTGGTGCCATCCGCATTGTAACCATAGTAGTAGTTAGTGCGGTTGCCGGGGCGTCCCACTACAGTGTTATTGTCATAGGCATGCAAATAAGCACCCGCATAGACAATAGGTTTCTTAGCATCAAATACCAGAGGATCTGAATAGTTAAAGTTATCTTTAATACTGAAGATATTGCCTTCGGTATCTTTCACTGTCAGTGTGGTACACCAACCGGGTTCAACTTTAGCCGCTGCTGATCCATCGGGAGCATAGTGGTCAGTTTTAGTTGAAATATCATCCACTTTAACGGGTGTTGATAATTCCAGTTTATATTTAGCACGCAGTACTTGACGCTCTGTGATACCTGTTTTGCTTTCGTGCATAATGCGTAAATCTGCACCATCACTTGGAATGATAGCGCCTGGTACCCCACCGCTGTTATGGCAGTCAATACAGCCTGGGCCTGATACGTTGATATTGTTAGGCGCTTCTACGTGGCAGGAAGTACAGTTCATCACGCTGAAATCTTTGGTAAATTCCTGGTGATTAACATGGCCAATTTTTGATAGTGTGTTGGTAGCATATCCACCAATAGAGAAACCTTCGGCGTTTTTAGCTGCGCGGCTGACTGAGCCGTGACAAGCTAAACAACCTTCAACAAAGGTGACTTCACTGTCCATACCGCTAGCAACATAACTCGCATGACGACGTGGGCTGGTTGAGTAGTCAATATGGCAAGAGTAGCAACTGTCCGTAGTCGTAGAATGGGTGCCCTCAGGTTTGTTAACCACTAATGGTTGGGAGGTCGCAATACCATCGTTACCACCGACACGTAACCAAACGATACCTTCAGTGCTGGGATTAACACCTTTCATCGGTGCTTTAAATTGGTATTTGCCATCGTCGATAGTGGTGAGTGTGGCTCCTTCGGTTGCTTGGGTTGCCGCTCCACCTATATGCACATTATCTGCAACTCCATTAATATCGCTTTCGGTACGGTTGTTGATAAATCCTTTATCGGTTAAGGCTGCTACTTTAGCTTGAGCATTTAACAATCCATTGATTGGGCTGCCATTTTCATCGGTAATCTCGAATTCATAAGTGATACTACCTTCATCGAAGTTGTAGCTGAGCACTTTGATATTGGTTGCCGTCGAACTTGTTACTACAGGTGGCGTCCATGGCTCGCCAGGTGTTCCTGGTGTGCCTGGCGTCCCTGGAATGCCGGGCGTTCCTGGTGCGCCATCGGCACCATCTTTGCCATCATCACCACACCCAACAAGGGCACCTGTTAGTGCTAAGGCAACGAAATAGGCCAGTTTTCTAGAGGTGAAAATTCTCATCATAATCTCCAATTGATCCAATATGCATATAAAGGACGGATTGCAGCACTAAAGTTTGCAGGGGGAGATTAGTGCTTTGAACCGTAGGTTTTAATTTGCAAGCTATCGAATACTTTATTTTTTTAATTGAGCACAAATTGGCTCAAAGTGGATATTAGAGTTAATTGGTTGTTGAATTTTTGAACTTTACCGCATTTACACCTATTACTTTGGAGGTAGATCTCATTTTTAACATTTAATATTCATTACTTTTTCCTTATAAAACAATATTTAAGGTTTAATTAAGGTTAATTTAACAACTTGATATATTTACGCGGATTTAACAAGTGTTGCTGTTTGTGGGCAGCTAATGGAGCCACTTAATCGGTGTTTGGGCGAATTTTTAGGCATGCAGATATTGGATTTATGGCGCTATTGCTGAATTTCGACTTAAAGCTTAGGGTTGGCTAGTGTTCTGATATGGAGCCTAATGGTAGACTATTACCTAATTTAGCTCTGGCGACAGACGTGAATAAATAACGTTTTAAGGGTATTCGTTTTGGCACAACTCTATTTTTATTACTCAGCAATGAACGCGGGCAAATCCACTTCCTTATTGCAATCTTCCTATAACTATCGCGAACGCGGGATGAATACCTTAGTGATGACGGCCTCGATCGATGATAGATACGGTAAGGGCAAGGTGGCTTCTCGTATCGGTATTGAGACTGAAGCGCAGGTTTTTAGCAGCCAAGATAACCTTATCGATATGATCCAAACTGCACATCAGGCAATGCCACTGAGTTGCGTCTTGGTGGATGAGTGTCAGTTTTTAAGCAAAGAACAGGTTAAACAATTAACCTATATTGTTGATAAAATAGATATTCCTGTGTTGTGCTATGGTTTACGTACGGACTTTCAAGGGGAACTCTTTAGCGGCAGTCATTATTTGCTGGCTTGGGCCGATAAGTTAGTCGAATTGAAGACTATCTGCCATTGCGGCCGCAAAGCCAATATGGTGGTGCGCCTCGATGGCGATGGCAAAGTGATGCGCGAAGGTGAGCAAGTGGCGATTGGCGGTAATGATAGTTACGAATCGGTTTGCCGTAAGCATTTCCGTGAGTTTATTTGGGATGAGCCCAATATCGCCTGAGGTAATGATGTCAAAGGGCAAATGGTGAATATTTTTAGATAAACCACTTTGAGATGAACAGTTAACTCATTAAAATAGCGAAAAATCTGACGACAAATTAGCTTGCTCTCCAAAGAGTCAAAGTCGATGCATAGGAAAAGGAAATCCTCCGATGGGTGAAATGAGCACTACTTGAGTGTTTAGCGGCTATACACTTAGTCGCTAACCTCTGTTGCGAGCATAAGTGGGCTATCAGATCCCACGTGAAAAAGTGATTTTAGTGATTTTTTGGAGCAGTTTTGCCTAATACTACGCAAGAGATGAAGTTCGAAAATTATCGTCCTCGTCCGCCGCAACCCGAACCTAAGGCCGAGCCTAAGCCTAAGGCCAGATCTAAGGGACGTGCTTGGTTCCTATTTTTTATTCTTATACTCTGTTTAGCGATTTTGATTGGCCAAGAGGTTAAGACCTCTTTCTATCAGGCAAAATACATTAATCAATATGCCCAGAAACTCACCTATGAGTTGAGAAGCGAGCCGACCCCATCGATTATCTACCCAAGTTATGGTCCTTTCGATGAGCGCCATGGTTACAGCAAGTTGCCCCTGTATATCGACAGATTATTGCAGCGAAATTTCCAGATCACCCAGCAAGTGGCATTTTCGCCAGCATTGCAGGAATATGCGCAGTTAGGATTTTTCCCGCCTTACCATGAGAAAGCGCAATCGGGGCTCACTTTACTCGACTGCCGTAATACCGATCTATACGAGTTTACCTACCCTAAACGTGTCTATCAGGATGACGATAAGATCCCTAACGAGATCGTCAATACCTTGCTGTTTATTGAAAACCGCGAGTTGTGGACAACGGAAGAAAAACTTAACCCAGTGATCGATTGGCCACGATTTGTGGTGGCGGGAATGAGTCAAATTGCTGAAATGCTCGGGATGAATGTCTCCACGGCAGGCGGCAGTACGCTGGCGACCCAGATTGAGAAATTTCGCCATTCTTCCCAAGGTTTAACCTTGAGCATTAAAGATAAATTACTGCAGATTGGTTCTGCCACTGTGCGTGTGTACCAGCAGGGGGAGAAAACGGAGCCCGCCCGTAAACGTATCGTGCAAGATTATTTAAATACCGTGCCTTTATCCTCTGCACCCAATCATGGCGAAGTACATGGGATTGGTGATGGACTGTGGGCATGGTTTGGTACCGATTTCGATACGGCGAATCAGCTATTAGCCTCACCCCAAATCAAAGCGAATGCGGCTAAGCGTGGGCAAGTGTTCCGCCAAGTGGTTGCCCTGATGATTGCCCAGCGCCGACCTTCCTATTATTTATTACAAGGCCATGAAGATCTTGAAAATTTAGTCGATAGCCACATTCGATTACTCGGTCAATATTACCTGATAGACCGTGGCTTAAGGGATGCAGCATTAGCGCAAAGATTGCAATTTAAGGTGACTAAACCCCAACGTAATACCCAGTCATCGGGGGCCGATAAAGGCGTTAACACTATCCGTATCCGCACCGCAGGGATGTTAAACGTCGGCTTATATGATTTAGACCGATTAGATCTTACGGTCAATAGCAGCCTACACAGTGACTTGCAGCAACAGGTCAGCCATTACCTGCGCAGCCTTGGAAAAGTGTCAACCGCAGAGCAGGTCGGCCTCTTGGGCGAGCGTTTATTGGAACCCAGCCAACTGCAAAATGTGCTCTATAGTTTTACCTTATACGAGCGTACCGATACGGCTAACCGCGTTCGGGTACAGACCGACAGTACGGACCAACCCTTTGATATCAATGAAGGAAGCAAGTTAGAACTCGGCTCGACCGCGAAACTGCGCGTATTAGCAACATATTTGGAGATCATCGCTGAGATCCACGATAAGTATGCGAAGAAACACGGGATTGAGTTAGAGTCGATCATTATAGAACCGAGGGATCACTTAACGCGCTGGGCCATCGATTATCTGATTGCTAACCCAGATAGACGCCTAGACCGCATGTTAGATGCTGCCCTGCAACGGGAATATTCTGCATCGCCCAATGAGCAGTTTTTCACCGGCGGTGGATTACATGTGTTTAATAACTTTAAGAAGTCGGAAGATCTTAAAACACCAACCATGTACCAGGCGCTGCAAGACTCGATTAACTTGCCCTTTGTGCGCTTGATGCGCGACATAGTGAACTACAGCAGCAGTATGCAAAACGAAGGCAATATGGCCCAGCTGCTGCGTAATGATAAAGATCCCCGCCGTGAGGAATATTTGCGAATATTTGCCGACCGTGAAGGCAATACCTTTGTGACTAAGTTCTACCGCAAGTACAAGAAAGTGGCCGCAAATGAAAGGTTCGACATGTTCTTCGATGGCTTATCACAATCGGAACAACAGCTTACTGCGGCCTATCGGTATTTACAGCCCAATGAGTCTATCGCCTCTTTTAAGGCCTTTTTACAGCAGCACTTGCCACAAAATAGCTACAGCGATAAGCGTATTAAAGATCTGTATAACAAATATGGTCCAGATAAATATAACCTGCCCGATCAAGGCTATATCGCGCGGGTTCACCCCTTGGAGTTATGGGTACTCGATTACCTTAATCACCACCCGGATGCCAACCTAAGCGATGTGAAAGAAGCCAGTAAAGCTGAGCGTCAGGAAGTCTACCGTTGGCTCTTTAGGACTCGGCATAAGAACGCCCGTGATGTGCGGGTACGGGTGATGCTCGAGGTGGAGGCCTTCCTCGATATTCACCAACGCTGGGCGCGTTTAGGCTATCCCTTTGAATCTATGGTGCCTTCCTTAGGGTCGGCGCTGGGCAGCTCGGGGGATAGACCCGCTGCGTTGGCCGAACTGATGGGGATAATCCAGAACGATGGCGTAAGATTGGCCACAGTGCGTATTAATCAGCTGCATTTTGCGGCGGATACCCCCTACGAGGTTCGGCTGCAAAATCAGCATACCCAAGGTGAGCGCGTGATGCGCCATGAAGTCGCTCAGGCGCTCAAAGCGGCATTGGCAAACGTGGTACAAAATGGTACGGCAAGGCGTTTAAAAGGTATTTTCACCGATGAGAATGGGGCAATGCTGGCCATAGGTGGCAAAACGGGCACGGGAGATAACCGCATTGTGACGCAAATGCAGCAGGGCCGAAAAGTCGCCACCACGGCGATGAACCGCACCGCCACCTTTGTGTTTTATTTAGGGGATAACTATTTTGGCACTTTAACGGCTTTTGTGCCGGGCAGTAAGTCCGATGATTTTAGCTTTACCTCGGCACTGCCGCTGCAGGTGATGAAGGGCATGATGCCGATCCTCGCCCCCTATGTAAAAAACCAAAAGGGAATGTGTGCCGTTGAAGCTGCGATGGAGTAGTTTGCCGAGTGTATTTTGGGTATTGGATTTTGCCAAGATAACTAATTGACTAAAAAATATATTTTATAAACCCCGCGTAACTTACGCGGGGTTTTGTCTATCACTCCTCTAAATTCACATACTGTTTTCTGTCTAAGTCATATTTACGCATTTTATCGTATAAGGTTTTACGGGGCAGCTCGAGCTGTTCCATCGTGAGTTTTATACTGCCCTTATTATGACTTAAGGCTTCTTCAATCAGCACGCGCTCAAAAAATTCGACCCGTTGCAGTAGTGACATGCTGGAGTGCAGACTAGGGGTATTCCCTAGGCTACCCGCAAAGGCGGCTTCACCACCGAGGAGTACATAACGCTCGGCGAGATTCCTTAGCTCGCGCACATTACCCGGCCAGTCGTGTGAGGTGATAATGGCATTTTGCTCGGCGTTGAGGGGGATAAGCGCCTTGTGGTAACGCGCCGAAGCGACTCGAGCAAAGTGTAAAAATAATAGGGGGATATCTTCGCGGCGATCCCTCAGCGGCGGGATTGGCACTGTGACTAAGTTTAAGCGGTAGAGTAAGTCTTGGCGAAATTCCCCCGTGTCGCACAGGCCCTTTAAATCGACCTTAGTGGCAGCAATAACACGAATATCTAAATTAATACTCTTATTTGAACCTAAGCGTTCAACCTTACGATCCTCAAGTACTCGCAACAGTTTGACCTGCAGTGACAGCGGCGTACTTTCAATCTCATCTAAAAATAACGTGCCGCCATTGGCATATTCAAATTTACCTATGCGCATTTTATCTACGCCGGTAAATGCACCGGCTTCGGCGCCAAATAGCTCGCTTTCAATAAGATTTTCAGGGATGGCACCACAGTTAATGGCGACAAAATTGGCTTGGCTGCGGCTGCTATGATCGTGTAAATAACGGGCAACGAGTTCTTTGCCTGTGCCGGTTTCGCCTTCAATTAACACATCGGCGGGGGTATCTATCACTTGATCTATGATATGGCGCATTCTGTTAATGCCAGCACTGTGACCTAAAATTCGCGGCCCCGGAAGACTTTGACTTTCTAACTCTTTCTTTAATTTACGATTCTCGAGGGTGAGGCTGCGTTTATCCAGTGCACGTTTTACTACATCGAGCATATGCTCATTGTTGAAGGGTTTTTCGAGAAAATCATAGGCACCTTGCTTTAACGCGCTAACGGCCATTGCTATGTCACCAAAGCCGGTGAGTAGCACTACGGGGAGATCGGGGTCCTGTTGGCGAATTTGCTGCATCAGGCTGATGCCATCGAGCTGTGGCATATTGACGTCGGAGATCACGACCCCTGCCCAGTCTTTGTCCAGTAGTTTAGCTATGCCTTTAGGCTCAGTGCTGGCGAGGGCTTTAATACCTTCGAGTTCAAATAACTGCACTAATACAGTGCCTATATGAAGTTCATCATCGATGATAAGCACCGAATAGTCTTGGATTGATGTGGGCAAACTCATATTGACTGGCGTTCCTCGAGCAAATAAATCGGCAAAATAATATGGAAAATAGCGCCGCCGTCTTCGGCATTGGCGACATTGATCTGACCCTGCATTGACTCAATAATACGTTGGGAAATCGATAATCCTAGCCCAAGGCCATGGCGTTCGTTCGTGGTGAAATAGGGCTCGAAGATTTTTTCCATTTGACTTTCCCTGACGCCGGGCCCCGAATCTTGAATGCTGATACAGAATTTATCTGTACTGGTAACACGAATAATCAAACGCCGTCTAACCGATAGCTGCATGGCGACAATGGCATTACTCATAATATTGACAAACACCTGCTGCAATCTGACCCTATCGCCCCAGACTTGGTATTGTCCTTCGGGTAATTGTACATCCAATTCAACCCCTTGCTTATCAATTTCGGGTTGCACTATCGTCAGCGCCTGCTTAATACAGCGGTTAATATCGGTGGCGCTGTCGGTGCCTTGGCTCTTGCGGGTAAAACTTTTAAATTGACCGACAATATCGGCAAGTCTATCTGTGAGTTCGATAATAATCTTAAGATTATCCAATGCCTTATCCTGCATATTACGGACAAGGAAGGTTTGAGTATTCTGTGCATAGCTGCGTAGGGCTGCCAGTGGTTGATTGAGTTCGTGGTTGATACTGGCGGACAGACTGCCTATCACGGTTAATTTTGCCGCCTGGATCAATTCATCTTGGGTATCCTTTAGGCGATTGTTGGCCTGCTTGAGATCTTGAGTCCGCTCTTCGACCCGTTGTTCGAGCAGGTTTTGCGCCAGTTGCATACGTTGCAGGTTGCGACGCCGCTCACTGCTAAAGAGGATGCCCAGTGCCAGTAACAGATAAATCGAGGCCGACAATAGCATCATCGCCGGCATAGACTCGATCAGCGGCTTCATCGGCGAGAGAATATGCACGCGCCAACCCGCCTTGGTCATCAAATGATGGGTATCCATATACTGGGCTAGGGCATTGCCCGTGCGTATTTGATAAATATGATCGCCGTTATTACCCTTTTCTTGATATTGGGGTTTCATTAACAATTCGCCTATCGGACGTTCGGCGTAGCGTTTTGAGGCATTCAGCGCATACTGTTTCGCTTGAGTCAGTGGCGTGAGAGACGTTAGGCGCCACTCGTCGACGCTGGAGATAAACACTATGTCGTCGGGATCGCTGATCAAAAACTGGTATCGACCCGCCATCGCTATACTCGTGCTCTGCTGTTCTATATCGGCAATATCGACTTTGACGATAATAGCCCCGAGTATGCCTTTGCCTCCCTGTTGATAAATGGGATATGAAAAGTAAAACCCGCGTTTATCAGAGCTAGTTCCCACCGCATAGTAGCGGCCTAAATTACCCGAGATGGCATCGGTATAATAGGGTCTGAAGGAATAGTCCTTACCGATAAAAGAGAAACTCTGTTGCCAGTTACTGGCGGCAATGGCAATCCCTAATGCATCGATAAGATAGATGTCTGAAGCCTCTGTAACATGCTGTATTTCCTCTAAATAGAGGTTTAATTCTTGGATTTTGTTCGGATTTTGCTGATCATTAAGCACGTTAGCCAACATAGGGTTTGTGGAGAGCACATGGGGAATGCTTTCGTAACGGGAGAGGGCACCATCCAAAAAGCTAACGAGTTCCTTTAATTGTTTTTCCGACTGTTGTTGGATCTCCACTTTGCCCTGATATAAATGTACCCAATAGGTTAATTTCAAAATGACAAATAGGCCCGCGAGTAGCACTATGGTCAGCAGAAGACGTTTCTTGGCTTTTGGTGTCATGGGTAGCATTGCGGATAATCCTGATTATCACTTAAGACAAAACAAAGCGAGCCTGAGTAGGCTCGCTTAAAAACTAACTAGGATCAAGGAATAATCTTTATCCCTTGAGATTAATATCCGTTCAGCTTATCGAGCAGTTCGGGTAAAAACAGCGATATTTGCGGCACATAGGTGATAAGGACGAGGAAGGCCAACATTAAGGCTAACCATGGGAGCACGGATTGAATAACCCAGCCGATACTGCGGCCTGTGATCCCCGCCGTCACGAAGAGGTTGAGCCCCACTGGCGGTGTTAGCATCCCAATCTCCATGTTCACGACCATGATAATGCCTAAATGGATCGGATCTATCCCCAACTGGGTGGCGATGGGGAACAGGATTGGCGCCATAATGAGCACAATGGCCGAAGGCTCCATAAAGTTACCCGCAGCCAGCAGCAGCAAGTTCACAATGATCAGGAAGCCCCAAGCGGGTAGGCCCATGCTCACAATATATTCAGCGATGATATGGGGAATGCGTTCTGTGGTTAACACATGGGCAAACAGCATAGCGTTAGCGATGATAAACAGCAGCATAATGCTGACCTTGGCGCCATCCCGTACCACATGTCGAACTTCTTTATCTATGGGGGTTTTAATCAACCCTAACAGCATATGAGCTAAGTTGCGCCCGCATGCCGCGAGTAGATTTTCGTTTGGATTACGCCAAGCCACATTTTTGAGTGGACCAATATCACGGTAGCCAAATACGGCAATAAAGTAGGCATACATACAGGCGACAGCCGACGCTTCAGTGGGACTCGCCACACCGCCATAGATCGAACCTAATACGATAAAGATAAGCGCTAACCCACCGAGTGCTTTACTACTGGATATCCCAAGTTGCTTAAAACCAGGGAAAGGGCGTGAAGGCAGATTCTTGAAGCGGGCGATTATGTAGATAACGACCATCAACAGAAATCCCATCATTAAACCTGGGATTAAGCCCGCCATAAACATTCTGGCCGCTGATACCTCTGTCGCTGCGGCATAAACCAGCATCACAATCGAAGGTGGGATCAAAATGCCAAGGGTACCCGAAGTGGTAATCACACCTGCAGCGAACTTTTCGGGGTAACCCGCTTTCACCATACCCACGATCACAATCGAACCAATGGCTGCCACTGTGGCGGGGGATGAGCCCGAAACTGCGGCAAATAGCATACAGGCCATTACGGATGCCATGGCTAAACCACCACGAATATGGCCAATGCTGTCCATGGCGAAGTCGATAATTCGTCTAGCAACCCCCCCAGTGGAGAGGAAGGCGGAAGACAGGATAAAGAAAGGAATTGCCAGCAGCGTGTAATGCTCAGACGAGGACTCATACAGCTTTAGTGCAATTGAGGCTAGTGAATCATTGGAAAAGAATAAAATCGTCAGCATGCTGGAAAAACCTAACGCAATCGCGATGGGCATGCCTAAAAACATACAGACGAGCAGGGCGGTAAATAGAGTTGCAATCGCCATTATTTCGCCTCCTTGTTATCTGTGTCCGATGTCAGAGTGCTATGTGCCTGTTGAGCACTTTCATCAATTAAATGCATACTTTCTTTCGCTTCATCGGCAAATTGGAGGCCAGAGACTTGGTTGCGTAAAATGGCAATAAAGAGCTCAAGGAAACGCCATGTGAGCATACTAAAGCCAATCAGCAGAATACTTTGGGATATCCATATGGGCACAGCACCATCTTCTACATCGATTCGTAGAGTGTTCCATGCAAAGTCAGGATCTAAACTATTTAACAGGAATTTGGGGAAGTTGATGTCCTCCATTGGCACACCGATTTGGTACATTTGCGATAGGTAAGACCAACTGCCCTTTAGAAAGAGTCCGCAGTAGGTTAAGCAAATCAAGGCCGTGATTAAGGATGTGATCTTCTTCGCCTTAGGTGGCAGGGTTTTCACAAAGGCATCGACACCGATATGGGCTCCGACTTTTACCCCGTAGGACATGCCAAATAACACAAACCAACCACACAGGGTTAAGGTGAGTTCTTGGATCCATAAAAAACCCGTATGGAAGAAAAATCGTGCTACGACCTCGGAAAATACGAGTAGTGTCATTAAGGTGATCAGTAGATTGAGCACACCTTCTTCAAAGTAACCAAAAATTCGCGATATCACAGCAGTACTCCCCTCGCTGAAATACCGCTTAACCCCGAATAGGGTTAAGCGGTTTAGTATCATTATTATTTATTTGCAGCAACAGCGGCTTCAATCACATCTTTACCAACTTGATCTTCAAACTTAGCCCAAACAGGCTTCATTACATCGATCCATTGTTGGCGTTCTTCTGACGTTAAAGTCACTAGAGCAGAGCGTTTAGAATCAAGGATTAACTGTTTATCTGCGCTATCTTTCTCGGCAGCGATTTTATTACCCAGTGCAATGGACTCATCTAATGCTTCTTTGATGATCTTACGTTTGTCAGCGGGTAAACCTTTCCAGAACGCATCAGAAGTCACGACCATATAATCTAAGACTCCATGGTTACTTTCTGTAATATGGCTTTGAACTTCATAGAATTTTTGTGAGTAAGTGTTAGACCAGGTATTTTCTTGACCATCGATGGCGCGGGTTTGTAGCAGGGTGAATACTTCAGAGAAAGGTTTTTTCACTGGAATAGCGCCCACGGCATCAAACTGAGCCGCTAATACGTCAGATGCCATTACACGGAACTTAAGACCCTTGGCATCGGCAGGTTGTTTTAACGGAGTATTGGCAGAAAATTGCTTCATGCCATTGTGTAGATAGCCTAAACCGACAATTCCCTTACGGCTCATGGAGTTCAACAGAGTTTGGCCCGCATCTCCCTGTTGGAAACGGTTTACTGCATCCATATCATTAAATAAAAATGGTAAATCAAACACTTGCAGGCGTTTAGTGTAACGCTCAAATTTAGAGAGCGAAGGTGCTACAAATTGCACGTCGTTTAACAATAGTGCTGCTAACTCATTGTTATCCCCAAATAACTGTGAGTTAGGAAATACGCTGACAGTGTATTCACCCGGTAAACGTTGCTCAACGAGTTCCTTAAATTTTAGGGCCATTTGACCTTTTGGCGTATTTTCCGCGACGACGTGGGAAAATTTGATTTCAACTGGGGCGGCGAACAGGTTAAAGCTGGTTGCGAAAACAGAAGCGAGGGCTAGCATTTTTGCAACGGTTTTCAATGGACGGGTGATTCCAATCTGTTGATTCAATGTCATTTTTGAGTTCCTTTTTCTGTTGTTAGGATTTGTCCCCAGTCTTGGTTAGTTTGTTACCAAGTGTGAGTAGGAATACAGCCTTGATTTCCCTGAGGTCTGTCTTACTAAAGGCAAATACCACGCCAACTTACGTTGCGCTCTGTAAGTGTTTGGTTACTAAAGTGTAGTTCATTTGATGTTTGTCACACTTTTAGTTTAATGGGTGAGATCTCGCTCACGCTTATTCTTTGTTTGGGTGGAAATCCACCCAAATGCTTATTTCTACCTTGCTGATGAGTATTCGGCCATTGCCGATTAAGTAAGCGTAATCAGTTATTTTTAGATCAAAAAGAGTTTAAAAAGTGGCTGAGTTTAAAAAGTTGATGGCATGGTTTAAGTGAAGAGAAAGCTGCGTCTAAGGAGAATACTGTATATGGCTTTAGTATGCGCGGGAGCTATATTGGAAAATCACTCATCTTCAGCACCAATACGTTTGAGAATGGCATCGCTGGGGAGCAACTCTAAGTGACCGTATTCATCAAAATACCAACCCGTGATATAGCCCTTTTGGCGCATGCTGACCAGATTCTGCATGACTTCCCGTGCTTCCTTTAGGGCGGTTTGTTCATCACAGGCGTGGGTGTGTTTTAGATAAGCCGCAATATGGGTTAAGGAGGCGGATTGGCTGACACTGGCCATAGTGTTGATCTCCAAGTATGCCAAAGGCAGAGTGAAATCAGGCATGGGCGGCAATCGCATTGGGTGGTTAACAGGACATTAAATGTGAAATTGCCAATTAAGCACGCACTGATCTAGATCAAGCATAGTTGAGTAGGGCTGAGGGTAAAGTATAAGAGGGAAAAAGTATGGTGGTCGCTACTGGGCTCGAACCAGTGACCCCCTCCTTGTAAGGGAGGTGCTCTCCCAGCT
>NZ_PFGL01000020.1:51127-53755 GCF_002783505.1 Shewanella sp. CG12_big_fil_rev_8_21_14_0_65_47_15
GGAGGTGCTCTCCCAGCTGAGCTAAGCGACCTGGGATAAATTGGGTATTGCAGAGTATGGTGGTCGCTACTGGGCTCGAACCAGTGACCCCCTCCTTGTAAGGGAGGTGCTCTCCCAGCTGAGCTAAGCGACCTGGGAACTCTTGCATACACAAATTTTAAGTCATTATTCAACGGATGAATGGTGGTCGCTACTGGGCTCGAACCAGTGACCCCCTCCTTGTAAGGGAGGTGCTCTCCCAGCTGAGCTAAGCGACCTGGGAATGACTTACTACAGTTAAAGTGTTATATGGTGGTCGCTACTGGGCTCGAACCAGTGACCCCCTCCTTGTAAGGGAGGTGCTCTCCCAGCTGAGCTAAGCGACCTGGGATATAACGGCTTGTAAACCATGAGATTATTATTTAAATAAGCTATGGTGGTCGATACTGGGCTCGAACCAGTGACCCCCTCCTTGTAAGGGAGGTGCTCTCCCAGCTGAGCTAATCGACCTCGCTGTGTGGAGCCGTATTATAGGGAGGTTCGATCTAGTGTCAACGCTTTTTAATGAAAAAAGCATTGGTCGCGCTATTTTTGTTCGCATTGGCTTATTGTTAATCACGCCATCAATCAAAGTGTTATTTTATTAAGCCGTTAACGTACCCTACAACATTTCAGTCCCTTGGTTTAATCGCAGCATAGATGGCTTAATACCTTAATAAAGGTGTTGAAAGTTTATCAGTATTTTGGCCTGCATTTTGAACGGTTCTTCAGTGGATAGGATGTATAAAGGAAACTCGGCTCGGTAGGGCGATTTTATGAGATATATGATACTGACTTGTATGGCCCATTTGCAGCGCAGACTTTGACTGTTAGAATAAGCGCACTTTTTACTGTGATTGTCTTTATCTAGACGACTTTATATAGGTTAGTGTCCCACTATGACAACTAAGACGCGTTTTGCCCCTAGTCCAACTGGTTTCTTGCACGTGGGCGGTGCCCGAACTGCACTTTATTCTTGGTTACAAGCTCGCGCCAATAATGGTGAGTTTGTATTACGCATCGAAGATACGGATATTGAACGTTCGACTCAAGCTGCCTGCGATGCCATTTTAGAGGGTATGAATTGGTTAGGTTTGACTTGGGACGAGGGTCCATACTATCAGACTAAGCGTTTTGATCGTTATAACGAGATCATCGCGCAAATGTTAGAGCAGGGCACAGCATATAAATGTTATTGCTCACGCGAACGTATTGATGCATTAAGAGAATCACAAGCTGCCAAGGGCGAAGCGCAAAAATACGATGGCTGCTGCCGCGATTTACCTGCCCGTGTTCTGTCAGCGGGTGAGAATGATGAGCCTTTTGTGGTGCGTTTTAAAAACCCTATCGGCGGCTCTGTGGTATTTGATGATCATGTACGTGGCCGTATCGAGTTTTCGAACGACACGTTAGATGACCTTATTATTGCCCGTACCGATGGCGTTCCTACCTATAACTTCTGTGTCGTCGTAGATGATTGGGATATGGGGATCACTTGTGTGGTGCGTGGGGAAGACCATATCAATAATACGCCGCGCCAAATCAATATCCTTAAGTCGCTTGGTGCACCTATTCCTGAATATGCTCATGTATCGATGATTTTAGGGGATGACGGCGCTAAGTTATCTAAGCGCCACGGCGCGGTAAGCGTCATGCAATACCGTGATGATGGCTATTTACCCGAAGCGCTGCTCAACTATTTAGTGCGTTTAGGTTGGTCACATGGCGATCAAGAAGTTTTCTCTCTCGAGGAAATGAAGCAATACTTTAAGTTAGACGATATTAATAAGGCTCCTTCTGCCTTTAATACCGATAAACTGGTTTGGTTGAACCAGCACTATATTAAGACGCTTGATCCTGAGTATGTGGCAACCCACTTACAATGGCATATGGACGACCAAAAGATTGATACCTCAAATGGTCCTGCATTATCTGCCGTCGTCACTGCGCTTGCCGAACGCGCCAAGACCTTAAAAGAGTTAGCCGCCTCTAGTCGCTACTTCTATGAAGACTTCGCTGAGTTTGATGCAGAGCAGGCGAAAAAGCATTTACGTGGTGTAGCGCTCGAGCCATTACAATTAGTACAGCAAAAGTTAGCAGCATTACCAGAGTGGACTGTTGAGGCGATTCATCAGGCCATTGAAGATACTGCGACTGAATTAGAAGTGGGAATGGGGAAAGTTGGTATGCCATTACGCGTTGCTGTTACTGGAGCAGGGCAGTCACCAGGCCTTGATATTACGTTATTTTTAATTGGAAGAAGCCGTTCTGAGCAAAGAATATCCAAAGCGATTGAATTTGTAGCAGATAGAATAAATTCCTAAAAAACGAGTTGACACTTTTAGGTGTGCTGCATAGAATGCGCCACGCAGTTGAGACACAGGCGAGCGAATGTTTGCGGTGCACTTAAATGTAGTTTGATAAGTTTGGGGCTATAGCTCAGCTGGGAGAGCGCTTGCATGGCATGCAAGAGGTCGACGGTTCGATCCCGTCTAGCTCCACCAAACTTACCGCCGATATTAAGCGGGAGCATTAGGTTCAAATTAATATGTCCTTGTGTCCCCTTCGTCTAGAGGCCTAGGACACCGCCCTTTCACGGCGGTAACAGGG
>NZ_PFGL01000018.1:0-10831 GCF_002783505.1 Shewanella sp. CG12_big_fil_rev_8_21_14_0_65_47_15
AAAAGCCAACTGCTCTACCGACTGAGCTAACGACCCATCTAGTGTTGCGCTGATTTATACACTTTCAGTAAAGTGGAGAATCGTGAAGGATTAAAACCATTCGACTGATTGGTTAAAAGCCAACTGCCCTAGCTTTATAAAAAAGCGACTGAGCTAACGACCCATCTAGTGTTGCGCTGATTTATACACTTTCAGTAAAGTGGTGGGTCGTGAAGGATTCGAACCTTCGACCAATTGGTTAAAAGCCAACTGCTCTACCGACTGAGCTAACGACCCATCTAATTTACTACACTTTAAATACCACTAACTTATTCTATTTCCTAGAGTAAGTGGTGGGTCGTGAAGGATTCGAACCTTCGACCAATTGGTTAAAAGCCAACTGCTCTACCGACTGAGCTAACGACCCATTTACTGGTATTTTGCGCCCCTAACGGCCTTGCCGCTCTGAGGGCGCCTATAATACCTTTTTCATTTTCCCATGCAAGCGCAAATTCCCAATTTTTTGTCGTTTGCATGAAAAACAGACTAAGAGTATGTTTTTTAGTTAATTAGGCTTTCATTGCGGCCAATTGCTGCTGAGCGATCCGTGCCGCTGCGCTATTTGCGTAGTCTTTCACAACTTGTTGGTAGTATTGGATAGCACCCGCTTTGTCACCCGTTTTCTCTGCAATCATGCCAAGCTTCACTAAACTATCGCCACGTTTATTTGAGTCGCTAAAACGCACCACCACAGTATTAAAGGCTTGCTTCGCTTCCGCAAATTCACTCTTATTAAATAGCAATTGCCCTAACCAGTAGTTGGCATTTGCCGCATAGACTGAATCAGGATATTGCTTAATGAAGGCTCGGAATGCTGGAATAGCATCGTCATACCGACGCTCTTTCAACACTAAGTTGACGGCGCTTTCATAGCTTGCCGTTTCACTTAAGCTACTGGCCGCCGCATTAGCGGTAGCTGCAACAGCGGCTGGTGTTGTGGAGGTTGTAGCGGCTGGTGTGGCAGCGGCTTTGGAAGATAAATTGGCAATTTCATCGTAAAGCTGACGCTGGCGTTGCTGCATCTGCTCTATTTGGTAGTTTTGTTGTTCGGTTAAACCACGTAAGTCGAGAACTTCCTGCTGCAGAGTATCCAGACGACGCTGCATATCAAGTTCGCTTTGTTGTCTCGATTTAACTATGCGCTCTAAACGAGCGAGTCTGTCATCACCTGAACCACCAGCAATATCCTCCACCGGCGCAGGTGCTGCAACCGCAGCACCTGCACCAAGGAACATTGCCGTAATTAAGACGGCACGTTTCATGGTGTTACTCTCCGTAATTCAATCTTAGTAAACTAAAACTGCGCGACGGTTTTTACCAAAACCTTCATCGGTGCGAGAGAAGTCTAATGGCTTCTCTTCACCATAGCTCACGATACTCATTTGGCTTGGCTGTACGCCCATACCTTGCAGATATTTAGCCACAGCTTTAGCACGACGCTCACCTAGGGCAATGTTGTACTCAGGCGTACCACGTTCATCGGCGTGGCCTTCAATCAACACACGCACACTTGGGTGCTCAACTAAGTAAGTACCGTGGGCTTCTAATACGGCGGCAAATTCGGTTTGAACTTCACTGCGGTCGAAGTCGAAGTAAATGATGTGCTCTCTTCTCAACTCTTCCAATTGCTGACGTTGTTGCTCTTCTGGTGACAACATAGCGCCAACACCACCGGTTTGAACGCCACCATTCAGTTCGCTACCAGAACCACTTGTCGAGCCCATTGCATCAGTTTCTGATTCAGAAGTTGAGCTACATGCACTAATAGCCATAATTGGAAGTGCTACCAACATAGCTTTTAACAACTTGTTCAGATCCATTACGTGTTCCTTATAAAATTAAATGTTAATAAATCAAGGTAATACATTAGAGAAACGGAGACCAGGAAGGTGATTTCACCTCACCCTGACCTGCCGGTAATCTGGCTTTAAAACGTCCGTCCGTAGAAACAGCTGCTAAAACTTGCTTGCCTTGGTAGGTAGTGCCATAAATCACCATAGTACCATTAGGGGCCACACTGGGAGATTCATCCAAGCGTGTCGATGTTAGCACCTGCATAAAGCGCGTATTCAGATCCATGCGCGCAATATTAAATTTACCATTCGTGCGATTGACGAAAATCATGCTACGTCCATCAGGGGTAATAGAACCACCCAAATTCCATTCACCTTCAAAGGTTTCACGGGTGACTTTGCCTGAATTTAAATCTACGCGATATAACTGGGGTTTACCACCGCGCTCAGAGGTAAATAGCAAGGATTTACCATCTGGAAACCAAGAAGGTTCAGTATCAATTGCATAGTGGTTAGTAATACGTTTGATGGCTTTAGTCGCGATATCAATTACGTAGATCTCAGGTTGACCATCCTTTGATAGCGTCACTGCCAGTGACTTACCATCGGGGGAAAACGCTGGTGCGCCGTTGATGCCTGGGAAGCTGCTCACTTTAGTACGCACTTGAGTGTACAGATCCTGAACGAAGATCTCCGCTTTCTTGTTCTCAAAACTCACATAGGCTAAACGACGGCCATCGGGTGACCAAGTCGGAGACATTAACGGCTCGGGTGAGCGGAGTAACATCTGTTCGTTGTAACCATCATAATCAGCGATCATCAACTGATAAGGCGCTTTCTGTGTATGATTGACCACCACGTAGGAGACTCGAGTTAAGAATGCGCCACGAATACCCGTCAACTTTTCATAGACAATATCGCTAATTCTGTGTCCATATTGGCGAAATTGGGCCGCAGAGATCACAGTTTGTCGACTGTCCATCAAAAACTCAGTTGCACTCACTGGGCCCTTCAGGGCTTGATTTTGTGCCTTGACTAAGTCGATTAAATCGAAGCTAACCAAGAATTGGTCTGTACCATAGGGTTTAACCGATCCTAATACTAACGCTTCGGCGCCTACGCTAGCCCAAGCATTCGCTTGAAACTGAGCCAATGCCCCGATATTACGTTGGGGAAAACCTAGCTCGTCTAAAGGTTTAAACGTACCGCTACGCACTAAGTCAGACATCACTACATCGGCAATCGCCTGTGGTGGTGCGCCAGCGCCTTGCCATACGAAAGGCATCACGGCAATCGGACGAGCCGCATCGACCCCTTCGGTGATCACTATATCCAATGCCGCTTTTGCGGGGGTGGTACAAAGCAGAACCACCAATGCTAACCATTTTGCCAAAATTTTCATGGGACTCCTTTAATTAAACGTTGGTTCAACGATTAAGTTAATTTCTTTCATCAAGTTATAAACCGCAGGATCCGAGGAAACAGGCAATTTACCCGCCTTTTGAATCGCCGCTTTGGTCGCACGGCAAACATTAGGATCGCCACCTTCCGTTTGACTGCTGATCACAAAACCATCGTTAGCTAAGCGCACCGACACTTTACAGCTTTTACCACGCATCGACTCATCTACAACTAAGCTACGCTGAATTGTCGATTTAATCATGGCGGTATATTTTCCGACTTCGCTTTGCATCTGTTTATTCATGGTTTGTGACAGCGCCGCCTGTTCCGCTGCTAACGCATCGGCCATTTCCTGCTCCTGCTGGGCCAGGGCTTTAGCTTCTGCATCGGCTTTACGTTTACGCTCTGCCTCTTCCTTTAGCTTGCGATCGGCTTCTGCTTTTTTCTTGCGTTCCGCTTCTTCCTTCTGCTTACGCTCGGTTTCAGCTTTGGCTGCTGCCGCTTCTTCGGCTTTACGTTTTTCAGCCGCTTTTTGCGCTGCGTCTTCAGCCTCTTTACGCTCTTGTTCCTTCAACTTGCGGTCGGCTTCCGCCTTTTGCGCTTTTTCCTTTTCCTGCTGCTGCTTCACTTGGGCGACTTTAGCGGCCTCATTTGCCTTTTGGGTTTCAATTTCCTGCTGTTTGCGTTCTTGCTCTAGTTTTTTAATCTGGGCTTGTTCACGCTCACGTGCTTGCTTTGCCTCCTGCGCTTTACGCTCAAGCTCTGCTTGTCGCTCGCGCTCGCGCCGCTCTGTCTCGCGCTTTTCCTGTTTCAGTTTTTCCACCTGGTTAGCCACTTTCTGTTGGTCAACCATAACGGCTTGGACTGCGGGTGCGCTAACTTGTTGCACTTGCACAGGTTTATGGGTGAAATCTATGCCAATGGCCAGAATAATTATCACGCCAATATGAATACCTGCTGAAATTGACAGAGGTAATGCAAGATTTGAATTATCCGCCACCTATTTCTCCTTGGGTGAATCCGTCATCAAACCGACTGATGGCACACCAGCACCTTGCAAAGTTACCATTAACTGGATCACTTTATCGTAGGGAATATTTCTATCGGCCTTAACCACGACTGGGCGCTCTGGCTCAGTCACAATGATCGCAGCAACTTCAGTCGCCAATTCTTCCAAATCCATTTCTATATTGGTCGAACCACCTTTATTGAGGTAATAAGTACCGTCGCCATCAATGGATGCCACCACGGGCGGTTTGCTGTCCGCGGGTAACACTTCCGCCGCTCCCTGGGGCAGTTCTACTTTGACCCCTTGGGTGACTATCGGCGCTGTTACCATAAAAATAATGAGCAGCACTAGCATGACGTCGATATAGGGCACCACGTTGATTTCGGCAACGGGGCGACGACGTTTGCGCTGATAAGCTGGTTGCATTATGCCCCTTCCTTCTCACTGTATGCTTGGCGATGCAGGATGCTGGAGAACTCTTCCATAAAGTTGGCGTAGGCCATTTCCAATTTATCGACCTGAGTCGAGAAACGGTTATAGGCGATAACCGCAGGGATCGCTGCAAATAGACCCATAGCCGTTGCAATCAAGGCTTCAGCAATACCGGGGGCAACCATAGCTAAGGTCGCGTTTTCCATCGAGCCGATAGCGATAAATGAGTTCATAATTCCCCATACCGTACCAAATAAACCAATATAAGGGCTAGTTGAACCTATTGTGGCTAATAAAGGTAAGTTGGCCTCTAACTTTTCTAATTCGCGGGATAGAGTCACGCGCATCGCCCGCGAAGTCCCATCCATTACCGCATCGGGTACTTTGCTATTTAATTTATTCAGGCGTGAATATTCTTTAAAACCGGTAACAAATAATGATTCTAAGCCCGTATTATCCGGGCGCGCCGATAATTCTTTATATAGGCGGTTTAAATCGACACCTGACCAAAATTTATCTTCAAATTTTGCCGATTTACTTTTTGCGGATGTCAATAAACTGCGGCGTTGTAAAATCACCGTCCAAGACATCACCGACAAGCAAAGTAAAGTGAACATCACAAATTTCACTAATAAACTGGCTTGTAAAAATAACCCAACAATCGACATATCAGCTTGCACTGTCAAACTCCTGCACAATATTTAAGGGAATAGCTCGGGGACGCATACGTGATAAAGCAACACAGGCCACAAGCACAGTGCCTTCACAATAACAGTTTCCCTGATGATCAACCAAACGTTGATGAAATACCAACGAGGCCTTTTTCAACTCTATGACCTTAGTTTCTACAATAAGGTTCTGTTCAAAACGCGCGGCTTTTCTAAACTCGAGTTCCGCCCGCTTAACAACAAACGCGGTATCATCGGCTAACAATGCTGTCTGACTTACGCCTAGGGCCTTTAACCACTCGGTTCGCGCACGTTCGAAAAAATTGAGGTAGTTCGAATGATAGACAACACCACCAGCGTCGGTGTCTTCGTAATAGACAGAAATGGGCCAATAAAACGTCATTTGGAATAAGCAAATTTTGGTTGAAAAATTGACGCTTACTATACCTAGGGAAACAAGACTTGTGAATGACCCGACGAAGATATAGGTAGGGATAGCACGGGTTTCAGGTGTATTTGAACATTTGTGAAAAACAATGGGGTCAAAGGACCCCATTTCATTAACATAGTTCGCTATTTTGCGAGGGTTTGCGGTAATGTCAGACCAAAGCTTTGCCACAGGAAACTGTAGATATCGGCAAATTCATCGATCTTCATCGCCGTAGGCTTACCCGCGCCGTGGCCAGCATTGGACTCGATGCGCATAATCACAGGTTTATCGCCCCGCTGCTTCTCCTGAAGCATGGCCGCAAACTTGAAACTGTGTAGCGGTACCACACGATCATCGTGATCGGCGGTCATCACCATAGTCGCAGGATAAGCCTGTGTTTTTACATTGTGGTAGGGCGAATAGGCCAGCAATGCGGGGAATTGCTCCGCCTTATCGGCACTGCCGTATTCGCTGGTCCATGCCCAGCCAATGGTAAACTTATGGAAACGCAACATATCGAGCACCCCCACCGCCGGTAATACGGCAGCAAACAGCTCAGGACGTTGCGTCAGTGCCGCACCCATCAGCAAACCACCGTTACTGCGACCATAGGCGCCAAGCTTAGTGTTGTTGGTGTATTTTTCGTTCACCAGATATTCGGCGGCGGCAAAATAGTCATCGAACACATTTTGTTTTTTGTCGAACATCCCCGCTTGGTGCCAGCTTTCACCGTAATCGGCGCCTCCACGTAGGCTTGGGACGGCATAAATGCCCCCCATATCTAACCAAGCAATGTTGGCAGGACTGAAACGAGGTGTCATCGAAATCGCAAAACCGCCATAGGCATAAAGCAGCGTCGGATTTTGACCATTTTTCACTAAGCCTTTTTTATAGGACAGCATCATAGGCACGCGCGTGCCGTCTTTGCTGATATAGAACACTTGCTCAGATACATAATCATCGGGGTTAAAGGACACCTGAGGTTTAGCAAACACCGTTGACTCTGAGGTCTTAAAATCAAATTTATAGGTGGTTTCCGGTTGAATATAGCTGTTAAAGACATAATAGAAGTAGTCTTTACTCGCCTTACCAAAGGGCCCGGCCACATTACCCAAACCTGGTAATGCGACGTCTTGACGCTTCTGCCCGCCCATACTGTAAATCGATAATTGCCCCAGTACATCGTGTAAATAACTCACGACTAAATGGTCATTAATCATGGCAACATTATTAATCGGATCTTTAGACTCGGGAATAATCGTTTGCCATTGGGATTTATCGCTATTACGGGTATCAATGGCAATCACTTTACCATTGGGCGCATCTAAGTCGGTTTTAAAATAGAAAACCGTACCATCGTTACCTAAAAATTCATATTCAGCCTCTAAGTTGAGGATCAATTCCATCACTTGTGATTTAGGCTCAAATAAGGATTTATAGAAGAAACGATTACGCTTATCTGTGCCTTGAGAAATCGATAATAATAAATATTCGCCCTGCTCAGAGACATCGATACCAAAGCCCCAATCTTTATTCTGTGGGCGTTCGTAAATCAATAAATCTTGGCGTTGATCTGTGCCTAATTTATGGTAATACACTTTTTGATTAAAATTAACATCGGCTAAGACATCCCCACCCGCAGGGGCATCATAACGGGCATAAAACACCCCTTGGTTTTCTTTATCCCACACCGCACTGGAGAACTTAATCCATTTCAGCTCATCGGCAAGCTTCTTACCCGTCGCAATATCAATAAACTGCCATTGCTGCCAATCGGAGCCCGAGTTAGAGACTCCGTAAGCTAAGATCTTACCGTCATTGCTGACCGATACGCCAGAAAGTGCCACTGTACCATCGGCAGATAAGGTATTGGGGTCCAAGACGGGTTTCTCAACGTCATCCTTGCCTTTTACATAGAGTACCGATTGCGCTTGTAAACCATCATTGCGGTAGTAAAACTGATTATCCCCATTCTCGAAGGGAGCTGAGATCTTCTCGTAGTTCCATAATTGTGTGATACGGTCTACGACGGCTTGCTTATTGGGAATTTTAGCTAAATAAGCTTGACCAAACACTTGCTGTTCTTTTACCCAGTTTTCCGTTTCTGGGGTGTTTTCTTCAAGGTGACGATAAGGATCCGCCACCGCCACGCCATGAATAGTTTCAACTAATTCATCTTTTCTCGTCTCAGGGTAAACTAATTTGTTTGCGCTAACTTGCTGCGCGGAGGCTTCTTCTGGTGCATTACCACTTTGGCAGGCACCGAGTGCCATTCCCAATGTGGCCACTAACAAACCTTGTTTTGCAAGGTGAAATCTGAATGCCATCTTATTATCCTTCTCGTGGTTTCGGGCTTAAGGCCTTTTCAGCAAGTACTATACAAGTAAAAAATCCCATGGCAATGGCGTAACTTAATATGATGATTTTTTACTTGTGTAGTGGATTTAACAAAATGGCAGCAAGGACAAGCCTATTGAAGTGTATTGTTATGCACTAATAGTGACTGATAACTTATTAATCAAGGTTAATAGTGACTTAAGTGATATAGATCACCTTAATGCCCATTAGAATTACTAATGTTTACGGGCAATTTTTCTCGTTTGTTTTACAGCAGAGTTCACCATAAAATGTGCTCGTTTTCAGCAGATATCTGCTTGCAGATATGGAAAACAAAGAACTTTTAAACTGGTGTGTTCCCAACACGGCAGTTCATCTCTGGTTCTTATGCTTGACTTCCTTCCTTCAATTTGTTGATTGCAAATACATTATTTTTTGCGGCCCGCTTAGATTAAGCGGGCTTTTTTTTATTCATTTCAAACACACCCCGCGCTTGCACAACCATGCTTATTACAACCATCGGCTTTAATCCCCTTCGATATCAGAGCCTTCACCCCACTGTAATTTTCTTAGCGCTTAACGGTTCACCGTTCATTAACGCCACAAATAAGAAAAACTCATCATCCTAATGCTCGCTAATGCGATGAAATCTGAGCCAAACTGAAAGGGCTAAACCATTTGAATTAAACACACAAATTAAATAAGTACTACAAAGGCTTGCTGATCCGTATCACAACACGGCGGTTAAGTGCTCTTTCTTCCATATCATCGTTAGAAGCCACATGGCGGCGTTCGCCATGTCCTACGGTAACGATCCTGTCTTGGGGAATGCCGCTGGCAACAAAGAATTCTTTTACCGATTCCGCCCGTTTATCCGATACTTTTTGGTTTACTGAACGACCACCATAACTATCGGTATACGCATCCACCAGTACTAACTCGACCTCAGGATCATAAGCCAGGTATTCTTGAACTCGAGCTAACTGTTGTTTAGAAAAACGGGTTAAATCTGTGCCACCTTCGTCATAATTAAGCACAGTAAAGGCGATATCTTCAAAGCTATAGGGCAATAAATGGGATAAACACGCCTTAAATTCAGCATATTTGCGGCCAAAATTTGCAGCAGAGAGCCCAACCGCAATCTTATTGGAATCGTTATACCAATCGGCATAGTAAAAGGTCGGCTCCATTCCTCGACTCAACTCCGCCAACATCGACCATGCGGCACGTTTAGGCACTTCACCATTAAAATATTTTTGATAACGCAGTGAAGTGATCTCCTTAGAAACCACACCAGGGCGCCATTTGGGTGCACGGCTCATCAAAGTCGCATTGGTGACCTGATCAGGTTTAACCCACATATCTAAGGTAAAATTCAGATTGAGCTGCTTACCGGCCTCACTAGTAAAAATCGCTTTACCATAGGATGGGATATCGTGCTCGAGGCGGCAAACAATGGGAGTGTTCTCACTCACACGCCATTGGGACTCACCTAAAGAGGCCACATAGTGGCGCAACTCTGCCATTGCAGTTGCTGGAACGCATAAAATTGATACTAATATCAGTTTTCGCCACATTGCCTATACTCATGTTTATTCGGTTACATGGCTTTATCGGCAAACTTTTTCGTTCCTTTAGCGCATAAAACCACCAATCAAGCATGACACACCCGAGCACATTAAGCATAATAGCGCCCTGTAAATTTTCTTGGGTACTTTAATGAGCGACATTTGCGACGCGAATAAATTGAAACACCGATTTCGGGGCTACTTTCCCGTAGTGATTGATGTCGAAACCGCGGGCTTCAACTCTCAAACCGATGCGTTGCTGGAAATAGCCGTCACCCTGTTAAAAATGGATGACGAGGGTGTACTCGGAATAGATAAAACCTTGCACTTTCATATAGAACCATTTGAAGGGGCAAATTTAGAACCCGCAGCCTTGGCCTTTAATGGTATCGACCCTAACAACCCATTACGTGGCGCTGTCAGTGAAAAAGAAGCGTTTTTAGAGATTTTTAAAGCGGTGAAAAAGGCCCAAAAAGCCTCTGATTGTCATCGCTGCATCATAGTGGCGCATAATGCCGCCTTCGACCATGGGTTTGTGAGTAAAGCCATTGAGCGCTGCGACTTAAAACGCTCCCCCTTTCATCCCTTTGCCACCTTCGATACAGCTACATTGGCCGGACTTGCCATTGGCCATACTGTGCTCGCTAAGGCATGTATGATGGCTGGTATTCCCTTTGATAATAAAGAAGCTCACAGCGCCCTATATGATACCGAACGTACTGCGGAACTCTTTTGCTACATAGTCAATCGCTGGAAGAGGTTAGGTGGTTGGCCTCTACTCCCACAGGACACCCAAGACAATAAGGCTGAAACAGATAACGAGTAGTAGCTCCAAGCAACTCTTTAACGCCTCAAAAAGCCGCTAATTTATTAGCGGCTTTTTGACTTAATATGGCACAGGAGCTGTGTTTCGAATTAGGAACCCTGGGTTCAAATTCTTTAAACAAAAAAGGCTATCATTGCTGATAGCCTTTTCCGTGAAATATGACGCAGGAGCTGCGATTCGAATGAGGAGCCCAAGGGTTCAAATAGCTAAAATGCAAAAAGCCGCTAAATAAATTAGCGGCCTTTTGACTGAATATGGCGGAGGAGCAGGGATTTGAACCCTGGGTGGGCTATAAACCCACGCCGGTTTTCAAGACCGGTGCATTAAA
>NZ_PFGL01000018.1:10872-21056 GCF_002783505.1 Shewanella sp. CG12_big_fil_rev_8_21_14_0_65_47_15
CCGGTTTTCAAGACCGGTGCATTAAACCACTCTGCCACCCCTCCGAACGCCGCAAATAATATAAGTATCGCGATCTATTGTAAACCTCAATTTTCGATTATCGAACCGAATGCTCATCTTATGTTCATCGCGATGTTTTTTCGGACGGAAATCAAACTAATTTTCATTAATTAGAGGGCAAAGGCGCGTAAAAACACCTATACAGTGAGAGACTTGTGGTTCGGGTATGGTAAAATCACGATAACTTCTTACGGTAAATGCTTATATGAATTCACTCTTGATATCGACATCGTCACTCGCACCTGAATTTAGCCTGCCCACCCTATCTCAATCGGCTGTCAATTTAAGCGCTTTACTCTTAGGCCAAGAACGTGCCCTTGATGCTTTTAAGCTAAACAATGCCATCAGAGATCAACAGCTTTATCTTGCCGATTTTCCTGGGATTGACCGTCATTTAATAATACAAGCTTTGATGGAAACCTTAACGCCACAAGCGCCCGCTTATCTTGTGGCAACAAGGCCAATAGATAAAACCATTAAGTTTCAATGGCAGTACGAGCAACCACTAGAGGATCAAGGTTATATTGCAGAAAAAAGCACTCAATATCGATACCTGAGCGGCAATATCCGTCGCGTGGATCTTATCGGACGAATGGTACAATCGGAGAACAATAGTCAATATCAGGCAGGAGCCTTGGCCCAATGCCATACCCTCTTTATCTGTGCCGAGTCACTATGGAAGCGTGAGAGTTTATGGGATTTAGTCATGCAAATCCTCACGCAAAAAGAATATCAAATCAGCAGCACCTTAAGTCCAATTCCATTGAATTGTAAAATTATCCTCGTTGGCGCAGGGATGATTTACAGTCAAATTCGTTCAGAGGATTGGCAGTTTCAACGCCATTTCACTCTATTAGCGGAACTGGCCAGTGAAATGGATCTCACTCGTTATAAAGAATCCCAGTACGCCGCTTGGTTACAGGCTATCGCCCACAGTGTTGAGGTGAGTTTAGAGCAATCTAGCCTCGCGCCCCTGTTCCGTTACAGTGCACGCCTCACTGAACATCAACACCGCTTAAGTTTGTCTATGCTTGAGTTTGCTCAACTGATGGCACAGGCTAAGGCCTATCGTGGTAAGCCAAGTATTAACGCCAGCAGCATTGAACATGCCCTTATCCAAGCAAATTATCGCCACAATAGCTCCGAAGAGTTCTCGGGCCAAAGCTTCGATGATAATTTCATAAATCTGCCAACAACTGGTGCTATGGTAGGGCAAATCAATGGATTAACTGTTATCGATGCCATTGATTATAGCTATGGTGAACCCGCCCGAATTACCGCCTCGGTCCATTACGGTGATGGGGAAGTGGCAGATATTGAAAGAAAATCTGAACTTGGGGGCAATATTCACGCCAAGGGGATGATGATCCTATCGGCCTGTTTGTATCGTATCTTTGGCCGTGACGCGCCACTGCATCTCAATGCCAATATCGTTTTTGAGCAGTCCTATCAGGAAATCGACGGCGACAGTGCATCACTCGCCGAATATTGTTGTCTTATGTCAGCCATTGCCGAACAGCCGATTATTCAATCCTTAGCCATTACCGGTGCACTCGATCAGTTTGGTAACGTGCAGGCCATCGGCGGCATTAATGAGAAGATTGAAGGATTCTTTAATTTATGTGAGCGCCGAGGTTTAACGGGTGAACAGGGCGTGATTATGCCCAAATCGAATGTGTTACAGCTTAACTTAGCCCCTAAAGTGATTACAGCTGTAGGCAAAGGGTTATTCCATATCTATGCTGTCGAACATATGGATCAAGCGGTCGAGCTATTAATGCAGATGCCCGCGGGTGTTGCCGATGAAGACAATGATTTTCCACACGATTCTTTATATGGTTTAGTGCAGGAAAGACTCGATAAGCTTGCAGGCAATGGTGAAGAAGAAATTGGTCTAATGGCGCGATTGCTCGCAAAATTAGGATTATTTCGTCGCTAATTAGCTGATCGGAGTTGTTTAGCGTACACGTGTTCGCTAATCTTGGCGACTCTTATTGCTGGAGTAGTAAAACAATGAATAAAGCAAACAGTTTCAATAAAGAAGAACTCATCGCCTGTGGCCATGGGAAATTATTTGGTCCAAACTCTCCCCGCCTCCCCGTCGATAACATGCTGATGATCGATAGAATCGTCACCATCAACGATAATGGCGGTGAGTTTGGTAAAGGCGAAATTGTTGCTGAACTCGATATTAATCCAGAATTATGGTTCTTTGGTTGTCATTTTATTAGCGATCCCGTTATGCCCGGCTGCTTAGGTTTAGATGCAATGTGGCAACTGGTCGGTTTTTACTTAGGTTGGGAAGGTGCTGAAGGTAAGGGTCGTGCACTTGGCGTGGGTGAGGTCAAGTTTACTGGCCAAGTATTACCTGGGGCGAAGAAAGTCACTTACAAACTGAATATCAAGCGTACTATTCATCGTAAATTGGTGATGGGTATTGCCGATGCCATCCTCGAAGTCGATGGTCGTCAAATCTACAGTGCAACCGATCTTAAAGTCGGCGTTTTTAGTGATACTTCGACGTTCTAATTGTTTATGTAATAAAAATGCCCTCGTCTGAGGGCAATTATGCTGCATTACTCTGTGTATTCCGGGATATTTAACTTGTTGAGCAAAGGCTCATCACTTGTTAAATAACCCATTAACTCGGCCATCCACACCTTCACGCCAACCGCCTAACCACTGCGATCGCGAATCAAGATTTGCATAAGGACAGAGCTCCTTCGAGCGCCCACCTACACCAGCTTGGAATCCTTTGGAAAAAGCTCTATCTAAACGATCTCGTTTTTGTCTTTTCATGCAAGCGTCCTCTGTTCTACATAAAATAGAAGCAAAAGCTTCACCCATAGGAATAGTGCTTTTTCACTCTAAGATCAATCAAAAAAATCGCCTATTATATCGACTATTTATTAAACTATTGAGATCTTAGTTAAAAAAAAATCGAGGCATTTTGCCTCGATTTTTGAGTCTGAATTCAATCTTAAAAACTAGCCTTTGCGACGGCGGAACCACATCAGTGGTAAGGCAAGTAACCAAGCTAAAGACGCGGCGCCCTTACGCTCATAGTTACCCGCTTCCGTACTATCGTCTACGGTACAAGCTTCGCCATTGGTGGTAGGCTTAAGCACGACCATACGTGGAATGTAAGCTGTCACAGGATCGCCATTACCGCTCAACTCAAATAGGGGTAAGCCATTTTCACCCACAACAACATTTCCCTTATCATCAAACTGGTATGACGGTTTACGAATAAAAGCAGTTCCGACAATAGCGCCATCTTCATTAATGCTTGATGCCTCTACGACCAAAATATCACTGTTATAGGTCAAAACCTTACCTGAGCCGTCTTGCACTTCGACTTGATGACGAGTCCAATTGCCATCACTGCCTTTCTCAAAACCTTTCGATTCGCAGGTGAGCAAAGTATTTAAGTTGCTAAATTCACCCGTGGATTTCTCATAGAGAAAGCCAGCCTTAGGTCGAGGCTTTTCTTTATCATAGGTCGTTTCAATATAACCCACGACTTGGCCCTTATTATTGATATCCTTAGGCTTGCTCGACAGATCCGTGGTCGTTGTCGCAAAATCATTCGGAGTGACATAGCCCACATCAGGGGTATTCATATCAAAATAAAAGAATTTATCGCGTAAATATCCTTGGATGTAGCTGCGATAGCTCCCCACCACAATACCATTGTCATTAATATCATAGGCAATCGAATTTTGGATAGAATCGCCCATTTTGATCCAGTGGTATTGATAGTTACCCTCTGCATCTTTAGACCAATAAGCGGCGTCTTGACGCAATTTATCGGTGTTGTTGTTACGGTATACATGCGAGCGTCCAACGACAACGCCATTATCATTCACACCGAGAGCCTGTGCGGTAAAAGTTAACGTACTACCGCTTGCAGGTGTTAGCCCTAAAGGTAACGTCGTGCCAGTGGCGACACCATTATCGAGTTGCCATACATAGGCGCGGGTCTGGTATTGGATATTACGCGTACCACTGGTATTCGGATACTGCTCACGCTGCACACACACATCTAATGGCAAAGTGTTATCTGAACTGAGGCAATAGGTCACACGATCACCACCATATTTGCTGATATCGGTGCTCGCATAACCCACAACAAGATTATTGTTGTTAACGGCCGAAGCTGCAGACCAACCACCTAATTCAACGGTTTTATCGTCTTTCACATATTGAGTATAAGGTGGTGGTAATGGAATTTCAGAGTCGCCCGTTTTCACCACGCCACGGAATTCAAAGTCACGGTAATACCAATAATCATCCGTGACATCTGTGGTTGCTGTATTTTCGGTTTTCTTTTCGGGGGCTGTCATACTTCCGACTTTGGTACCCGTATCATTGATACCATAATAAAAACTATCGACTGAGTTTATCACTGTGGTATCACTGGGGGGGGTTGTACCACTGATACTGTCAAAAGTCGGTAACCATGCACCCTCAGCGCCATTTTGGGCGGCAGTAAAAGCAAAGTTATTGGCAATAATTGGCTCTGTAATAGAATAAGTGATGCTTTCTTCAGGTGCGATACCATCTTCAACATCGATCACCCCATCCTCAACATCGGCGGTGCTGAGTTTTTTCTTACCCTTTGAAATACCGACTAATTCATCATTTGCATTGATACCTAAAGCATAACCATTACGCGTCCCTTCGAGCGTGCCTTTCAAGTCATAACTATCAATATTGACTATTTCATAGACAGGTGCAGCATGGGCACTATTCAATACACCAAGGACACCTAAGGCAACCAAGGACAGGGCGTTATCCAACTTTAACTTCATTAATTCTATTCCCATTTTTATTATTGGTTTACTTCAGTGACTCAAGCTCTTCCCACCGCTCGAAGCAAACTTCCAATTGCTGTTCTTTATCCGCCAGCTGGCTTAGTACCAGATTGACTTTATCCTGCGCCTGACTGTAGAAATCGGGGTTACCGATAGCAGTTTGCAGTGCAAGGATATCTTCCTCTAACTGTTCCATCACATTGGGCAACGATTCTAATTCACGTTGTAACTTGTAAGACAGTTTTTTCAACGCTTTAACAGGTTCGACCGCCTTAGCTTCCACCGCTTTAGCGGGAATGGCAGGAGCTTCGACCGCCTTTAATGAACTAGGTTCCTCAGAATAAAATTTTGCCCCCTGATTCACTGCGTCTTGATAGCCACCAACATATTCGCTCCAGTGACCATTACCGGCATACCACCAACTGCTGGTGACTGTGTTATCGATAAACGCCCTATCATGACTGACCAATAACAATGTGCCCTGATATTCGGTTAGCAGCGACTCTAGCAATTCTAGGGTCTCGATATCAAGATCGTTTGTCGGTTCGTCGAGAATGATAAGGTTTGCAGGGCGGATCAATAGTTTCGCCAGCAATAAACGGTTCTTCTCGCCACCGGAAAGGGCTTTTACCGGTGTTCTGGCTCGCATAGGCGAAAATAAAAAATCCTGCAAATAGCTTAAAATATGGCGGTCTTGGCCATTGATAGTAATGGTTTTTTTACCTTCACCAACGTTATCTTCAACGGTTTGCTCAGGATCTAAGGCTTCACGGTATTGGTCAAAGTAGGCAATTTCTAATTTAGTGCCGACTTTCACTTCGCCAGACTGGGGTTGTAACTTTTCAATCAACAACTTAATCAGTGTTGATTTGCCACAACCATTTGGACCAATTAAGGCGATACGGTCACCACGGATCACTGTGGTATTAAAGTTCTTTACCAGATTTTTATCGGGTAAATTGTAGTTTAAGTCTTTAACATCAAACACTAATTTACCAGAACGTTCCGTCTCAGCCACCGCCATTTTGGCGTTACCCTGACGGTTTAAACGCTCGCTGCGTTCTTGACGCAGGGCCTTGAGTGCACGCACTCGGCCTTCATTTCGAGTACGTCTGGCCTTCACCCCTTGGCGGATCCACACTTCCTCATCGGCTAAGCGTTTGTCAAATAATGCATTTTTATCGGCTTCGACCCGCAACCATTCCTGCTTACCATCAAGGTAAGCTTGATAATTACCCGGCCACGAGGTCACAACCCCGCGGTCTAAATCCACTATTCGTGTCGCCATGCGGGCAATAAAGCCCCTGTCATGGCTAATAAAAACGATGGCTCCTTGATAATCGAGTAGAAATTTTTCTAACCACTCAATAGTATCAATGTCTAAGTGGTTGGTGGGCTCATCGAGCAGCAATAGATCAGGCTCACTCACCAGTGCGCGGGCCAATGCCACCTTACGTTGCCAACCACCGGATAATTCGCTTAGGGATTTATCGGGATCTAAGCCTAATAGTTCACAATTTTGTTGGATGCGCGAATCTAATTGCCAACCATTGTAATGGTCTAATGTTTCCTGCAGGCCCTGCATTTCATTGAGCATGCGATCCATCATTTCAGGGGAGGCATGGGCGACATCGTGTGACAGTTGGTGATAGCGTTCAAGCGCCTCGCCCACTTCCTTAAGGCCGGCGGCAATATAGGCATAAACAGTCCCTTGCTCGGCTTTAGGTGGATCTTGCTGTAAACGGCTCACAGTCACATTACCATCAATGTTAAATTCACCTTCATCGAGCAGCACCTCACGGTCTAAAATCTTCAATAAGCTCGACTTACCAGCACCATTGCGCCCAACAATACACACACGCTCACCGCGTTCAATGGTAAAATCCGCATTCTGCAGTAGCGGCGTGTAACCATAGGCTAAAGAGCCATTATTGATACGAACCAGACTCAAACTAAGCTCCTATAAATTCTTGTAATTGCGTTGCGTTAAATGGCCAAAATAGGCAGCGGTCGTCCCATGCTTTCAGTACAGGGATAGACACGCCATAACGCTCCGCTAATGTTTCATCATCGCAAATATCGATGGCTTGAAATGCAATCCCCGCCTTGGCGAGCAGTTCGGCGGCTGATTCACACAGATGGCATCCCTCTGTGTGGTATAGCACGTAAACCTGCTGCGGTTCAGGCATAAGGGCTAGTGGCAATTCAGGCATGGGTAATTAACCAAGTATTGTGGATATGGGGATTACGCTTGTAGTCCATCGGCAAGGTGATGTCATCAATGTTTTTCACTGTGATATTCATCTTGCTGAGTGTTTCTATGTCCATCTTAAACTTACGTTTATTGTTGGAGAACACTAACTCCCCCGTTGGGCTTAAGAGTTTCACTAAGGCACCGAGTAAATTGACATGATCCCTTTGGACATCGAAGGAATCTTCCATTCTTTTTGAATTAGAAAAGGTTGGAGGATCGATAAAAATCAAATCATACTGCACTTTTTTATCGAGAGTGCAATCGCGGATCCACTGTAAGCAATCCGCTTGCACAAATTCATATTGCTTACCCTGCAGTCCATTAAGTGCAAAGTTTTCCTTTGCCCATGCAAGGTAAGTGTTTGACATATCGACCGTGGTGACAGACTTTGCCCCACCGAGCGCCGCGTGCACCGACGCAGAACCCGTATAGGAAAATAGGTTCAACACCCTGCGCCCCTTGGCCTTTTGACCGACGAGACGGCGAGTCAATCTATGGTCAAGGAATAACCCCGTGTCTAAATAACCCGTTAAGTTCAACTTAAACTTAGCGCCATACTCAGTGGTGATCAGCTCTAATTTACGCTCATCTAACTTTTGATATTGATTAGTGCCTTTCTGACGCTCACGGGTTTTCATGATGATCTTATTAGGATGAATCCCAATCGCTGCGGGCAATGCCAGCAACACATCACTTAAACGACGCTTGGTCACAGCCTCAGGAATGGTCGCTGGCGCCATATATTCCTGCACAATCACATAGTCTAAATATTTATCGACAGCGACATTATATTCAGGGATATCGGCATCATAAATACGATAACTATCAATGCCTTCTTTGTTTGCCCACTTTTCTAACTGCTTAGCATTTTTCTTAATGCGGTTCGCAAAGGCGGGCGCGATATCGGCAATATCGACCCCTTCAGGCAAAACTGGCGTATCACGGCGAGTGCTGTTCGCATGCAGAGTGTAGAGGTTAAAGGCACACTCGAGGGCGCCGTTGAACATCTTCATCTGTTTATCGGCTTTTAGCTTAAGCGACGAGACTAGCTCGATATCACTACAGAGCATGGCGACTTTCCAGCCGCCGAATTCTTTTTTAAATTTATCGCCAAGTTGGTAATAAAGTTGCAAAAGTTCAGAGACATTACCCAAACGCTCGCCATAGGGCGGGTTGGTGATAAGATAACCTTCTGCCGCGGGCGGCTCAATATTAAGGGCATTAGCGACCTTAAACTCAATCAGCTCCAGCACGCCGGCATTTTCGGCATTGCGTTTAGCCAGTGCAACGAGGCGCGAATCAATATCCGAACCATAAAATTTAATCTCGCAGCGCTTAACCCCTAAGGAAGCGCGGGCCTTAGCCTCGGCGACAATCTCTTGCCACAGGGTTTTATCGTGGCGACGCCAATGTTCAAATCCAAAACGACTGCGTTGCAACCCAGGAGCAATATCCGCCGCCATCAATGCCGCTTCAATCAACACAGTACCACTACCGCAAAAGGGATCGAGTAAGGTAGAAGGCGCTGCCTGCCAGCCACTTCGCACTAACATATTCGCGGCAAGGTTTTCTTTTAAAGGTGCTTCACCTGTGGTGGAACGGTAGCCCCTTTGGTGCAGCGATGGGCCGGAGAAATTCATCGCAATGGTAATCACACCATTACGGAAATGCGCATCGACTTTAAAATCCGCATCGGTGCGAGAGACATTAGGGCGCTCATCGCCATCGTCACGGAACCTATCGACTATCGCATCTTTAATCTTCAGTGCGCCAAACTGAGTATTGTTAATAAAGCCGCCCGTACCATGAAAATCGATACTAAAAGTGCTTTTATTAGAAAAATGTGCAGGCCAATCAATACAATAAGCGGCATTATACAGTTGCTCTGCCGACTCACAGCTGCCTTTATAGATAACCAATACGATGCGGCTGGCTAAACGAGTCCATAAAGTAATGCGGTACGCTAAGGCTAAAGGTGCGGTGAAATACACACCAGCAACACTTTCTTTAATCTCAGTCGCACCAAATTCAGTCAGTTCTTGGGCTAAGCTATATTCAAAGCCCTTAGGGGCAGCGGCAAAAAAATTAAGCATGGGATAATCAGTACGCAGTCAAAATCAAAGCGACATTATACCTGCTCGAATAGATAAAAGATAAACAGTTATTAGCCAAAGCCAGAATTTGTCAGTCGATTTCGTGCCTGCTCACTGAACAGAATACTAGACTGGCCCGAAGATCGCCTAAAACCCCCGCACTACGCTTTATATTTGAGCACTCACCCTATTTTTTAAGATTCGTCCTTGCATTGCCCTCTCACTGCCGTTATAGTCTGCCCCGCTTTGAAGACGGACGCGGGATGGAGCAGCATGGTAGCTCGTCGGGCTCATAACCCGAAGGTCGTTGGTTCAAATCCAGCTCCCGCAACCAATTTAAAGCATAGGTTTATAAATAGAAACAGCTCATCGGTCTCAACTCTTTATAAACCACTGGCGAAGGTCGTTGCTTCAAACCCAGCTATCGCAGCCAATTTAAAGCATAGTTTACAGATAGATATCGGACGCGGGATGGAGCAGCATGGTAGCTCGTCGGGCTCATAACCCGAAGGTCGTTGGTTCAAATCCAGCTCCCGCAACCAATCTAATAGTAGTTTATAAATAGAAACAGCTCGCCGGGCTCAACTCCTTATAAACCACGGGCGAAGGTCGTTGGTTCAAATCCAGCTCCCGCAACCAATCTAATGTAGGTTTATAAATAGAAACAGCTCATCGGGCTCAACTCCTTATAAACAACTGGCGAAGGCCGTTGGTTCAAATCCAGCTCCCGCAACCAATCTAATGTAGGTTTATAAATAGAAACAGCTCATCGGGCTCAACTCTTTATAAACCACGGGCGAAGGTCGTTATTCAACGCCTACTCTCGTAACCAAGCTAAATAATGATTAAAAAAATAGTACTGCAATACAGATAGATATCGGACGCGGGATGGAGCAGCATGGTAGCTCGTCGGGCTCATAACCCGAAGGTCGTTGGTTCAAATCCAGCTCCCGCAACCAA
>NZ_PFGL01000072.1 GCF_002783505.1 Shewanella sp. CG12_big_fil_rev_8_21_14_0_65_47_15
CAAGCCTTCGCCTTGTCTAAAGCGCGTTGAACTCCCGCTGAATGAACAGATATTTAATACGATTGGTATTAAACCTTGAAGAATAAAAAAAGCCTGAGTTTGATTCAGGCTTTTTACGGTATTCAAGTGACTTAAGAACTATAAACGCATCGCCAGTTCGGCTCCTTGGCGAATGGCACGTTTGGCATCAAGCTCTGCGGCGACATCCACGCCGCCGATCAGATGTACAGGTAATCCAGAAGCTTTCATCTCATCCACCAGAGTGCGATTGGATTCTTGGCCTGCACAGAGGACAACATTGTCGACGACCAACACTTCACTCGTGTCACCCACACGAATATGCAAACCCGCATCATCAAACTTGTCATAGCTCACACCGATTTTCATCTTCACATTATGCTGCTTGAGCACAAGGCGATGGATCCATCCCGTCGTTTTACCTAACCCTTTGCCCATCTTCGAGGTTTTACGTTGCAGTAAATACACCTTACGATGAAGGCTATTGTCAGCCTGAGGTTCTGTCAGTCCGCCCGCATGTTGGTAGGTTTTATCTATGCCCCACTGCTTTAGCCATTTATCGGGATTAAGACTGCTCGACTGACTTTCACATAAATAGTGGGCCATATCAAAACCGATCCCACCGGCGCCGATCAGTGCGACTGTCTGGCCAATATTCACCTCACCCGAGAGCACTTTTTGATAATCGACCACCCGTGGATCATCAAAACCGGGCAGCACTAAATCCCGCGGGACCACCCCTGACGCTATCACCACTTCATCAAACTTTTCAGTCGCCAACACGCTAGCATCGAGGCGAGTATTTAACCGCAGATCGATTTTATGCAGCTTAATTTGGTTGATAAAATAACGAATAGTCTCGTTAAACTCTTCTTTTCCTGGGATTTTACGAGCCAGATTAAACTGACCGCCCACCTCGGATTTCGCCTCAAAAAGCACTACCTCATGGCCGCGCATCGCCGCATAGACCGAAAATGCCATCCCAGCTGGGCCTGCGCCCATCACCGCAATACGCTTCTTCTGATCTGCCTGCAAAAAATTAATTTCTGTTTCATAGCAGGCGCGAGGATTCACTAAGCAGGTCGCGCGCTTGAGGGAAAAAGTATGGTCAAGACACGCCTGATTACAGCCGATACAGGTGTTAATCAGCTCTGGCGTATTTGCCGCAGCTTTATTAACGAACTCAGGATCGGCAAGGAAAGGCCGTGCCATCGACACCATATCCGCTTGGCCTGAGGCAATGATTTGTTCGCCAATCTCTGGGGTATTAATGCGGTTTGTGGCAATTAACGGTACAGAAACCGATTTTTTAAGCTTTTCGGTCACCCAGGCAAAGGCGCCACGGGGCACACTGGTTGCAATCGTTGGCACCCTAGCCTCATGCCAACCAATGCCAGTGTTAATAATTGACACGCCCGCCTGCTCTAGCCACTGTGCCAATTGCACCACTTCATCCCAGGTTGAGCCATTATCGACTAAATCGAGCATAGAGAGGCGAAAGATAATAATAAAATCCTTACCCACTTTGGCACGAATGGCGTTAACTATCTCAATCGGGAATTTAGCCCTTTGTTCAAACACACCGCCCCATTCATCGCTGCGGGTATTAGTGCGCGCACTGACAAACTGATTGATCAAATACCCTTCAGAGCCCATGACTTCGACACCATCATAACCCGCTTTTTTCGCAAGCGCGGCAGAGTTGGCATAATCCTTAATGGTCGAGCGTACTTGACGGCTAGACATAGCCGAGGGGGTAAAAGGGGTGATCGGCGATTTAATCTTGCTCGGCGCCTGTGAAAAAGGATGATAACCGTATCGGCCCGCATGCAAAATTTGCATACAGATCTTACCGCCAGCCCCATGCACCGCTTGGGTAATGATTCGATGTTTACCCACTTGCCAAGGGAAACTTAACTGACAAGCATGGGGAGTTAATCTACCGCGAAGATTAGGGGATATTCCGCCAGTGACTATCAGGCCCACGCCGCCTAAAGCGCGCTCTTTATAAAACGCTGCCAGTTTCTCAAACCCGCCCTTTTCTTCTTCCAAGCCCGTGTGCATTGAGCCCATAAGCACGCGGTTTTTGAGCTGGGTAAATCCCAGATCTAAGGGTTCTAATAAATGGGGAAACGACATTCAAACATCCTTTTTAAACAAGTGATTTAAATGAGCATACCTTGAGTCAAATCTAAGCTCAACCGTTGGTTAGCCGCTGAAAGTTAAAAACCTTTACAATTGTGTTTAGCCTGCGGCGGCATTTTCAGTTAGCATTAGCCTATTGGACTTATAAAGGAGTGGCAGATGTCCGCTAACCCATCGTTTTTCAAGAGAATATGCTTATTTATCTGGAATATCCTTAACGGGACCCGCAAGCTTGTCCTCAATTTAATCTTTTTTGGCATTTTAGCCATTATTGTGGTCGCCATTAGCAGCAGTGAAGATATTCAAGTCGAAAACAATTCGGCACTGGTGCTCAACCTTGCAGGGAGCATTGTCGATCAAAAACAACAAGTTGATCCGATTGAGGCGGCCCTAAAACAAGGCAATAGCGGCAGTGCCGATGGTGAAATCCTATTAGCAGACGTGTTATATGTGATTGATAATGCTGCACAGGACGATAGGATCAGCACCATAGTGCTCGATTTGGCCGATCTAAAACGTGCCGGGATAAGCAAACTGCAATCCATAGGTGATGCCCTTAAGCGTTTTAAAGAAAGCGGCAAAAAAATCGTGGCCATTGGTCATTACTATGAGCAAAACCAGTATTTTCTGGCCAGTTTTGCCGATACGGTTTACCTCAATCCCCAAGGTGCAGTCTCCCTCGATGGCCTAAGTCTCTATAGTTTGTATTTCAAATCGGCACTCGAAAAACTCAAAGTCAAGGCACATATTTTCCGAGTTGGCACCTTTAAATCGGCGGTCGAGCCCTATATGCGTGACGACATGTCCGATGCCGCGAAGGAAGCCAGCAATGTATTACTCTCGGACATTTGGCAAAGCTACACGCAAACGGTAGCCTCGAATCGCAATATCGACGCCAATAGCCTTACTCTGAATGCACAAACCTATCTTAGCGAGCTCGATAAGGCCCAGGGTAATTCCGCCGCCATGGCGGTCAATATGAAGTGGGTCGATTCACTCGCCACCGACGAAGAATTCCGTAAGACCATGCTTGAAAGCGTTGGTAAAGCCAAAAGCGGTGATAGCTTCAAGCAAGTCAACTTCTATGACTATTTAACCTTAGTGACCCCACTACCTGACTTTGTCGAACAGGACAGCGTTGGCATTATTGTGGCGAGCGGCACTATCTTAAACGGCAGCCAACCCGCAGGGCAGATTGGCGGAGACAGCACAACGGAGTTACTACGTAAGGCCAGATTCGATAAGCATATTAAGGCGCTTGTCCTACGGGTCGATAGCCCTGGTGGCAGCGCCTTTGCCTCTGAGCAGATCCGACAAGAATTACTCGCGTTAAAAGCCGCGGGCAAACCTGTCGTAGTGAGCATGGGCAGCCTTGCCGCCTCCGGTGGCTATTGGATTTCGGCCAGCGCAGATTATATCTTCGCCACGCCAACCACACTGACAGGGTCCATTGGGATCTTCGGTATGATCACCACTTTTGAGGATTCCCTCGCAAGCCTGGGTGTGCACACCGATGGCGTATCGACGTCGGAGTGGGCCGGATTATCGGTTACCCGTACCCTGTCACCACAAATTGAAGCCGTGATCCAGCGCCATATAGAGCGTGGGTATTTAGACTTTATCTCATTGGTAGCCAAAGAACGTAAAATGACGTTAGAGCAAGTTGATACAATCGCCCAGGGCCGTGTTTGGAGTGGTAAAAAAGCACTAGAACTCGGGTTAGTCGATGAACTCGGCGACTTAGATCAAGCCATTGCCAAGGCAGCAAAATTGGCGGATCTAACCCTGTTCGATACCCGAATTATTGAACAGGAATTAACCCCTGAACAGCAATTTATACAGCAGATGTTTGCCTCAGTGTCGAGTTATTTGCCCGCTTCACTGAGCCAGTCTTCGGTGCTCGAGCAAATGTTGGCACAGTGGACGGGCAGTTTAAAAACCATCACATCATTTAACGATCCAAACCATGTTTATGTTTATTGCGACAACTGCGCGCTCAATTGATCCCTTTAATTGAGCCCAAAAGACATTAAGATAAAAGCCCGAACCTTCGGGCTTTTTTATTGGGTTTATGCCTGTTAAATCGTATAATTACCCCACGTGAAGCTAAGATAACCATAAGAATGACTAAACGCTCCATTTACGTCGCCTATACAGGCGGCACTATCGGAATGCAAAAAACCGGCAACGGTTTTGTCCCCGTCGCAGGATTTCTAACGCAGTGCGTACAATCTATGCCCGAGTTTTACCATGATGAAATGCCCTCATTCGTGATCCATGAATACTGTCCATTAATCGATTCATCGAACATGGCACCAACGGACTGGCAGATGATTGCCGACGATATAAAAGCTAATTATGAAGACTATGATGGTTTTGTGATCCTCCACGGCACAGATACTATGGCGTACACAGCTTCGGCCCTGTCGTTTATGCTGCAGAATTTATCGAAACCCGTGATAGTCACTGGCTCACAAATTCCCCTCGCCCAGTTGCGCTCGGATGGTCAGACCAATCTGTTAAACTCCCTGTATATCGCCGCCAATTATCCGGTAGCAGAAGTCTGTTTATTCTTTAATAACAAATTGTTCCGCGGGAATCGTTCGACTAAAGCCCACGCCGATGGGTTCGATGCCTTTGCTTCGCCTAACTTCCCTCTGCTGCTCGAAGCGGGCATTAAAATTAACCTACGTGCTGGCAAAATCGCCGTCCCCAGCGATAAACCCTTGGAAGTGGCTAATATCAGTCCACAACCTGTGGGGGTTGTGACTCTCTATCCTGGGATCTCGACTCAGATTTTCGAAAATATTCTCCAGCAGCCGGTTAAGGCACTGATATTACTGACCTTTGGTGTGGGTAATGCACCACAGGATGCCGCGTTACTGAAAACCCTTAAACAAGCGGATGAACGCGGGATAGTGTTAGTGAACCTCACCCAATGTTTCCAAGGCAAAGTCAATATGGGCGGCTATGCGACGGGTAATGCATTGGCCAAGGCGGGAGTGATTAGCGGCGCCGATATGACCATAGAAGCGGCCCTGGCCAAGTTGCATTATTTGCTCTCTAAAAATCTACAACCGAGCGAAATCAAAGCCTCTATGCTGCAAAATTTAGTCGGTGAGTTAAGCCCTGATTAATAGCTTACCATTTGTATTTAAAAGTAAAAAAGCCCATTTACATGGGCTTTTTCATTGTTCACGCTCGCTTTACAGTTCTTCCGCTTTAAACTCGGCTATCGATTCACCACGAAATTGCTTTTTCAATTCCGCTTTTGATAGCTCATTTATTTTACCACCCGCAGCAATAGTGAAATGTTCTGTCTGATCGAGCTTTCGTGCTTGATACATCATCACCACTTGCAGCGTAGACTCACGCTGGGCCTCACTCAATACACTACCATCTTCCCACTTGCCTAACTCGGCGGCACTGCGCAGCCTTTCGTAGACTTCGAGGGGCATTTGGTCGATTACTTGATTAATGTCTGTCATACACTTTTCCGCTTATGCAATACGATTCTTACGCGCGTGATAAGATAACCCACAAAACCGAACACAAAACACACTCCGGCAATATTCGCCCGCAGGCCTTCGGCGGGTTCACCACCCCAAAACCAAATCACCACCCCAGCAATAAATAACGTCATAGCAACAAAGCTTTGATTCATTAAGCTGCTGGATTTTTGTATATGGCTAATGCGGGCGAGAGACCCATTATCCCCGTCGGTTTTTGCCTGACAATAGGGACAGGATGAGGCCTTGCTCGACATACGTTTGCGACACACTGGACATTCAATTAATGCCATATTCGCCTCTCACCTATCTCAGCTTATCAACAACGGCCAGCATGGCGATTAACGAGGCTTCACCTAAATAGCTGCTGCGCTCAGGTGACCAGCCAACGAAGGGATCCGCTAGGTTGTTATTGTCTTTAAATGGCATTTCCAGCGTGTTCGATAAACACTCGAAGGTTTGCGCTACCCAATTAGAAGCCACGGTCAAATTCGCTTGGCCGGGCTCATCTTTGGCATAACCAAACTCGGTTTGGAAATCGGCGCTGGCAAGGGTCAAAGCTTGACTAAAATCGGTTTGCAGTTGCGCCAATCTCTCACTGTAAGCGGGCACGCCTTCACACCCAGCGAGAAACACATAGGGTAAACCTTCATCCCCGTGCACATCGTAAAATAAATCCACGCCCGTTTGCTGCATCTTATTGACGACATGGTAAACCTCGGGGCTTTTTTCTAAGCTTGGGTTTTGCCATTCGCGATTAAGGTTAATGCCGATGGCATTGGTCCGTAGATGGCCTCTGACACTGCCATCGGGGTTCATATTTGGCACTATATAGAAGTTTGCTTTATCCAGCAGCGCCTTAGCAGTTGGGCAATCATTATCGAGTAAGCGATTCACTAAACCTTCGACTAGCCACTCGGCCATGGTCTCACCGGGATGTTGTCTGGCGGTGATCCAAATATTACGTTTAGCATCATCGCCATTACCGACTTTCATTAAGGTAATATCACGGCCATCTAAGGTCAGGCCTAAGTGCTCTAAAGTCACATCTGGGTGTAATTGGGCACTGCTAAGCAAGTCCAAGTGACGCTCATAGCTGTATGGCGCAAAGTAAGCGATTTGAATCGCATCACAATCCAGCTCTAAGCTAATGCTGAGTGTGCCATCTTGGTACTGTGTCGGCACTCGGAACCAATGCTGGCGATCGTAACTCGCAACGGCCTGATAGTCCTGCCAACCCTTAGGATAAGATGCCGTGCCTGCATTAATAATATTTAAGGTGTATTGATTACCCACTTCACCTTCAAATCGAAAATTAAACCATTGATAAAACTCACCGCCCACATCGGGGCGAATGGCGAGTTGGATATCGTCTTTATTATCAAGGTTGACGACTTGGATATTTCCGCCATCAAAATTGGCACTGATCCGCATAATAATTCCTAATAGGTTATTCAAGTAAGGGCACTCGATGGCACTCGGCACATCTTATTTTATGGCCGATAGAATAAACCAAAAGCGCATCAGGGGAAAACGAAAGCCGTAAAATTCGGCAAAGGCTAAATCAGTCGGCCTTTTATTGACCAGCTAGGGCTAAGCGGCGAAGTGATATCACTCAGACCGTAAAACTGTAACCCTGCCCGCGCACGGTATTAATTAAATTACGTGGTAAACTGGTGTTGGCGAGTTTGCGCCTCGTGTTGCTGATATGCATATCTAAGTTACGGTCAAAGCGGCCCAGATCTTTTTGCAATACAGAACGTTGTAGCTCCTGCTTAGTGATCACTTGCCCCTTTCGCTCGAATAAATATTTAAACAATCTAAACTCTGTTTGAGTTAAATCCACTGTACGGTGTCCGATTGTGATCCGGTAGCTAGACTCATTAAAACTCACCGCACTCACTACTGTCGGCTCAACATGCGATGCCTTTGAATGGGCGAATATTCGGCGTTCGAGTGCATGCAACCGAACAATAAGTTCTTTAATACTAAAGGGTTTACAGAGATAGTCATCGGCGCCTAATTCATAACCTCTAATGCGGTCATCCTCACTATCCCGCGCCGAGATCATGATGACAGGGGTTGAACATTCCCTTGCCTTTAACAGATCAAAGCCATTCATCTGCGGCATGACTAAGTCGAGCATGATGATGTCGGGATTAAAAGCACGAATGCCTGAAAGCCCCTCAAGGCCGTTAACGGCACATTCCACTAAATGACCTTGTGCCATCAGAGCATCAGATAACCAAGTTCTGAATAAGGGATCATCATCAACCAGCAGTATTTTACTCATTCTAATATCCAAACGAGAATCGATATCATTTATATTAACATGACTATAATGATCACTCTAGTCTTAATACAAGGGTAAAAATAAGTTTCTGCTAAATTGTGATCTTAGTTACAGCTTCATCGGCAAAATAGAGCCTCAGCCCCTTTTTGTCCCATAAAAAAAGCGCCCTAGGGCGCTTTTTTCAAGTTCAGTCAGTTGACTGAAACTTATTAGAACTTAACAGTCACACCACCATAAATGGTACGGCCGATAGTGTCGTAAACTTCAGGAACTGTACCGCCATCGCTACCGTTAGAAACGGTAACTGGTTTCTCGTCAGTGAAGTTCTTCACCCCTAAGCTTACGCTGGTCATGTCATTGATATGATAAGTGCCAGAAATGTTATGGTACAGAATTGAATCAACGTCAGTACCTTCGGCCAGATCTGTCATCTCACCAATATAACGGTTGAAGTACATTACGCTCCAGTCGTCCTGACCTGCAGAGATACTGAAGTTGTTACGAACGCGAGCATAGGCTCCGAAGTTACCATCAATAGTACCAGTATAATCTTCACCATCTTGCTCAAAGTTCACTAAATAAGTGGTATCGTTATTGATTTTCCAATCTAACCCTAGGCCTTCAAAGCTATAGGCTAAGTTAAAATCGATACCACTTGTGTCCTGTGTACCTACGTTGGTTAGCGCGTTGGTAAGGTTATCTAAATTACCATTTGGACCAATGTTAAAGGTTTCACAGGCTGTTGCATCACCGGCATAACAGGCATCTAAACCAGCTTGCGTGTCCATACGAGCAATCGCATTATCTACTTTGAAACGCCAGTAGTCTAAGGTAACAGACATACCGTCAACATAGCTTGGTGAGTATACTAAACCAGCAGTATAAGACTCTGATTCTTCAGGTTGCAGATCTGGATCAGAGGTACGATTCACAAGAATCTGTGGATCTTGAGCATTACCCCATGGATCGTCTAAGTAATCGTATGAACCTGAGTTACCACCGTAGAGTTCACTTACGCTAGGTGCACGGAAGCCTGTCGCCGCCACAGTACGAAGCATCAAATCATCGGTTGCCGCATAAGTTAAACCAATTTTCCAAGTGGTTGCTTTACCAAAAGTCGAGTAATCATCTAGGCGTAGCGCGAATTCACCGGTTAATTTTTCAGTGAAAGGTACGCTCACTTCTTGGAAAATAGAAATAACGTTGTAGTTACCATCAGTAGGATCTTGTTGAGCCGATGTACTCTCACCGGCAATAACCACTTCATCTGGTGTGTAGAAACCACTTTCACGGCGGTATTCAGCACCAATCGCAAAACCTACGGCTCCTGCGCTCAGATCGAATAGTTCACCATTTAAACCAGCAGACAAGGTTTGCTGCTCGTTACCGCCTTTAGCATCTTCGGTGTAACTAATGTCGTTGATCATTTGCTGAGTTAATGGATCACCACTAAACCAAGCATCTGGGTCTGCATAGATAGATGTGGCCATATCCGAAGCGTTGATAGAGTTTTCTACCGCAGTCTTCGCTTGGTTTTTACCATAGGTATAAGTCACATCCCAGTTCATACCAGTATGAACATCTAAAGTGCCCGCTAAACCACCAGATAAACGCCAAGTGTCAGTATCCTGAGTATAAATACGAGGACCCACATCGTTAGTACGACGACGGTAGTTAACTAGACCTTTTTCGTCCGCTTTAATGCCAGCGGCAATCATGTCACTGTCTAATGTCACACAAGGAGCACCAGCAGGAACACCGGCAGCGCCACATACATTTAGCATAATATCAGCAGGTTGTGCAGCCATCTGCTGATTTGAACGGCGGTTGGTATAAATAGCGTCAGCAGTTAATACCACATCATTGCCTAACTCTTGTGTCATATTCGCGAATAAACTACGGCGTTCGCTTGGCGTTTGATAATAACTGTCTTGGGTAAAGTCATAGCCGTATGAGCGAGGCACCCAATTACCGTTAGCATCTTGAACTTTACCACCTAAAGTACCTTCAGGGATAAATGAGCTTGCACCAGGTTCAGTCCAGCTACGGTCACCTTGGATCACACCACGACGGTCAGAGTACGCCGCACCGAATGTATAGTTACCACCATCGGTATTAAAACCGTATAGCGCACTGACATCACCGCTTTGACCATCGCCCTTGTCGGTACCGCTACCGTTAAAGTCGAATTGGAAACCTTCAAAATCTTTCTTAGTGATAATGTTCACTACGCCTGCAATCGCATCAGAGCCGTAAACCGCAGAAGCGCCATCTTTCAGAATTTCAACACGGGCAATCATAGCTACAGGGATAGAGTTCAAATCCACTGAACTGTCGGCACCTGAACCTGAGTTCACCATACGACGACCGTTTAATAATACGAGTGTGCGTTGTGAGCCCATACCACGTAGGTCAACTTGCGCAACACCATCTGCGCCGTTGTTTGTGGTCGAACCAATGGCAGCCCCTGCCATAGAGGTTTGAACTTGCAGCATTTGGTCAACAGAAGTAAAACCTTCGGCTTTAATCGCTGCAGCATCAATCACGGTAACAGGAGAAGCTGTTTCCATATCTTGGCGCTGAATACGTGAACCTGTCACTTCAATACGTTCAACTTTTGCAGTCTCTTCGGCTGCAAAGGCACTTGAAGTCACAAATACACCCGCAGTGATAGAGGTAACGATAGCTAAGTTAATAGCTGATGCTACTTTGGTTCTTTTGATCATGAATGAATGCTCCCTAGATCTTACTATTATTTTTATGCTTACAGCTTGTACAACTATTGCTGTACGAGTGTTGCGCTTGATACTGAGGATTCACTTTAATTCCGTCAACGCTCAATTTTTTAACCTAAACAATTTTATTGTTATGGAATTCCGGGTGTATTGTTAATAGATGGTTTCAACTGAAATCTAAATGCCAATAAATAATCCTTTGCAGATTCTTAAACCATCAAAAAACCACAATACCAGTGATTAAAACTGTTAATAACATAACATTCGATAAACATATAAAGACTTCAGAAATGTGACATATGTCACACTTTTTAAGTTTAAAGATATAGAGTCCGCAACACATAATGTCGATTATTTATGAGGGGTTTATGCATACAAAAATACCCACACCCCGAGAAGGTCATACTTACAAAGGAAAAAATCGGCGCGAAAATGATACAAATTGAATAGTTTGTAATTTTTATGCACCACAAGAGTGCGATAAACAAGTGATTAACAATTAGGATTCAAATTAAACAGCATGACAGATTTAAAAATAACGAATTGAAATGCTTAAATTTCAATCTGATTGTGAGCAATAAATAAACGTCAATAAATCAACTGCACAACTCTTTTAAAATACTTGCTTATAAGATTAAACTTATTTCATTTTCATAACATTTCATTAATAAATGTTAATTAGGATTGCTGCTGGGTTGGAATATTAAAAACATTTCAATAAGCAAGTTTGCTATCGCAACGTCACCCTAGAATTTAAGGCAAAAAAATGGCGACCTAGGCCGCCATTTAGAAATAATACATTGTCGTTATGTTGGTTTTATGAGTTCAAAGTGTTGATAAGCACGCGCCGTAGCGATTCGACCACGGGGTGTACGCTGAATAAATCCCTGCTGAATAAGGAAAGGCTCTAGCACATCTTCAATGGTTTCACGTTCTTCACCAATGGCGGCGGCTAAGTTATCTAATCCCACGGGGCCGCCCATAAACTTATCGATAATGGCCAATAACAGCTTGCGGTCCATATAATCGAAACCTTCGTTATCTACATCCAGCAAATCCAGTGCTTGTTCCGCCACATATTGGGTCACAGCACCATCGTGTTGTACCTCGGCATAATCCCGCACCCGGCGAAGTAGACGGTTGGCAATTCTAGGCGTTCCACGGGATCGTTTAGCGATTTCCAATGCACCTTGTTTATCAATTTCCAATCCCATCACCTGCGCAGAACGTGTCACAATCGTGCTGAGATCTTTGATATTATAGAACTCTAATCGCAGTGGAATACCGAAACGTGCCCGCAGCGGTGAAGTCAAAGCTCCTGCCCGCGTGGTCGCACCCACTAAGGTAAAAGGCGGTAGGTCCAACTTAATTGAGCGTGCTGCAGGTCCCTCGCCGATCATAATATCCAACTGATAGTCTTCCATCGCAGGATATAAGATTTCCTCCACCACAGGACTTAAGCGATGGATCTCATCGATAAATAGCACATCACCGGACTCAAGATTGGTGAGCAGCGCCGCCAGATCTCCGGCTTTTTCAAGCACAGGGCCCGAGGTCGACTTGATATTGACCCCCATTTCATTGGCGACAATCATGGCCAAGGTGGTTTTTCCGAGTCCAGGCGGGCCGTAGATCAACATATGATCTAAGGCTTCGTTACGATTCTTCGCCGCTTGAATAAACACCTTCAGCTGTGCCCGTGTGTCATCTTGCCCCGTGTATTCATCGAGCAATTTAGGTCGCATTGCCCTATCGATAACATCATCTTGCGCCTGTAACTGTGGCTGAATAAGTCTATCTGCCTCAATCATCTACATTTTCCTATTACCAGATCGACAATATGGCGGTTATGGAACAATAGCCCAGAAATATGCCATCACTATGGTGGCATACCTATGATGGCAAGCTTAGTCAAAGCATCGACTTAAGAGCAGCCTTAATTAACGTCTCTGGATCCATGCCCTCTTTGTAGGCTGCAGCGACTGATTTGCTCGCCTGCGGTGGTTTATAACCGAGCGAAATCAAAGCTGAAATAGCATCTTCTTCGGCGCTATTAACTGTCGGTGCAGGAGAATAATTTGACTGCAGCACGAACTCACGCTCTGAACCTGCGGAGGCTTCCATCAAGCTCTTGAGCTTATCGCGCATTTCCACTAATAAACGCTCGGCCGTCTTCTTACCTACTCCCGGTAATTTTACAAGCGTCACTATATCATCACGCTCAACACAGCCGACAAACTCCGATGCCGTCATGCCAGAAAGAATGGTTAACGCCAATTTAGGCCCAACACCATTGGTCTTGATCAATAAGCGGAATAATGCCCGCTCCTGCTTAGTGATAAAACCGTAGAGTAGCTGGGCATCTTCGCGCACCACAAAGTGAGTGTAGATCACCGCCTCATGGTTAATTTCAGGTAATTCGTAAAAACTGGTCAGGGGCATTTGCAACTCGTAACCCACACCATTGACATCAATCAATATTTCAGGTGCTTGTTTTTCAACTAACACGCCACGTAAACGACCTATCATCTGTACCGTCCGTATGTTCTCGCCGTTGCTCGGCCACTTAATGCCACCAGACTCTGACTGGTGTGATAATGACATACCGCCACCCCAAGTGCATCGGCAGCGTCCGCTTGGGGTGCGGCGGGCAATTTCAGCAACTGTTGGATCATGTGTTGTACTTGCTCTTTCTTCGCCCGGCCCGTTCCCACCACTGCACTTTTAATTTGGGTGGCACTGTATTCTGCCACGGGCAAATTTGCCACGGTAGCGGCAACGATAGCCGCGCCCCTTGCCTGGCCTAGCTTTAACGCCGAGTCGGCATTCTTTGCCAAAAACACCCGCTCGATGGCAAATTCATCCGGTTGATATTGGCGAATAATTTCGCTTATTCCATCAAAAATTTGCTTGAGCTTTTGGGGTAATTCTTCACCCGATGTACGAATACAACCACTGCCTAAATAAATTTGGTGTCGTCCCTGGCACTGGATCACGCCGTAACCAGTGATCCGTGAACCTGGGTCAACACCTAAAATAATTGCCATTATTTGCCTTATATTGGACAGAAAAAATACCAATGTGAGCCAATGCTAACATGTCACATGGGCGGGATTAACCTAAGCTTGCCATAACCTCATCGGAAATCTCGGCATTGTGATACACCTCTTGCACATCATCATGCTCCTCGAGTGTATCGATAAGACGCATAAATTTCTCCGCGGTGTCGGCATCAAGTTCAGCCTTGGTCGAGGCGATCATCGAAATTTCCGCATTCTCACTGCTAAAACCCGCCCCATCGAGGGCATCTTTCACCGCGTAAAATTCATTAGGATCGGTAAACACATCGATAGCACCATCATCATAACTCACCACATCCTCGGCGCCCGCCTCAAGGGCCGCATCCATTAATGCATCTTCATCGGTTCCCGCCGCGTAGGAAAGCACGCCGCGTTTGGTAAACAGATAAGACACTGAACCATCTGTGCCTAAATTGCCACCGGATTTACTAAACGCATTACGCACGCCACTCACGGTACGGTTGCGGTTATCCGTCATGGTCTCGACCATCACAGCGGTGCCACCGGGGCCATAACCTTCGTAGATAATGGTTTCGAGTTGTTGACCGTCTAACTCACCGGCGCCGCGCTTAATCGCGCGCTCCACCGTATCGCGAGTCATATTGCCGCCAAGCGCCTTATCGATGGCGACACGCAGGCGTGGGTTGGAATCGGGATCTGAGCCACCTTCACGGGCGGCAACCGTTAACTCTCGGATAAATTTAGTAAACAGCTTACCGCGTTTGGCATCCTGTGCCGCTTTGCGATGTTTAATATTGGCCCACTTACTATGACCTGCCATGGGAAATCTCCTCTAGTCATAGCCATTGCACATCTTATCAATAGCCGAATATCTCACTGACTGACAAAGGTCCCATTAGGCTTCGATAACACAAGATATTGATAAGAAATGAAATGACGAAATGATAAAATAAACCGAGGCTAACGCCTCGGTTTCTGAAAAAAAACAAGCTAAAAACTATGCTTCCGTTTTAACGGCTTTTTCTACTACCGCAATCCCTAATTCAGCAAGTTGCTGTGGATTAGCAAAACCGGGGGCATTGGTCAGCGGACACGCGGCCGTGGTGGTTTTGGGGAAAGCCATCACATCACGGATCGACGTCGCTTTGGTCATCAACATGATGATACGGTCTAGACCAAACGCTAAGCCCGCATGCGGTGGTGTGCCATAACGCAGTGCTTCTAACAGGAAGCCGAACTTCTCTTTGGCTTCATCGTCGGTAATACCCAGAATACGGAATACCGCAGACTGCATTTCTTGGTTGTGGATACGCACCGAACCACCGCCTAATTCGCAGCCATTTAACACCATATCGTAGGCATCGGAAACGCGATTTGCTGGATTGGCTTCAAGTTCTGCTGCGGTTACGCCGCGCGGCGCGGTGAACGGATGGTGAACCGCGTGGAAGCTGCCGTTGATCTTCTCAAACATGGGGAAGTCAACGACCCACAGTGGACGCCATTCACCTTGGAGTAAATTAAAATCTTCACCCGCTTTCAGACGCAGTGCGCCCATAGACTCGGCAACCACAGTCGCCTGATCTGCACCAAACAGGATAATGTCGCCGGTTTGCGCGCCAGTACGGCTAATAATTTCGTTAACAATGCTCTCATTCAAGAACTTAAGCACAGGCGATTGAATGCCCTCTAAGCCAAGGCTTAGGTCATTAATCTTCATCCAGGCTAAGCCTTTAGCACCATAGATGCCAACAAACTTAGTGTAATCATCAATTTGCTTACGTGACAGTGCCGCGCCGCCCGGAATACGCAGTGCTGCAACTCGGCCTTCTTCATCGTTGGCTGGGCCTGAGAATACGGCAAATTCCACTCCTTTGAGTAAATCGGCAATGTCCACCAGCTCTAATGGGTTACGTAAATCAGGCTTATCTGAACCGAAACGACGCATGGCTTCGTTGTAGGTCATGCGTGGGAACTCACCTAAATCGACGTTCAGCATCTCAAGGAACAGGCCACGCATCATTTCTTCGGTCTTCGCCATCACTTGCTCGGACGTCATAAATGAGGTTTCGATATCGATTTGGGTGAATTCTGGCTGACGATCGGCACGTAAATCTTCGTCACGGAAGCATTTTACGATTTGATAATAACGGTCAAAGCCTGACATCATCAGCAACTGTTTAAATAGCTGTGGCGACTGTGGCAGGGCAAAGAACTGACCTTTATAAGTGCGGCTTGGCACTAAATAATCGCGGGCACCTTCTGGGGTTGCCTTGGTCAGAATTGGCGTCTCAATATCTAAGAAGCCGTTTGAGTCGAGGAAACGACGCACGGCACTGGTCACCTTAGCGCGGAACATCAAACGCTGCGCCATTTCAGGGCGACGTAAATCTAAATAACGGTACTTAAGACGCTGTTCTTCACTGTTGTTCTGGTAGTTATCCATACTCAGTGGCAGCGGATCGGCGGCATTGATAATGGTCAGTGCTTTACCTAAGACTTCAATCTCACCCGTCTTCATTTGACCATTGACTTGGCTGTCAGGACGGGCACGAACGAGACCTTTTACCTGAACACAAAACTCGGCGCGCAGCGTACTGGCAACATTAAAGACCTCAGGTAAATCTGGATCGTAAACCACTTGGACCAGACCTTCTCTGTCTCTTAAATCTAAAAAGACCACGCCACCCAAATCACGGCTACGATTAACCCAACCTACCAAGGTAACTTCTTGTCCAACGTGAGACTTATTGACGTCTCCACAATAATGACTGCGCATCTAACTCTATCCTTTATCCGGAAACCGGTGCTTTGGAAATAATCAAAACGAGATAAAAGCGGCATTATAGTCAAATAATGCCGATTACCAAAGTACTTCACTCTTAGGCGGTGAAGTATCAAACAGTTTTACGCCCTTGACTAGTAGCGAACGCACTGTCGGCGAATAAGCGTTCAAAAAAACATCAAGCTAAGCGATAGCAACGACCACCGGCACTCTTGGCTTGATACATCAGCTGATCGGCCTTTTTCAACAATCCGATGGCGGTATCGCCATCACGGGGATAGATCACTACACCTATGCTCACGGTGATATCAACATTGACTCCTTCTATGGTGAAGGGACTAGAGAGTGACTGCAGAATATTATCAGCAACTTGGGTGGCCGCATCGAGATCTTGCACACGATTTAGTAGGATCACAAACTCATCGCCACCAAAACGTGCAACCGTATCTGAGCCGCGTACCACCTTGCTCAACAACTGCGCCACTCGCACTAGCAGCTCATCTCCGATAGGGTGTCCGTAATGATCATTGATCTGCTTAAATCCGTCTAAATCGACAAATAACAGGGCAAAATGGGCCTGTTCCCTTTGGTGTGATAATAATGCCTGGGATAAACGATCGTCGAGTAAGGCACGATTGGGTAACTGAGTTAGCGCATCGTGGCTCGCGACATAGAGCAAGCGCTTTTCCGCCGTAAGGCGGCGAGTAATTTCAAGATTGAGCCTGCGATTAACGGCCAACACAGCGACCATCACAACAGATAACCCCAGTACACCTAAGAGTAAATAGCGTAACCATTGGATATATTGGCTGTTATCCGCTTCCACCGCAAAAGACACCCAATGGGAGTAGATCTGTTGTTGGCGCCTGGCATCGATCTGCGCCAGCACTTTATTGATAAGCGGCACTAATGGCTTGAACTTAGGATAAACACCAATATGGCTGTGTTGATCGGCTAAGTCACTCAGGAGCGACATCTTAAGCGAAGGATATTGGCCCGCTTTAAGCTCAGAGGCCAAGGTGACGACTTTATCAATAAACACATCGGCATGACCATTTGCCACGGCAGCAAGCCCAGCTTGAGTATCAGGGACAAGCACGAGTTTGAGCGAAGGCTGCAACGCCATAAGTTGAGCGACGAGATGATAGCCTTCGACCACAGCAACCCTCTGTCCCGCTAATTGGGCGATGTTAAAGACTGACACTTGTTCTAGTTGAGACACTAACCCCCAAGGTGATGGCCAGTAGGCATCACTGAAGGCCAACCTTTGTTGACGTTCCGCAGTTTGAGCCACACTACCCGCCAAGGCTATCTCGCCCTGCTGCAGAGCCTGAATAAGATCATGCCAATCATCGAAGGCTACGGCGGTTAACTTAAGCGGTAGTTGTTCTTGCAGCAGCTTAGCCACATCGCTATTGATCCCTGCAAATGCCCCCTTCTCATCGGTAAATTCCATAGGAGACCATTGCTTGAGATAACCCATTTTTACTTCCCCAAGGCCCTCAATATAAGCACGTTCGGCGGGGGTTAATGTAATCTGGTCATGGGCTGTCCCATTGAAGATATGATCCTTGGGATTGAGCATCCATTTTTGCTCGATATTGGCGAACTCTTGGGGACTGATGTTGCTAAAACCGTTTGCTATCCGCTGAATAAGCCCGGGATCATCGCTGCGCGCTAACACATAGATATGGGTCGAGAACTCAAGATCCGGGTACTGGTTAAAATCGGACCAACCTTTGTTGAGCAGCAAATAATGGGAAGTCCATGCACCGGAAGCAACAAACCCGACAATTTCACCCACCCTCGCCCCAGCCACCATGGCATCCATAGTGTCATAGTAACGTAATGATACCTCTGGCAGGGACTTCCTCAGGGCGACAAGATAAGGTGCCGTCGGTACGACGCCTATGCGTTTCCCCTTTAAATCTCGTAAATCCGTTAACTGCTGTTGATAGAGAAATAAACGGCTCTTAACCGTATAGAGTTGCCATACACGACTCAGCCCAGTTTTGAGATCATCGCTTTCAGGATAACCAATGTGCGCATCGGCCAAACCTTGGCGGACATCATTCACACTGGTGTTCATATCACCGGAAATAAAATCAATACCGATACCCGTTTTTTCAGACCACAATTGCCACATGTCGACATATAAACCGTGGGGTAAACCATCAACACCAAGGTCCACAAAGGGTTCGACACCAAGCTGCATCGCGATGACCAGTCCGGCTTTTTGACTGTGATAGCCAAGCCAACGACGTTCCGTCTGCTGGATAAAATGGGGATCTAATGCAGAAAAACCCTTGCTAATCTTATCGAGCAAGGCTTGATTACCTTTGAGCACGGCGGGAACAAACTGCATCGCTTTAATTTGGAGCCGTGCGGTGATAGGAAAGTTAGCCGAAATATCTTGGGATGACGAAGGGTCTTTCAAGTATCCCTCGAGTCCCGCAAACACCACAGTTTCACCCGATGAGACACCCGCAAGCAATTTTTCACGACTTTCATAACGTTTAAAGACTAATTTGGGTTCGATTCGATGTAATTCCGCCTCGTGGGAAGAACCTGCAACAATCCCAATCTGATAGGGAACCAGCTCCTTAATCGATTTTTTACCTTGCAAGGATTTGTGCAAATACAAATAAGTCCCCACATCGGCAATTGGGGTAGCAAAATCAAATATCGCTTCACGTTCAGGGGTTTTACCCATACCCAAATGTACTTGGGCTTTACCTTGCTGTAGTTGCTCGAGTGATTCATGCCAATGGCGTGCCACAAATATGACTTCCGTATGGGTTTGCTTAGCCCATTCTTTCCAGAGATCCACTAATAAACCACTCGGCTCACCGTCACTATCGACATACTGATAGGGAAAGCTGTCTTCTCCCATCACCACCACAAGAGGCATAGATGACGCATTGCTGGCCTGTCCAGCCATGCTCCAAAAACAACAGCACAAGATCACAATTAAATGGAGCACTAACTTCAAGTTGGGTCCCTAGTACCTAATGTACATGTAAAAATTTTGTTACCTTTGGCATATTAGACAAAAATTTATCGCAAATTACTAGCCTGAGACTTGCTGCTAATCAATGGGATTCGTTAAAATGCCGGGTTGAATTTTCGAGATAAACCCAGATGAACGCTTCTCAAGATACGATCTACGCTCAACCGAGTGCACACATTAGCGATTTCCAGTTTGATAACCGTGTAGCAGGTGTCTTCAGTGACATGATCCGCCGTTCGGTACCCGGATATACGCAAATTATCAATACCATAGGCGATTTTGCGAATCGTTTCGTCATACCAAATACGCAAATCTATGATTTAGGTTGTTCCCTAGGCGCCGCGACCTTGAGTATCCGTCGTCAGATCCAAGGCCGTCAGTGTCGTATCATTGCCGTAGATAATAGTGAATCTATGATCGCGCGCTGCCAAGAAAACTTAAGTGCCTATGTGAGCGACACCGATGTCGATCTGGTTTGTGGTGATATCCGTGATATCGACATTCAGAATGCCTCTTTGGTCGTGCTGAATTTTACCCTGCAATTTTTACCGCCAGAAGATAGAGATGCACTGATCGCTAAAATTTATCGTGGCCTCAATCCCGGTGGAATGCTCGTGCTATCGGAAAAAATTCGCTTCGAGGATGCCCCCATTCAAACCTTGCTTGAAGAGCAGCATTTAGATTTCAAGCGTGCCAACGGCTATAGCGAACTCGAAATTAGCCAAAAGCGCAGCGCGCTGGAAAATGTGATGAAACCCGATACCTTAAATACACATCAACAGCGCCTCACCAGCCAAGGGTTTAGTCATTTTAGCCTTTGGTTTCAATGTTTTAATTTTGCATCTATGGTGGCCATCAAGTGATCAGTTTTAGCTCATTTTACCAACAAATCGCCGATTCAAATCTGCAACATTGGCTCGAAACCCTTCCCAGTATTTTGGGCAGATGGCAACGGGAGCATAAACATGGCAACTTACCTAAATGGGAAAAAGTGCTCAATAAGCTGCACTACCCCACGCCAGATCAAGTGAATTTTATCGATAGCGTCACCGTCGGCACAGGCGAGCAACTCAGTTCTGGTGAAAAGGAAAAGCTAGAAAATCTATTGCGCCTGTTTATGCCTTGGCGTAAGGGGCCTTTTCATATTCACGGTATTCATATCGATACCGAATGGCGCAGCGATTGGAAATGGGATCGGGTAAAACAACATATTTCACCGCTCCATCATCGAACTGTACTCGATGTCGGCTGTGGCAGTGGTTATCACATGTGGCGCATGTTGGGCGCAGGTGCACAACGTGTGGTCGGTATTGATCCTTCCCCACTTTTTTTATGCCAATTTGAGGCGGTAAAACGCTTAGCGGGCAATCACCATCCTGTGCATCTTTTACCACTGGGGATTGAAGAATTACCCCCACTCGATGCCTTCGATACCGTTTTCTCAATGGGGGTGTTATATCACAGACGCTCACCTATCGATCATTTGCTGCAATTGCGGGATCAATTACGCATGGGAGGGGAGCTAGTATTAGAAACCTTAGTTATCGATGGCGATGAAAATGCCGTACTCGTTCCCGAAGATAGATATGGCAAGATGAATAATGTATGGTTTATTCCATCCGTCGCAGCCTTAATGCTCTGGTTAAAGAAGTGTGATTTCACCGACATACGCTGCGTCGATATTGATGTCACCGCCCTTGCTGAGCAGCGGCGTACCGACTGGATGCCCAATGAGTCACTGGTTGAATACCTAGATCCGACGGATATCACAAAGACGATTGAAGGTTACCCGGCGCCCAAACGTGCCACGATTATCGCGGTAAAAAACCAGCCAAATCAAGATCTAACCTAGTGGATTTAAACACGTTTTTTCTATAACAGTTGCAGAATACCTGGCCTATGCTAAGAACAACGTTAACCGCTAGTCTACTTAGCCTTTACTTACTGCCCGCTACTGTGGTACATGCAGCGCCAAGCCCTGTGCCACTGCTGGTAGAACAATGTTTGCGATTGCCCAGTATCGAGCTAACAAACGCCTTTGCCATTCTCAAGGATCGCAAAGTTGGGGCCTTAGAAAATGACGCTTTAGCCGCTGATACACCACAGGAACTGTCACTGGCGGAACAAGCCTTAGTGTTAGAACAACAGACCATAGGGCTGAATAATATCAATGACAGGTTGAAGTATTACCGCAGTTTCAACCTCTCGAGCGAGGAACGGCAAGGGCTACTGCAATGCCAGTTACACTTAGCCGACACACTCAGCAACTTAGTGGTTCAAGCTGAATTTAAACAGCTTTCCGCTGCATTAAGCCAAGGTAATCGCGAGCAAGTATTACTGAGTTCACAACTTAAGGCCTTGTTAAGTCAGCATTGGGATCTGAACTATAAAGCCAAACTGCACACAGCCCAGGCGAGTATTCGGCAAGGGTTGGCAAGCCAACAACTGAGTCTCGATATCCAAAATGTTCAATGCCAGCTCCCCACCGAGACGCAATACAACACAGGGGAAATAGACTTAGATGAGCAAACAAACGAGCCTAAGAGTGCCGATTTTTCAGGCACCATTGCCCATTATCTGCTGAAACAAACCGATCCACAGTGTCGTCAAACCGTGTGGCAGGCCTACCAAGGACGGGCGAGCGAATATAACCAGACGGCACTGAGTCGCATCGCCGTTTTATGGCAAGAGGCCGCGACTGCCGCAGGGTTTAACGATTACGCCAGTTGGCGTTTGAATTCGCAGCAGCTCTCATCCCCCACGTTAGTTAAAGCATTTCTCGACAGTCAAACAGAGGCTATCAATGTTGCCCCTTGGGATCTTGGTCGACATTTGGCAATGCTGGACGCTGCCGATGGCCCAATATTATCGACTCAGGCCATACTCAATGGAGGTTTTACGTATTTAGCCACTTTTGGACTTAAGTTTGAGCCCTTGCACCCTCAGCAACCGGGCACATTGCCAAAGCAGCAAATGGTTCGCGTCTACCATCAGCAAAGATTATTGGGTGAGCTTTATATTTCCTTCGATGAAGCACAGCATCGCAATTATCAACAGACACTGCGTCAAAGTGTCATAGGTCAGCAATTTGGGCAACAGGCCTTAGATCTCAAACCACAGCTCAGCAGTTACAAAGATATAGAGCAATTTACCCAAGCCATTGCCAAGGCCATCACTGCCCTTGCCCGGGGTAGCCACTTTTACCTCAATAATACCTTAGCCCCAACCATGGATAGCAATCAGCTACCTAGCCTGTGGCTAGCCGAAGTGCTACGCCATCAGCTTTTTCCACAGTTTGCAGCAGATTATCTCAATGAGCGGGGCTCACTTGCTAAAGCCTATGCAAAACAAATGAAAGTTTTTCGCGCTAAGGTTGCGTTAGATTTCCCCCAGGACTTAAGTACACAAAGTTACCCCGAGCTTAGTGCTGAGTTCGAAAAGAGTTTTGGCCAACCTTGGCCGCAGACTAACCATTATCAATATAGCTTCAGTGCCATCGTCAACGAAGGGCCTCTCTATTATCAGTCCCTTTGGCAGTCAGCATTAGCACAGTTCGTCTATCAAACAACCCTGAATACCCAAAATAAAGCCGATTTATTTCAGCTTCTGGTCGTCAATGAGGATGCACTCACCTTAAGCAGTCAGTTGAGTGCCTGCCTTGGTGATCCCATCGATCCCGCATCCCTCATTCAGAGAATGGCCGATGCCGTAACTGAAGGGCAAAACCAACCGCAATAAGCCCGCGCTTTACCCGTTGTAAATGCGGAATTAATTGAAAAAATGATAATTAGCCGCCACTATAAGCCTCTATCTATCGTTTTTTTGAGACAATTATGACTCGGGCTAAATCCACCCTAGAACAGTGGCGTATTCTGCAAGCCGTCGTCGATTTTGGCGGGTATGCCCAAGCGGCTGAAAAACTGAATAAGAGTCAGTCATCCCTCAATCATGCCGTAGCCAAGTTGCAGCACCAGTTGGGGATAGAGCTGCTTGAGGTTAAGGGACGTAAAGCCTATCTCACCCAGCAAGGTGAAGTGCTATTACGCCGTTCACGTCATGTGACCCAAGCGGTCAGCGAGTTAGAGCAACTTGCCAGCAATCTTGAACAGGGCTGGGAACCCACACTCACTATCGCCCGCGAAATTGTGTATCCAATGGAGAGCCTAGTCTGTGCCCTCAATGATTTTCTGCCCCATAGTCGTGGTACTCGCATTATCATTTTGGACTCAGTGATCACCGGGACCCAGGAGTTGATCCAACAGAATAAGGTGGATATTGCTATCTGTGCCGGCATACCCCCAAAAGGTTATTTATCCGAACCTTTGTGTGAGCACGAACTCCATCTTGTTTGCCATCCAAGTCACCCGCTCGCCGAAATAGGCACCCTCGATGACGATAAACTTCTGGCGCAACACCTGCAGCTCGTCATTAAAGATACTGGGGTACAATCTAATATTGATATCGGCTGGCTTAAGGCGGAGCAGCGTTGGACAGTCTCCAATTTCCATGAGGCAAAAGTGATCTTAAAGCAGGGAATTGGTTTTTGCTGGATACCTTCATTCCTTATTCAAGAGGAATTGGCCTCGGGGGGATTAGTGCGCTTGCATTTGCAGGGCAGCCAAAAACGCCGCATTATCTTGAGTCTAGTGATCCCCAATCGCGATCAGCAGGGCCCTGCATCAAAATTACTCGCCTCAATGATCTTAAAACAGCATGAATTAAAACAGCACGGAATAGCATCGATGGAGTGAGGGGCATTCATTCGCTCACAATATGCCAGTAATTGAGACTTACGCACTAACATCAAGAAAATGAGCTTTTTGATAACCAACCGAAGTGTAAAAACGACTTGCACCACTGTCCATCTGCACTGGAGATGCTTCAAGACTATGCAATGCTGCCCGGTTATTCTGTGATTGTGTAGCATTAAAGGCTAATGTGGCCATTGGAGGCTCAACGCTATCAGTAATCACCCCATCTTCTATTGCCTTAGGTGAAGATATCTGCTCCGCTATTGTTTGTTTTATCTTATCAACCACTTCTGTTACTGGCGCTGAAGCCGAGTCTTGGGGCTGGGCAATGTTACCCGACGCATCCACCTCTCCCGCTACGCGAATAGTGTGCTCCTTTAGGGGGGGCAACTCGTCAATTTGGGCATCTGCACCAATCAAAGTTTGGACGGTTTCTTGATCTACAATTTGCTTCTGACGTTCCTCAGCCAATAATGCCTTAGCTTCATCCATTTTTTTTAATGCTTCTGTGGCAACGCGAATATCTGCACTAGAAGGATCAACGGGCGCCATTGCCGCCGCATAGACTTGTTTCATTTTATTGATCGTTGCTTGGGGATCACCTGGCACAGCGGACACATCAATTTGAACCTCGCCATCGATCGCATAACGTTGCCCATCCGCGCCCTTTTGGTATTTGAAACTGGGACTCTGGGCATATTGTCCACCGACGGTCGCATGGGCATGCTCATGGGCTTTGACTTCTATATCCCGTGATTTAAGCGTTGCTACCTGTGCTTCTTGCTGTTTAACAGCCTCTTGCTCTTCGGTTTGCTGATGCTTCTCTTGAGCTAACGGAGAGGATTGCGTTTGCGTTGTATTTTGGGAGTCATCTCCTCCTTGGGCGTTCACTCGTGCCTGGCTGTTTTGCTTCGCAAATATCGCAGCTAATGCTTGCTGTTTTTCCTCCTGCTCACGGATAGCTTCCGCTTGCGCCGCTTTATCCTGTTGTGCCTTAACGTCTTTTTCACCATTTACAGACTTGCCAAACACTGAGTTAAATTGATCCTGTACCGACTTTTGTTCAGTGTTTTGTTCGGCGTTATTTGGCTGTTGTTCAACGGGAGTCAAAGGAGGTTCATTGGGTGCAGAAGAGTTTATTCCAGAGACAGCGGCATTATTCCCCCTTATCTCCTCCCGAGAAATACCCGCGAAAACATCAGGTTTGATCACTATGTCTGAGGAGATTGGCTCACTCACTTGGGAAAAAACACCGTCCATTGGACTGAGTGACAAAGAAGAAGCCCCTGTCGTGGATGAATTTCCCCCTATACCAATACCCGTGAAGGAAGTGATTAAAGGCTCGAAGGCCGCCACATCTGCGGCATCAATTGATGGGGCATATTGCGCCCCAAGTGTTACAGATGGTGTCACGGCGGCCGAGTTCGGCGTAGCAATCTGCCCTTCACGCATACCAGCAATGGAACGCGGGCCAGTCAATAAACTGAAACTCGCGCTATCTGAATGTAAAGCCGCGTTGGGTAGAAAAGTATCTACACTAAGGGCATTTGAGCGAGAGGGAATAGTTAAATCAGAGATCCCAGTGTCAGAGTCCGATAGCTTACTGACAGCAGAGGCATTCTCCGTCACTAAAACAGGGGAATGAATTGAGGCAACTGATTTAAATGAAAGAAGGGAGGCACGCCCAGCTTCGCCAGTGGCACTGGACAACAGTGGTTCAATCGGCCCACTCGCTTCAATTTTAGGAGAGCTAAATAGTGAGGTTGCAGCGGTTTGGGTTAATGCCGCTTGGCCGCTAGCTCCTTGATAAACCTTATCGCCTTGATAAATCTTAGTTTGAAGCTGTGGCTTATCATGCCCTAAAAACGAAGAGGATGACGCTCCAACCTTGGATGATAGCGCCACGACAGACATAGTATTTATACCTTGATATCAATGATCGAGCCTATGGTTTCTGAATCGGTTTCAATCACTTTGGCCGATGCTTCACCTTGTCTTAATGACTCATTGGCAGAAAGCAATGCCGAGGTTTTATCGGTTTGTGCCACCTCTTTGCTGGGCTCTGTCTGAGTGGAGCTTTGAGTCGGTGTCGGTTTAGCCACATCGATCGTCGCTTGAGTCAACCCAGATTGAGCACTTTGCAAGCCCTGCAGACCGGATGAATAAGCAGATTGAATTTGCATAACGGTATTCCTGCCCCTGTGATAATGGGTTAATTATTAACCAAGCCTCCCTGAATGTACAGGTCTATCGCCGTTTCGAGCCATATTTTCTCTGGGATTTATGCCACAATCCACGCCGATTCCCAATCCTTAAATACCGGATTAAACCCCTGCCGTTGCATCTGTTCGATCACTTGCTCGACGCTGCGATCATCACTTATCTCAAATTGATCGAGTTGACTGTCAGGCGCTTGATAGCCCCCCGGTTGGGTCGAGCTTCCGGCACTGATTTGCGTGATCCCAAGGGGCAGTAGATTATCCCTCAGCTCAGGGCTTTCCCTTGTCGACATGCTGATATCAAGCTGTTGATTAAAAAGTCTAAATGCACAAATCATTTGCACTAAACCTAGATCCGATAGCATGACTCTTGGGGTGATCCCGCCAGTACAGGGCCTTAACCTTGGCAGCGAAATACTAAAACGGGTACGCCAATAGCACCGCTCTAAATAATCGAGATGGTATCCCATCATTAACGCATCTAAACGCCAATCATCCAGCCCTAGTAATACCCCAAGACCTATTTTATCGACACCCGCCCTCGCTATCCTATCTGGAGTTTCCAAACGGTAGGCAAAATCCTGCTTTTTTCCCCGCGTATGATGTTTGGCATAGGTTTCTGGCTGATAGGTCTCCTGATAAATCATCACAGCATCTAAACCTAGCGCGACTAACTGGTGATAATGCTCCTCACCCATGGGCTGGACCTCCATCGCCACATGGCTAAATTGCTGCTTTACCAGCGGCAACATTTGCTTGAAATAATCGATACCAACCTTAGTTTCATGCTCACCCGACACCAGTAAGATCGAATCGAATCCCCTATCTTTGATAATGGCCATCTCGGCCATCAACTCCTGCTCATTCAAGGTTTTGCGTTTGAGTTTGTTACTCATGCTAAAGCCACAGTAATCACATTCATTGGCACAGAGGTTCGAGACGTATAGCGGTAAATACAGACCCAGATTCGCGCCAAATCGCTGCCGCGTAAGCGCCGCAGAGCGCTGCGCCATGGTTTCGATATAAGGTTCAGCCGCAGGTGATAGCAAGGCCAGTAGGCTACGTAAATCCCCTTCTGAACTCACTAACGCCCGCTCGACATCTTGGGCAGTGCAAGAATACAAATCGAGTAACAGTTTATCCCGTGGGATCTTGGCAAATTCAGCGACAAAACTCATTGGTTTAAAAATCCCGTCAGAGGACTGGTCTGTACCGCGCCAGTTTGTACTCGGCCAAGCCCTGCTTCAAAGGCCCGTCTACCGCATTGCACCGCCTCCTTAAAACACTCGGCCATCACTATCGGCGACGCGCTGCTGGCGATAGCTGTGTTAACGAGCACCGCATCGGCACCCAACTCCATTGCCCGCGCAGCCTGTGAAGGTGCGCCAATGCCGGCATCGATCACCACTGGCACCCGCGCCTGCTCTATGATGATTTTTAAAAAGCTTTCGGTGACTAAACCTTGATTACTGCCAATCGGACTCGCCAGTGGCATAACCGCGGCGCAGCCCACTTCTTCCAAGCGACGACATAGCACAGGATCGGCATGCACGTAGGGCAACACGATAAAGCCTTTCTCACAGAGGATCCTAGCCGCGGCTAAGGTTTCAATCGCATCGGGCATCAAGTACTTAGGATCCGGATGGATTTCGAGCTTAATCCACGAAGTACCCAGCATTTCACGGGCAAGCTCAGCGGCAAACACCGCTTCCTTGGCGTTTCTCGCCCCCGAAGTATTAGGCAATAGCCGTACACCCGCTTGGCGTAACGGCGTGAGCAAATCATTTAGCCCCATTTTGAAATCAATTCTTTTCATCGCAACTGTCACTAACTGCGATCGAGAAGCCGTTATCGCCTCGAGCATCACTTGGCTGTTACTGAATTTCCCCGTTCCGGTAAATAACCGCGATTCAAACTCCACATCGGCAATCTTTAACATACTAGCCTCCCGCTACAGCTGAAAAAAGTTCTAACTTATCTTCATGTTGACAGAGAATGGATTGCCAGCGATTGCGCGGAACCACCTCTGCATTCAACACGATAGCGACTGAATCGAGGGCAATATCTTGCGCAAGAACCACAGCCGCGATCGACGTCGGTTCAGTCAACGACTGTGGGACATTATTTATGTGAATTAAAATCATATCAAACCTCAAGACTATCTTTCTTTGATGATAGATAAGCCCCTTTGGGACCACATACGTCACAGTGGGGATCCCGCGTTAATACAGCAGCGGTCCATGCAAGGGATTTAGCGTCAAAGCGCCAAAAACGCCCCAACAAGGCATTTTTAGGTGCATCACAACCGCAGTCCACACTCAGCAAGAGTTGCATGACCACCAAGGATTGCATTGACGCCATCACGCCAACGCTGGGCCCGAGTACGCCTTGGGTGCTGCAGCTCTGCGATACTCTCGTCTGCGCTGGGAAAATACAGTGATAACAACCACCGGAGGGAAACTGCATTTGGTCGACCGCAAGCAATTGGCCACTAAATGCCGTGATTGATGCGCTGACTAAAGGTAAAGCCGCTTCGATACAGCTGCGATTAATGGCTTGGCGAGTCACAAAGTTATCGGTGCAGTCAAGCACAAGCACTTTTTTACCCCATTGTTTTGCCTGAAAAATGTCAGCGAAGTGATGAGCAGAGGTTTCTGTATTAAATGCTGTTTCATGGGCAGTTACAGTGCAATGTGGCGCTAAATCATTAAGCTTTTGCTTGGCAACTCGCGCCTTATTGAGCCCAATATCGGCATCGTTGAATAACAATTGTCTTGGCAGATTCGAAACTTCAACCTTATCCATGTCGATTAAGGTCAAACTGCCAATACCTGCACAGGCCAGATATTGCGCCGCCAATTGCCCTAAGCCGCCAAGACCAACAATTACAACGTTGGCATCGGCCAGTTGCAATTGCCCTGCCTCACCGACTTCAGGCAGTAAGACTTGCCGAGAATAACGCATAAAATCGGCATCGCTGAGTGTTTTGCCACTGGCCGTCTCGCCATTATAAAGCGGTTTATTTGTGCTCATATTTGGCATGCACTTAGCACCCCAATATGGCTCCCAAGCTTGGCTTAGCTCTGCAAACGCTGCGACAGGATCCTGAGCCTCGGTTATTGCCCGCACCACAGCAATATTGGCCACACCAGTGGCTTTCACCTTTGCTAAATTATCTAAGTCGATGCCGCCAATGGCGACCAAGGGATAATGGTCTTGGAGCAGCGCCACATAATGTGTAAGTTTTGCAAGCCCTTGGGGCGCCGAAGGCATTTGCTTCGTCGTGGTGGGGAATATATGCCCAAGCGCTATGTAGGATGGCAAGCATTGATGCGCCAATAACAGCTCGAAATAGCTGTGGCTCGATATGCCGAGCGCGAGTCCCGCCGCTTTTATGGCGACTAAGTCAGCCACAGCGAGATCTTCTTGGCCTAAATGCACCCCAAAAGCATGGTATTTTATCGCTAGCTGCCAGTGATCATTGATAAAAAGCTGTGCATTAAAATGCTTGCCTAAGGCAATGGCCGTTTGAATTTGTGCTTCTAATTCCGAGCCAACTAGCTCTGATTCGCCTAACTCACTCATATCTGTTTTTATCCGTAACTGCAGGGTTTTAACGCCCGCAGCTAACAAACTCTCCAGCATGGTTAAGTCACTCACCACGGGATACACACCGAGATCGGCATCGAGCACTTTAAAACCCTGGGATAAAATATTTTGAGGTGCCGTCGAGGCTATTCTTACCTGAACCCTTGCCTGAGCTTTTGCCTGATCTGTTGCAAATAAAACTGTTGCTGCTAAATCACTCCCAACATCAAAGTTTTGCTTGTGATGATCGATAAAATTGCCATCCCACTGATTTATTTTGGCGTAGCGGGACAAGTCATTAGGCCAACCCGTGCGGGCCAATGGCCCAGGACCTTGCCCTAAACCAATCGCCGCGCTTAAGCCTTGACTCACGTAAGCTTTGGCAACAACCACCGCATCTTGCAATACAAAACCTTGCGCTAACACGGCGGCAATGGCCGATGACAAAGTGCAGCCGCTACCATGGTTATGACGGGTATTAACTCGCTGGCTCGCTAACCAGAAACGCCCATTTTGATGCAGCTCTGAGCTTGCGCGCACTTGACGACAAACCAGATAATCCTCGGCCAGATCAAGATCCCAGCCGTTGCTATCGAGAGTGATAATATGAGCTTGAGCTTGAGTTTTAGCATGAGTATCACCAAGAATATCAGCGCTGCCAAAGCTCACATCGCCCCCTTTGGCGAGCACACTGCAATCAAGACTCTGGGATAAAGTCAGTGCCGCGGCAGCGAATTGCGCTTTAGTCGAAACATCACTGTGGGTTAACCGCCCAAGTTCGAGCACATTGGGTGTGATAAGGTCGATTAAGCCTTTGAAAGGCTTAAAATCTAAGGCTGATTTGGCGGTACTTTTTATATCCAGACTGTTATCTACTGCTAACGCATCGCCACAGCTGGCGACCATCACAGGATCGACAATCACAGGCACAGATGGATAGTGGATTTTAAAACTCGTCAACCAATCAGCCAGCAAGACTACTTGAGTTTGATCCGCCAGTAAGCCGATTTTAATCGCTTTGGGTGGCAAGTCTGAAACTAAAATCGTCAGCTGGGCCATTAACATCGCCGCCGATACGGGCTCAACTAAAGTGACCGCCACTGAGCTTTGCGCCGTCACTGTGGTGATCACGCTGCAACCGTGACAGCCCAAATCTTGAATTGTTGCTAGGTCCGCCTGAATACCGGCACCGCCGCCACTGTCTGAACCGGCTATGGTCCAAACAATCGCGGGGTGAGCAGTATTCATGGGCAGATTATCCCCATGAATACCTAGCATAATTAGGCTTCCTCGACTTCGGCGACAAGCTTGTCTTTCACCTGCTTATCTATCACCTGATAGATCTCGGCGCCCGAGGCGGTAAATTGTGCCGATTTTAGCGCCATCGCCGCTGCCAACTCCTGCGGTGTCTTGATTGTGACTTGCATCGCTACTGACGTTGTAGCTTGTATGACTTGCGCAGCCGCTTCAACTTGCTCCGCTTCTAAACCTGCGGCATAGGCGCGCACATCCTGGGTGATTTTCATCGAACAGAATTTAGGGCCGCACATAGAGCAAAAATGCGCGACTTTAGCAGATTCCTGCGGTAAAGATTCATCGTGATAAGCCCGCGCGGTGTCAGGATCGAGTCCTAAGTTATATTGATCTTCCCAGCGGAATTCGAACCGCGCCTTTGCCAGCGCATTGTCGCGAATTTGCGCACTCGGATGACCTTTCGCCACATCGGCGGCGTGGGCGGCAATCTTATAAGCAATCAAACCTTGCTTAACATCTTGTTTATTCGGTAATCCTAAATGTTCCTTTGGCGTGACATAACACAACATAGCGCAGCCGTACCAAGCGATCATGGCCGCACCTATGCCGGAGGTAAAATGATCATACCCAGGTGCGATATCGGTAATTTGTGGGCCAAGGGTGTAAAACGGCGCCTCGTCGCAGTGAACTAACTGCTTGTCCATGTTCTCTTTAATAAGCTGCATCGGGATATGTCCCGGCCCTTCGATAATGGTTTGTACGTCGTATTCCCAGGCGATTTTGACTAGCTCACCTAAGGTTTCAAGCTCTGCAAACTGGGCGGCATCATTGGCGTCGGCAATCGAGCCTGGACGCATACCATCACCTAAAGACAGGGATACATCGTAGGCGACGCAAAGCTCACAGATCTCACGAAAATGACTGTAGAGGAAGTTTTCCCTGTGGTGACTCAGGCACCATTTGGCCATGATCGAACCGCCGCGGGACACGATCCCAGTGACGCGTTTAGCCGTCATCGGCACATAACGCAGCAGCACACCAGCATGGATAGTAAAGTAATCAACACCTTGCTCAGCTTGTTCAATCAAGGTATCGCGGAACACTTCCCAGGTTAAATCCTCTGCCACGCCGTTCACTTTCTCCAGCGCTTGATAAATCGGCACTGTGCCTATGGGCACTGGCGAGTTACGGATAATCCATTCGCGGGTCTCGTGGATGTAACGACCCGTGGATAAATCCATGACAGTATCTGCGCCCCAACGGGTTGACCAGACGAGCTTTTCCACTTCTTCCTCGATGGAAGAAGTCACCGCCGAGTTACCAATATTGGCGTTCACTTTCACCAAAAAGTTACGCCCTATGATCATAGGTTCGGCTTCGGGATGGTTAATATTCAGCGGAATAATCGCGCGGCCACGGGCAACTTCGGCGCGGACAAATTCGGCGGTAATCGGCTCGCCGACTAAGGCACCAAAGGCTTCCCCCTTAGCTTTACGATTGAGGATTTCATCCTGTACTTGCGCGAGTGCCATGTTCTCGCGGATCGCCACATATTCCATTTCAGGAGTGATAATCCCTTGACGGGCATAGTGTAATTGACTGACTCGTTTGCCCTGCAGCGCTCTGCGTGGGCGGACAATGGCACTCGAACCTGCCTCAAAACGCAGATGGTCTAAACCATCATCGGCGAGTCTTTGTTGGGTAAAATCCGAGGTCGCACAGGCTAACACTTCAGTATCTTGACGCTCGACAATCCACGGTAACCTTAATTTACTTAAACCTTGGCGCACATTGATGTCGGCCTTGGGATCGGAATAAGGGCCAGCGCAATCGTACACGCGAATTGGTGGATTTTTTTCCATGATGGGCGCCTCAGCTGTACCGCCGACCAGGGTGTCAGTCTGCAGGATTTGCCGCATGCCAACACGAATATCGGCACTAGAGCCTTCGAGGTAAACCTTTTGTGAATTAGGATGTTGCAGTGGTGCTAACGTATCGATAAAGACTTGGGCCAGGGCGCGGGTTTCGCGGCGACTCGGCGCCTTAGGCACTGTTGATTGACTAGACTCGGCCGATTTATTAGGCACTGTCGATTTATTAGGAATTGTCGATTCTGGCGCTGTGCTCTCTATCGCATTGGCAGCTACAGCTGGGTTTTGGTTTGAACTGGACATAAGCAATCTCACTTTAAAAAAATAGAGTTGCTTGTCTGGAGACTTGAGTTGTTGATAGCTGAGTCAATCGAACCTAAATGCCGAAAAGGCACACTTAGGTTTCATTGCTCAATAACGATTAAATCAGCCTGAATCATTTGTGATCTGTCCACTATGATCCACGATTTAATGGGTGTTATTACGCTTGTTTCCTTCGCAGGTTTTAACCTGATCAGGTTCAACGGATCCCGAATAAACGGTCTCAGCCAAGAGGCACTCCGACAAGATGAGTGCGCAGTATAGACAGAAGCGGCAGCAACAAACAAGGAAAAAAGTAATTAAAAACCTTAACTACCAATCCAAAATAAAGATTCATAATTCATTGTTTTTAATTAATTAAACTAAATTAAATTAAATTAACAAAGTTATAATTGGCGTGAAAATAAATCATAAAATAAAGTCACTATTTATGGGGTTTGAGCATCATTTTATTTAATCGAGATTGAATGGCATCATCAATCGCTTGATTGATTTTTTTGCCACTACAGTCAAATGGGAAGCCTAAATTTTCGGCGTAAGGATTAACTTGAGTGCCGACTTGTACCACGCGATAACAAGTATCCCCTTTACGCACAATACGATTTGGATCTAAGGATAAATCTAGACTCGTTGCGCCACCGAAATCATCGGCATTAGGGACAAATAACACTTCCATCTCAGGGCTCATTTCACTCATATTCGATTTCCGGGTGAATTTATCGGCCTGTTCAATCACGAGGTCATCGAGCGCTTGCTCGCGCTGACGTTCAAAATAGTGCTGAGTGAATAAACTCATGCTTGAGCTTGTCGCTATTGTGCTTTCACCTTCTGCTGCGGGCGAACTCTCAGCGCCAAGCTGCGGCTTAATTTCTGTGGCATCCAACGTATTAGTTGGCTTTTTTGCCGCCTTTTCCGCGGGCTGAACTTCACTTTGGGCACTTGATTGAGATTGGCTCGATTGAGCGATGTCCGGTTTAACCGTATCTGGCTTCACTTTTTCCTGGTCTACTTTTCCCAGCTCTACCTTTTCAAGGACGGCTTTTTCAGCTGCAACATTTTCAGGCATGACCTTTTCAAGTGCAGCAGTTTCTGCCTTCTCTACCGCGGGAGCATAAATAAAGTAAGCTTTAAGCGCCGTTGCTTTAGGGCCACGGCTTTCGCTTTCCGTTAATCCAAAGGGATTTAACTGTGGACGCCACAAAATGCAGATAAGTAAAAATACACACGCATGTACTAGCAGCACAAAAAATAGCAGGCTAAATCCTTTAAGATATGGCTGACGAGCGCACAAAACGGATCCCGCCCCCAATGCCTGAACACGGGTTTGTAACGTACAAGACAGTTCAAATTGGGATTCAGACTCAGATACCAAAGCATCACCCTGATCACTGAGGTGATAGTCAAACACGATAAAAGTCTCACCTTCTGGCGATGTGAACGAAATAGGCACAGTACTATCAATATCATCTCCGCTCGCTTTCGCGGTAGAAGATGTTGCAAATACAGGCATAGCTTGGGGCTGACGTTGAAAAGGCAAAATCCATCCTTAGGTTTTGTGCGATATTCATTGATACCGATGATGCTTAACGTGAAACGAATGCACTTTGTAAATGAATATTGAAAATGAATTATCTAATGATTGCATTTACTTGCGAGTGCTCAATGCAGATTAGAGGAGACAAACAGGGCAAAGTTCAACGCGTATGTAACAGCTACAAGCGTAGTGCATACCCCAACCATTAAATTAAGCTTACAAGTGTACGCTTAAATATGGTGATTTATTTTTCTAACTGATAGACTCGGTCATTATCGTTTGCGAGTGTGTATATACCATGTCGAGTCAAAGTGTTATCGAACAGCAAAACCCAGCCAATATCCCAACTAAATCTGGGCCATACAGTATTAAAGAAGAGATCGCCAACAGTGTATCCCATGGCTTAGGCGTTATCGCTGGCATAGCGGCACTGGTGCTGATGTTACTCAAGGGGCAAGATCACCTAACGCCAACTCAACTTACGGGCGTTGCCATTTATGGTGCGAGTATCATAGTGCTTTTTCTCTGCTCGACCTTATACCACAGTGTTAGCCACTCAGGCTGGAAACATAAACTTAAGATCGCCGATCACTGTGCAATTTACTGTTTAATTGCAGGCACTTATACACCGCTGATGCTCATTAGCCTGCAGGGAACACAATCAACTGTCATCCTCACTGCGATTTGGTCACTGGCGGTTGGCGGGATCCTATTTAAGACGCTGTTTATTCACAAATTTAAAAAGCTAAGCTTAGTCTTGTACCTCGCCATGGGCTGGTTATGTGTCACAGTGATAGGCGATTTGACAGCATCGATGACTGAACTGGGGTTTAATTTATTGATTCTAGGCGGGCTATTTTACACTTTAGGGGTCATTTTTTACGTGGGAAAACGCATTCCCTTCAATCATGCAATCTGGCATTTATTTGTACTCGCAGGAGCGATGAGCCATTTTCTCTGCATCTATCTCACGGTAATCTAATACGCTTTACCTCAGCCTCTCCTTATCGCGATAAGGGGAGGCTGAGGTAATAAGTTCACCCCTATAGCAGTTCTTCGACGATCAGTTTCAACAGAAATGTTTCCCGCTCTATCGATTGCCCCTTGTTTGGGAAATGGCGCTGAATATCTTCGTTATGGGCAATGGCCCGATAAATATTGATCCATTCTGGTCTCATGCCATTTTTAATTTCGTGGTCCTCAAAGCTAGGTTCGCCCAGTCCTCTTATGCCTAAGTCAGTGTCGATTTCACATTGATAGCAATAGGACTCCATATGCACCACATTTGCCCCCTGGCGATACCAAGGACGAAACTCTTCGTAACGGCCAAATGGCGCGCCCACTTGTACCTTAATGGCCCCCGTTTCTTCTTTCAATTCCCGGATCAGCCCGTTTTCTAAGTTCTCGCCGTCGTCTATCCCACCACCGGGTAAGCTATAGTCACGGTATTTTTGGGTATAGAGCAACAAAATGTCTTCACCCGATAACACAATCGCGCGGGCAGCTCGGCGGTAAAACACTCGAGCCGTGAGTAAATTTATCGCGGGGTTTTGGGTCGATTTCAGCAGGCGCATAGCTAATCCATTATCTAAAAGAGTCGAAGCATAAATGAAATTCCCTTAAAAGCAGATCAAATAATCTATCATTTGAAACGGCCATTTACAGAGATTGGCTCAGCTATATGCATTAAACCCAGCTGCATTTGTTCATGCTGTAAGGGCCAATTTTCATACCAGTTTATAAAGTCATCGGCATACATAGGGTGTGCAATACCATAGCCTTGACACATCTGGCAACCAAGTTCGGCCAGTTTTATGCCATGGGCGATACTCTCAACTCCCTCGGCAATCACGGCCAAATTGAACACGCTCGCAAGCCGAACCACGCCTTCGACAATGCGTAGGTCGTCCTGATCCTCCAGCATGTCACGGACAAAGCTCTGATCTATCTTAAGGGTTGAAATAGGGAGCTGACGCAGATAAGTCAAAGATGAATAACCTGTGCCAAAATCATCGAGGGAGAAATGCACCCCAAGGCTGGCACATTCATTTAAAATCTCAATGGCAAGGGCCATATCTTTTATGGCTGCGCTTTCGAGGATCTCGAGTTCAAGGGCTGACGTTGGCACATCGGGGTAATTAGCCAAGGCTTGTTTCAAAAAATCATAGAAGTGATCGGCAAGGAGTTGATGCGCACTCACATTAACGCTGATCTTAATATTTCGCCCCCCTTGATACCAAGTTTGCAGTTGCGCCATCGCCGTATTAATAACCCATTCGCCCAAGGGGATTTCAAGTTCGCTGCCCTCGATATCGGGTAAAAAGGCACTAGGCGGCAAAATACCCCGTTGTGGATGTAACCAGCGAATTAATGCTTCTGCCCCAATGACATATCCTGTGGCAAGGTTGACCTTAGGTTGATAAAAAAGCACAAACTCCCGTCTCGCAAAGGCGGCTTTTAGCTCCTCTAACCATTGCCTTTTCGCGATCATTTTTCGTTCGACATCATGGTCAAACATTTGAAAACAATTCTTACCCGCCGCTTTAGCCATATACATGGCATGGTCGGCGTGGCGCAGCAGAATATCGGGATCAACATTGTCCTCAGGATATAAGCTAACGCCAATGCTTGCCGTTAAACGCAGTGGCTTATCCCCAAGATAAATCGTTTGATCTATCGCCCCCAGCATTCGTTCAAGGATCTGAATACACTCGATTTCGGAACCAATTTCAAATAATGCAACAAATTCGTCTCCCCCTACCCGTGCTAAAGTATCTTGCTCACGCATGATATGTGAAAGCTGATCGACTATCGCGATCAGTAATTGATCGCCCACATCATGGCCATATTGATCGTTAACCACTTTAAAACCATCAAGATCGAGAAAGCACACGGCGCACAGGCTGCCATTACGGTTTACCCGCGAAATCGTCTGTTTAAACCTATCGACGAGTAGCCGCCGATTCGGTAATCCCGTGAGCACATCATAGTTTGCAACCCTATCGAGTTCTGCCTCGTGAGTTTTTAATTGAGTAATATCCGATTGAGTTCCTGAAATCATCAAGGGACGGCCACGACTGTCCACCTCCACCACTCGCCCCTTACAGAGCACCCAGCAAAAATCCCCTGATTTTTTCCTGCAGCGCACTTCCAGTTCTATGCTCGCACTCTGGCGTCGTAAATGTTGTCGCACGATCCTTTTCACATCCGCCCAATCATCTTGGTGCACAAACAGGGTCCAGTTATGTACAGTGAGTTGGAGCTCACCCGCTGAGTAGCCTAGAATCGCTTCAAATTTTTGGCTGACCTGCACCTCACCCGTTGCGACATTCCAGTCCCAGTATCCCTGCTCCGAGCCTTGGATCACCCGTTGTAATAGTGCAGTTTGGGCGGCAATTTGCTGTTGCAACGTGCGAGATTGAGTAATGTCCTGCACTGTGCCATGGAGTTTAATCACTTTACCCTGCTCATCCAGCGTCGCTTGACCACGGGCCATAATCCATGCAGAAACTGAAGTTTTAGTCTCAACTAGCTCGGCTTCGCATTCATAGGGATCGCCCGTTGCTAAACAGTGCATGACCGCTTGATTCAATTTTTGCCAGCTTTCGGCCGTAAAGAGTGACTGGACCTGCTCAAGATCTAAGGCCTCTTTTGCTGCTAATCCATAAATAGCAAACACTTGTTCTGACCAAGTATGGGTGTTGGTCACTATATCCCACTCCCAACTGCCGATACCGGATAATTGTTGTGCCTGCTTCAGACTTGCCTCACTACGGCGCAGACGCTCGGCATTTTGTTCCTGCACGGTAATATCGTGCGCGATACCAAAGATGCCCCGAACCAGTCCTTTTGAATCCAACACTGGCCCCTTTGTCACCTGAAATACCGCCGGTCCAGTATTAAGCAGTAAGTGCTCTTTATGGGTTGTCACCGCCTTATCGTTAAGCACTTTTTGATCTTTAACGCGGATCAGCGCCGCCGATGCGGGTTCAAATAGCGCCTCATCATTCTGGCCAATCATGTCCTTTATCGATTTACCGACAAATGCCGCAGCCCTATTATTGGCCAGCACATAACGCCCCTGCAAATCCTTGACAAAAATGGCATCCGTGGTCTGGGACACCATGGATTCCAACAACTGATGGCTCAAATCAGACTTACGTAAGGACGCCCTGAGATAGCCACTTAACCCACTGATGATAATGCCATTAATACTCAGGCTCACCATGCGCCAAGGTAAGATCACCTCACTCTGGGATTTATCTATATCGATCATTAATAGATGCATACTCAATGTCGATATGAAGGTCGCCAATAGACCAGGACCAAAACCGCCGATAATGGCACTTAAGGAGATAGGTAACGTAAAAATTAGCAGGAGCAGACGCGTCTGCAATTCGAGGGGTAAATATTGGACAAACCATAGGGTGAGTAATGGGAGTAAAACCGCAACACAATAGCGAAACCACGGGCTTTGCCCTAACAGTATTGAGCGGGGAAAGGTCAGCTCAATGGCACTGCGGGACGGGGCTATAAGGCGATCGGGCACCGCATTTAACACATAGATAAATACTAATGCCGATGTGAAGACAAAGAAGATCCCCTTAGCGAGGGAAAAACGAAACACGGTTTCCTGATCCGTCATAAACATTAAAAGCAGATCTGAGAAATAAATCCAACCTAAAGCGAGGAGAGCATAACTTGCTACTGCAAGTACGATGAACTGGAATCGAGAAAAATTATGCATCGTTTAGATATTCCCCCATTCTACCATTATTGATGATTCCCTTATCGTCTGCACGACTCATCGAGTTATTGCCCACATCTACTTAAGGGATCGTGACATGCAGTAGTTTCCTCGTATTTTTGTACTAACTCGTCAACCTGTACTAAGGCTACCACTAAGCTAGTAGCGACATCATTAATTTTATTAACCAAGCTAAACTTAGCATTTTTTGATGAAAAAGCGAGCGCTAAAAAAGTATAAAGATCTAGATAAATCACACGCCTAGGTAAAAAACGTGCCTGTAATAAGCTCAAGCTGCTGTTGATAAGCGTTAATGATGCTTAGGGGGCGTTTATCTTCGGGCATACGTTGATAATGGCTAATCACTTTATGTAGATAACGCCTAGCTAAAGCGAGTTCCTCTCCTCGAAGATTGTTCCACATCAGCGATCCCGATGGACTGATCCTATGGTCGTTAGCATTGCCGTCATTGATAACATGGAGGATTTCGTAGAAACGTTGATTCTCTTCCAGTAAGTGTTCCGACTTAAGCCCTAACCCTAACTCAGAGAGTGATTGCCTAACAAAATAATTATGATGCACGGGACACAAAATAAACTCAAGACGCTTCTCTGGGTGCTCAGCAACAATTGCCCGCACTAGCTCCACCAGCAATTCACCACCCACACCAGCGATGATAATCAACTGCTTATCTTGGTCATTGGTTTGCGCGAGCGGTAAAGCCGCAACATCGAGGCAATGCACTTGCCACTGAATATGACAACTTAAGTTTGGGTCTATGTCTGGGTTTAAATGTGGGTTTAAGTGTAGATTTTGGCCTAGTATGTCAGCGGGAAAGAAACGCTGCAACCGCAGTTCAAGCGCCTGCATCAGTGAAGGGACACAATCGACAAAGTGCACTTGGTGGGCAGCGCTCCTTTCTAACAACAGCATACCGAGTAAACCATGATCGCAGCAGCAATCCCAAATGTGATCGTAATGACCAGTGATCATGCTGTTTATCTGTTGTAAACGTTGGCTAATTTTCACGGTTTGACCTTACTGCAGCAACTTTTAACACTGTAAATCCCACGCTAAATTGCATTTTTAAGCAAAAAGAAAGCGCGCATTTTACCCGAGTCAAACGCAAACCACATCTTTTGTTCGTGCCCTCGCAGTGCTTCTCGTCACTTCTGTTACGCCACGCCTTAATGTGGTGAATACGTATGCAGGCCGTTGCGGTTAAAAAGCCATCGCCACTAGTATGCTGTGAGTCACATTCATTATAAAAACAAGGATCAAGGAATGTTCATCGAGACGAACCCTACTCAGTTAATTGCCGGCTCGCGTTCAGCGCGCCAAAAGCTATCGCAAGCGCTATTCAGCCCCACACTTATCGCCCTTGCGGTCACTAGTCCCTTTAGTGCCAACGTATTTGCCAAAACCGTTACCGTCAGCTCACCCAACCAACACATTCAAATCAGCTTGAGTGACGATACTGGCCGTCCCGAATATAAAATCGATTTTCACGGTAAGACTGTCATAGAACCGAGCCGCTTAGGCTTAGTTTTTCAATCCCTTGGTGAACTCGGTCAAGGATTACAGATTAAAAGCAGCGAGAAAAAAAGTGCCGATGAAAAGTGGCAACAACCTTGGGGCGAGCAGGAATGGATCCGCGATCAGCACAATCAACTGACAACGGTATTAAGTAACGACAAGGTGCAACTCGAAGTCGAGTTTAAAGCCTTTGACGATGGGATTGGCTTTCGCTATCACTTAGCCCAACAAGCCGCCCTGCCCGCCAATTCGCCGCTATCAATCACAGACGAGTTAACCGAGTTCAATGTCGGCCAAGCCGATAAAGCCACCGCTTGGTGGATCCCTGCCCGTGGCTGGAATCGCTACGAATATTTGTATCGCACCACAGCGCTTAAAGACGTCGATAGAGTCCACACGCCCTTCACCTTTAAACTCGCGGACGGTACGCACTTAAGTATTCACGAGGCCGCCTTGGTTGACTTTGCCGCCATGACCTTAGATCAGCAGCGCGATGGCAAGCTTAAGGCCGATCTCACGCCTTGGTCCGATGGCATTCGCGTCAAAACCCAAGTGGGCTTTTATACGCCGTGGCGCACCATTCAAATTGCCGACAAAGCAACTGGGCTGCTCAACTCCCACCTTATCCTTAACCTCAATGAGCCCAATAAACTCGGCGATGTTGCTTGGGTAAAACCGGGGAAATACGTCGGTATCTGGTGGGGAATGCACTTAAATGAAAATACCTGGGGTTCGGGCCCAACCCACGGCGCCACCACCAGTGAAACAAAGCGCTATATGGATTTTGCCGCTAAATATCAGTTTGATGGTGTATTGGTAGAAGGTTGGAATGAAGGTTGGGATGGCGACTGGTTCCACAATGGCGATCAATTTAGCTTTACCAAGGCCTATGCCGATTTCGATCTGCCCGCCATCACAGCCTACGGCGCGAAAAAAGGGGTGAGTTTAATCGGCCACCACGAAACCGCAGGCTCAGTCACGAATTATCGCGATCAAATGGCAGATGCCTTCGCCCTGTATGAAAAATACGGCGTGACCCAAGTCAAAACCGGCTATGTCGCCGATGGTGGCCAAATCAAGCGCATCGATGACCAAGGCATCACCCGCCACGAATGGCACGACGGCCAATTTATGGTGGGCGAGTATTTGCACAGCGTTACCGAGGCGGCGAAACACCATATCAGCATCAATAGCCACGAGCCGATTAAAGACACAGGCCTGCGCCGAACTTATCCGAACTGGATCGCCCGCGAAGGTGCCCGCGGCCAAGAGTACAATGCTTGGGGTAGCCCACCAAACAGCCCTGAACATACGGCCATGTTACCCTTTACCCGTATGCTGGCAGGACCAATGGACTTTACCCCAGGGATTTTTGACTTAGCGCCTAAGGGGTTGGATGCAGAAAACCGTGTGCAGACCACCTTGACCAAACAGCTCGCCTTATACGTTGTGCTCTATAGTCCAATCCAAATGGCAGCAGACTTACCGCGCAATTATGAAAAGCACTTAGATGCGTTCCAATTTATCCGCGATGTGCCCACCGATTGGTATCAGAGTGTCGCGCTTGCCGGTGAAGTTGGCGACTATGTGGTCTTTGCCCGCCAAGCGAAGGATCAAGGTGATTGGTACTTAGGTGCACTCACGGATGAAACCGCGTGCAAGGTCACGGTCAAACTGGATTTCCTCGATCCCAAAAAACGTTATCAAGCGCAGATTTACCGCGATGGCGCAAACGCCGATTGGAAAACCAATCCCTATGATTATGTGATTGAAACCAAAGAGGTCAGCGCCAAGGATAGCCTGACATTACAGCTAGCCAGCAGTGGCGGCACGGCAATACACTTTAAAGCACTTTAGATTTCAGCGTGTTAAGTTCAGCGCATTAACTTAAATGCTTAAGAGTGTGTGAAAATACAGAGTAAAAAACAGAAAGTCACCAAGGATGTACCTTGTCCTTGGTGACGTTTTATTGCCAGATAGCACCTGTTTATCCCAATACAAAACGTAAAAGTTAATCCTCCTCGAAGCGCCTTAGTTGATGTTGGCCTAGATTCAGTTCGTGCCCATTGGCCGACAAATCGGTATAAACCGAATACACAGGCTTTAAATCCCCTCGCAAACTCACTCACATCGTAGACAGACCATGCCAGTCCAAGGCGAATGCGTACAATCAACACAGGTGCAAAAATGCTTCAGTTAGATTAATCTGACCTTCCTTTACTTGCTTATGGTATTTAGCGTGCGATATAGGGCAAATTTATTAGAAATGCGCAGCTTTAAGCGTTTCGAGACCGAACTCGCGCACTTAGGCTTTAGCCATTTTCAACCCTTAGCGCCACTTCGCCCTTGGGTGCAGCGCTACTTTCATTTGCGCGTAGCGACGGATTTACCCCAGAGCATTGAGCAGACATTTTATCCGGACGGCGGCACTAGCCTGCATTTCTATTTCCCAACGCCAACGCTTACTCAAACACTCAGCGGCGAAGAACCTCAAGTATTGTTTCATTGTGGTCAGAGCCGACATTCCCACGCCTTTTTGCCAGGAATCGAGCTGATGACAGTTCGCTTTCACCCCGGCGGCGCGTTTCATTTACTCGGCATTGAACTGCAAGATATTCTGTCTGCCGCATCAGTGACGGCTATTGATGCGACGCAATTACAACTAACGGGATTGGATCAACTGCTATCACAACTGGCGGAAACTAATCAGCCAGCCCAACGCATTGCCCTACTTGAGCACTGGTTGTTGCAACTCTCCCAGCAGCAATTTGGTGCGGTGTTATCTCGACATAAAAGCGCTATGGTTGGCTTAGTGCAGGCGAATTTACCAAAGCTTATTCAAACCCAAGCCAGTTTAGAGGATTTCTATAGGCAACTGCCCTTAAGCCGCCGTCAGTTTGAACGAAGATTTAAACAAGAAACCGGATTGTCACCCGCGCAGTTACTGCAATTAAACCGAGTCAAAATCGCCCGAAATCTACTCAGCCAATCACCTAACCTCAGCCTAGTGCAGGTCGCATTCGACTGCGGATTTTACGATCAAGCCCATCTACATCAACACTTTGTGCGGGTGACACAGCAAACACCAGGACAATACAAAAAGCGTAAAATGTCGCAAATCTCCAATCCTAGGTCGCGCTAACCGCTTAGATTGAAGCCTCAGCTTATAGGAGGCTTTTATGTCAGAACGTATACCACGCCAGCAAATTTATCAGCTACAACCCGCACTCGCCAAGGCACTGTTAAGCCTAGATAAAGCGGCAGCTGACTCCCACTTTTCGCCATTACTCGTGCATTTAGTCAAGCTTAGAGCATCGCAACTCAATGGCTGCGCGTTTTGTCAGCGAATGCACGCAGAGGAAGCCAGAAGCGACGGTGAAGAACAGCTGCGTTTAGATTTACTTGCCGCTTGGCAGGAGGTCGATGGACTCTTTAATGAACGGGAACGTGCAGCGCTACTCTGGACAGAAATCTTAACCCAAGTTGCTACTGCGCCCGTGCATGACAGTCAGTATGCGGCGCTTGCAGAGCATTATTCCGAGAAAGAAATTGTCGACCTCACCAGCTTAATCATTGCCATTAATGGCTGGAACCGCGTCGCGATTGCCTTCCACCTGCAACCCATCTAGCGGCACATAAATGGACAAATAAACAGGGTACCGCATCGGGTGCCCTGCTCGTTGATATCACTGTGTCGTTCGTATCTCTATGCCATTCGTATTGCTATGCCGTTAGCTTAAGGTCAACGCGACAATTTTAAGTGGATGATTATCATCGAATGACGGGAAATCCTCATGGGGATCGAGCCAAGTGTGCGCTGTGACACTGCGGCCTTGTTTTTCAACGCAGCGCACTAGACTATCGAACCAATCTTGTCGGTCTACTTTAGCGACATTATTGCAACAAACGATAGTGCCGCCGACTTTGGTCGCCATTAATGCGGGCTTAAATAATCCTTGATAATCATTGATCAAATCGACAATACCGAAAGCACTCTTGGCATAACGCGGTGGATCGAGGAACACCAGATCAAATTGAGTTTGCGGCAATTTAGGGTAACTCGGTAATTTTTGATTACGGCGCCCTCCCACACTCAAACCAGCTAATTGGCGCAGGGCCGGAAACGCATCGCTCTGGACAAACTCACACACATTCGACACCTGATTTAACGCCGCATTCGCCTTGCCCGTGGTTAAAGCAAAGGAAGAAAAATCGACGTTCATCACCCGAGTCGCGCCGCCCATGGCAGCCGCTGTACCAATGCCGCAAGTGTAGGAAAACAAATTCAGCACGGTTTTATCTTTGCTGTTTGCCCGCACATATTCGCGGCCAATGCGCATATCGAGGAATAACAGTGGATCTTGCCCTTCATGGCGCAGTTTAGTGCTAAACTTAATGCCATTTTCCTGCATAACTCGCTCAGCACTCGCAATCTCTGTCAGTGACGGTGATAACGCGTTCAATACGCGGGAATTGCCTAATGAGCGGTCGTTATACACAATCGGCAAATCGACCTGTTGCAGTAAAACCGCACTCACATCGGCTAACTCCTCGTCGGTTAAGGTCTGATGAAAACTCTGCACTAGCCAAGTATCGCCGTAACGGTCGACATTCAAGCCACTCACGCCTTCGACTGTGCCATGGAACACCCGAAAACAATCGGTTTGATCCTGTTCTGCTTGTTGTAAAAAATCATGGCGTTTCGCCAGAGCCGTCGATAACAGCGTTTGAATAGACATAAAAAGCGGGACTCGTACAGCGGAAACCTGCGTAAGGTTTCAAGAAGGAAAACGGCATGATAGCAAACTAGGCCGCAGAATATCGGATAAATATCCAAAGAAACACGAAATTGCAGACTCTGGTTCGATTGTTCATAATTCGATTAGACAATGCCATTGCCGCTATATTCGGTCGCTTTCACAGAAGCAATATTCGGATATTGCATATCATAACTATACTTAATCAAGTTAAAAACGATGATCTCAATATCAACTCAAAGATCCATTAGCAATGAAAAGAGGAGTAAACACAAATGAGTAAAGTGTTTATCGTTGCACCACATGGGAATACGCATACTGATACCATTAGCGAAGGAATAAAACTGGCTAATCAACTTCAAAAACAACCAGAAGTATTTGCCTATTGCTATGAATATTTCTCCGGCCCTGAATACTATAATCCCCGCTTAGCTGCGGTTGCACAGCAAGCATTAATGAAACGCCGAGAGGAGGAAGTCCGTGAGCAGCTAAAAAATATTGATGCGAGTGGGGTTCCTCTGCATTTGGTGTGGAGTAAAGTGCTCTACGAACATGTGTGTCATTACTCTGCTCAGCACGACTTTGATATGATTATCAAATGGATAGATAATAAAAACCACTATTTGCCGATTGACTGGCATTTAATCCGTCATACTCCAGTGCCCCTAATGCTGCTCTGTGACAATCCCTTGAATAAAGCAAATACCATCTTGATGGCGGTTGATCTCGATACCACCAATCCGCAAAAACAATCCCTCAATGATTTGGTGATCGCACAAGCCAAAATGCTCGCCAATGCCACTGATGCTCAGCTACATTTAGCCCATGTGATCCGCGTTCCACCCATATTACGGGATATGGATGTGCTCAATATCCATGAGATTACTGCATCTGCCCATCAAAAACATGCTGTTAAACTCAAAGCATTAGGACTAGCACCGGAAAATATTCATCTAATTGCAGGTGATCCTGAATTATGCCTATTCGAACTCTCTTGCCGCCTGAAAAGCCGTTATCTTGTGATAGGTGTCCGTCAGCGACAGGGGCTTTTAGGTCATGTCTTAGGTAATACCGCAGAAGCCATTCTCAGTCGTATGCGCAGTAATGTCCTTGTTGTACCAACTAATTCAATGACAAAGACACTATATTAAGAAACTTATCTTAATAACTGTTCTAATCCAGGCGCGGTTTTAGTTGGCACAAACTCTATCACCTCAAACTCGGCAACATCGGCAATGCAGAACGGATCTTGCTGCAAAATGGCCTCTAGCGCCGCGCGACTCTCAGCCTTCGCGAGGATGACGCCGCCAGTACGTGGTACTTTACGACCCGAGGCGACAAAAATCCCTGCGGCATAATACTGATCAAGGTAGGCAATGTGCGCGGCTAAATGTAACTCCACTTCGGCAATTGGTTTTTTATAGCTAATCAAGACAACAAACATAAGGCTCCTTTCTAATAAGAACATAATATCTGATACTATCACTTTTGTATGACTTCATCATGAATTTAAAAGTTAATTTACCATTAAACTAACGCCGCCTAAATTTCAATAGAAAGCACCTGAACCAATCAAGCGCCAGCACTCACCCACTAACACTTACACAACATTGGTAACAACCAAAATATAGCACTTTAGTACTGTTGTACCATCGATTCTCTTACTCTAATATTTTGTCTTATTCTAAGACTTGTGAAATGATTTCACATAGATTCCTTTTAAGCATAAGACATTAAAAATGAATAAATTTTCGTCAAAGAAAAACATTGGTCAACACGGGAAATTTATATTCAAAGTCATTGCTAGCACTATTATTATTTTTATATCTACACAGGTAATTGCAGACATGTTTGATTTTCTAAAGAAATACGATGTACACCTGTCCCCTGAAGTACATGGTGTCATAACCTTAAACGGTTTACCTGTTGAGGGGATCACTGTGGAGCGAAATCTCAATTACGACAAAGTGTATATTGATAAAACAGCAACAGACAAGGAAGGCAAGTTTCATTTCCCAGAGATCAATATTCGCTCTCGTCGCCCAGGGAAAATGTTAGATGAAACAAGAAATAGGCAAGCTATTTTCGCTTACTATAACAATGCTGATTATCTGCTTTGGTTAACAACGACAGACAGCGTCAAACCTATTAAAAAATTTAGTGAAATACTTAACAATCTTGTTTGTGAGTTAACTTCTCCAGAAATGAGCTATTACCTTACGAATGATGAGCATCCAGACTTTCCGTACCCAGTTAAATCTATTTGTCACTTTGTAAATGAACAACCGATTTAGTTAACCCCATTGGAAAATGTTATTAAAAGGAATTTACTATGCCAACACTGCCACCCAAAATAGCAGTACAATTAGCCTCTTTAGCCTACGATATTAAAGACCCTATTAATGGACGATATACTTTAAACTCTCCAGATGTCGAAAGAAATTTTTCTTTTGACCTTTCAAACGGACCCATTAAAGGGGTTTCGGGAAGCATATTCTCTCGATTATTAAATCGAAAAACAGGTTTCGCTATTGTTGGCACAGGTAAAGAACAGTTCAAAGACGACCACGTCATTTCTATAAGAGGCACTGACGGACTAGAAGATGCCATAACTGATGGGCATTTTGGTTTAACCGTTGCAGATAATAATGCTCTGATCCATGCAGGTTTCAACAAAACATTTCAGAGCATTAAACCTGCACTTGAAAGTACATTAACCCCTTTGCTGTCAAAATCATCATCTGGAATTGTCCATTGTGTTGGCCACAGTCTTGGCGGGGCACTTGCACATTTAACTGCTGATTGGGTTAAACATCGTTATAAAAATAAAGTATTCCTTTATTCCTTTGGTGCCCCTAGAGTTGGATTAGATAGTTTCTCCATTAAAAGCACCAATTCGATAGATAAGATTTTCCGTTGCACTCATGCTTCAGATCCAGTTCCTATGGTTCCACTTTGGCCTTATGTCCATGCACCTTATCAAGGTTCAGAAATATTACTCGCCTCCGGTGATGGCATTCGCCCTGAAGCACATAAAATGTCAACATCCGCTAACCCTGGGTATCTTAATACGGCAAACAGTAGTAGCTGGAGGAATCTACAACAAAAATCTTCACTCAATTTATCGACGGTAAGATTAGATTATCAAAACCGCTATCAAGCATCATTCTCTGGCTATTGGGCCGATAGAATTAGTGCAGGCTTAATTACCCTTCTCAAAGATGCTGGATATTATGCGGCTGTCATGGGACAAGCTACTATTGGCACCGGCCTTACGTTCTATGATTTGCTAGCGAGAGCACTTGAAAGTATTGCTAAAGCCTCAGTCAAGTTTGGAGAACAAACTAAAGGTTTACTAGGACACATGCTGGTGTTCGCAGGTCAAATAGTGACTGAAATAACAGAGTTATCGTATAAATTTATAAAGTGGGTATTAGATAAAACAATAGGCGCACTCTATAAAAGTGCACGACAAGCTATGGATAATTTATAATAGAAACTATATTTTTATCAGGTCCATGGCTAGAACCACATCTAGTCATGAACCTGATTTTAAAAAATCTCACCGTAAAACGACCTATCTACCATAGAAATAAGACCCTAGTTAGCATGGCAACTCTCATTAGTATTCCAATCGATACTCTAAATAACTGCTCCTAATTATGCTACATCGTAGGGTATCGCACACAGGCACGCCATTCACTCTTCCCTGAGGGCTCCACCGCGCCAT
>NZ_PFGL01000071.1:0-169 GCF_002783505.1 Shewanella sp. CG12_big_fil_rev_8_21_14_0_65_47_15
CAGCTTTCCGAATTATTAAATAAGATAAGAGTAGATTTTAGTTCCTAGAACCTAGCAGCACGCAGTGCGCTCTCGAGTCTTGTTTAAAACCAAATATGCTTGGTGACAATAGCATTGTGGTCCCACCTGATCCCATCCCGAACTCAGAAGTGAAACGCAATCGCGCCGA
>NZ_PFGL01000071.1:201-13036 GCF_002783505.1 Shewanella sp. CG12_big_fil_rev_8_21_14_0_65_47_15
GCCTAATTTAGGTTAACGTGAAAACGTTAGACTAAAGGAGCGGTAGTTCAGTTGGTTAGAATACCGGCCTGTCACGCCGGGGGTCGCGGGTTCGAGTCCCGTCCGCTCCGCCAACATTAAGACGAAAGCCTCTGCAGTAATGCAGAGGCTTTTTTCTTTATGCATTTTTAAGTCTACACTGGCGAACTTGCTCAACTTTTGAAAAGTTTCTGTATATTCATTGATACAATACCTTAATCCATTCAAGAGCACTTGTGCGCGACTTGGCAGTATTGGCCCTTGGCACTGATCTCCGCTGGATTAAATTGTATAATGCCGATTATATTTTGTGGGTAATAAAAATGAATTGTCGTCTTGGGTGTGGTGCTTGCTGTATTGCACCATCAATTAGCAGCGAAATACCTGGTATGCCAAATGGCAAAGCCGCAGGTGAGCGCTGTGTACAGTTGAGCGATGATAATTTGTGTTTGATTTTCGGCTCGCCGGATCGCCCTGCTGTTTGTAGTGACTTTGATGCATCTGAGGATGTGTGTGGCCATTCAAATGAAGAGGCACTTTGGTTGATTCGCAACCTTGAATCTCAAACGTCTCATTGAGTTTTTCGCTGACAGGTGAACTATGCAGTTAACACGCTATACCGATTTTGGTGTTCGCACGCTAATGTATTTGGCTGTTCAGCCGGAGAGAACAACATTATTTCGGATTGCTGAAATAACCCAGGTGTTTGATTTATCGCCAAATCATGTGTCTAAAATTGTGCACCATTTAGGAAAGCTGGGTTATCTAGAAACTATTCGCGGTAAGATGGGCGGTTTTCGTCTCGGTAAACCTGCGACTGAGATTAACCTAGGTCTATTAGTGAGAGCACTAGAAAACTCTTTGGCACCGATAGATTGCAGCAAACCTTACTGCCGATTTACCCCTGCGTGTCAGTTGAAGGGCGTATTAGCGCAGGCGGTTGCAGCTTATTTAAATGTACTCGATCAATATAGTCTGCAGGATATAGTCAGTAATCGCGATGAACTGCTAGCTTTGCTGCCGGATATGTCTATTCCAGTCTTACAGTTGGATTAGTAGGTTCCCTGTGAACTAAGTCGATAGGGAGTAGTTTTGATGTGGGCACTAACTCGATTCCTTCAGCCTTGAGGCGCGCTAGATTAGCCTTTAAGAAACGGATTGTTTCTGGATAGGGATGGGCAATGGCAACAAGGCTCTCTTGAATATGCGCTTGCTCTATCATTAGGTTGAATTGCTTTTCCAGTGCTTGTGCGCTGACATCATTGTCGAGAAATAGCTTACGTCGCAAGAGCGGTACACCGAGTTGATCTGCTTTATCTCCAGCCCTGGTAAACTGTGTTGTCATGCTATCGACAAAATACAGTTGCTTCTGTTTTAGACTCTCCATAACCCAGAGCATAGGGTCATCCAGTTGAGTCAGTAAGCTCCCCATATGATTATTCACGCCTTTAGCAAAGGGTACGCTCGCTATTGCATCTAACACATGGGTACGGATTTGCGCTTCATTCATCGAGCTTGTTAAGCCTCCAGGGCCTAATGCTTTACCATTTAGCGCCTGCATGGGGAGATGAAGCATGATCTCATGGCCTTTTGCATGCCCAGCTTTTGCCAGCTTTTTGCTAAGTGGTGTGTGCGGCAATACGGATAGTGTCACAGTGCTAGGCAGGGCGAGCACGGCTTCATCGGTGTGACGGTAGCCTATGTCATCAATAATCAGCGCAAGTTGTGCTGCATGACACGGGATAATATAGAGGGCTATGAAGGCCAAAGAGTAGAATAGGCGCACTGTTTCTGCTTATTAGTCATGGTGTTGTATCCAAGCAATAGCCGAAGTGACAATATGGTCTTGGGTAACATCTTCACGCGCTGATAGGGCATCGATTATAGCCACATTCTCTCCGTTGGAGCCAGTGGGATTGGCAATTTTAATATCAGGCTCGATACCAATATCGTGGATGTTTTCTCCTTTGGGGGTGTTGTACTGAGCAATGGTCAGCTTAATCGCATTACCATCGTTGAGGATAGGGATTAGGCTTTGGACCGTACCTTTCCCAAAGCTGGTTTCACCTAAGAGTTTAGCGCGACCATTTTCCTGCAGTGCGGCGGCAAGAACCTCTGATGCAGAGGCCGAGCCTTTATTGATCAGTACTAGCATAGGCACATTAGTAAGCATGGTTTGTGGTGAGGCGTAATAATCTGAATTGGCATCGAAAAATCGCCCCGTAGTCGAAACAATACGTCCCTTGGCGAGGAAGAGATCGGCAATTTTGATGGATTGATCGAGTAACCCACCAGGGTTATTCCGTAGATCGAGAATAAGTCCGCTTAGGGGGATAGTTTGCCATTGGTTAAGCGAGTGAATCATATCTGTGGTGGAGTTCTCTTGAAAGCTACTGAGTCGGATATAACCTATATTGCCTTGCAGTAATTTACTTGTAACCGATTGAATCGTTATGGTACTTGGTGTGAGTGACACCTCAAACTCGGCGCTGTCGTTATGATGTTTTAGCGTGAGGCTGATGCTCTGTTTGTTCAGACTATATTGCTTGATTTCATTGAGAATACTGGCAAGGTTGGTTTTGGTGGCAGGTTTATTATTCAGCTTGATAATAGTATCACCGGCTTGAATGCCAGCCTGTTCAGCGGGGGAATTAGCAAAGGGAGCGATAACGCTGATCCGATCTTTATCGCTAGCGACCTCAAAACCGAAACCAAAGTATTCCCCTCGGTTAGCGTCTTTTAAATCAAGCAAATCTTGATGATTTAAGAAGCTAGAGTAGGGGTCTAAATGTTCAAAAATCCCCTTGATGGCCGCTTGGACTAATTCATCCTTAGAGACGGTTTTAACGTAGTAGGTTTCTACGGTTTCCAGTACATCCTGAAGTAAAGGGTAGTCAAAGCCGCTGCGGTAGGATTTGGCATTCTCTTGACTGGAGAGGCTGATGGAAAGGCCTAAGGTTAGGCCGAGTCCAACGCAGGCGATATAGCGGATCATGTGTTTCATAGCCGTCCCCTGTAATGATGGGGACGGCCACCTTAGCGACAGTACTGATTAGCGACAGTACTTGGCTGGATCGACGGCTTGCCCCTTATACCTTATTTCAAAGTATAGGCCAGGCTCGGTCTGTCCACCCGAACGTCCGACTAAAGCAATTGCTTCGCCACTCTTGACCATATCACCTGGGCTTTTCAATAGGGCTTGTGCGTGACCATAGAGGCTCATATAGCCTTTGCCATGGTCGATCACCATTACCATCCCAAACCCCCGCAACCAGTCGGCGTAGATCACCTTTCCACCGGAAACTGCGCGAATATTTTGCCCTTCTGGCGCCGATAACATAGTGCCTTTCCACACTACTTGGCCCGAACGTGGGCTGCCAAAGCTGGCGCTGACGCGACCTTTCGTCGGCCATTTAAGCTTGCCGCTTTGCTTACCAAAACCTTCCATCGAGGGATTGTCTTTCATTGCCCTTAGAGCCTGTTCGACAACCCGTTTTAAGCTTGCCTCTTCAATTTGCAGTTGTTCGAGTTCGGCACCTTTAGTGTTGAGTGTGCGCTGCAGTTCTTTAAGAGTCTGTTGACGTTGGTTTTGTTCTTGGCTCAAGCGCTTAGATTGCACTTGTTGCTCGGCAACCAGCTTAGTGAGCTGTTGTTGCTTACTGGTTTGTGAGGCTTTAATTTCATCAAGCTCGGTGAGAGTCTGTTTTAATTCATTGATTGACTTCATCCGCGCTTTATTTAGATATTGATAATAAGTCAGCATGCGCTCAATGGTGGCGGGACTTTGCTGGTTTAGCATCATCTTAGTGTAATCGTGATTACCCGCTAAATAGGCGCTAGATAGTTGTTTTGATAACGTTTTTTGCTGGCTTACTTTGAGTGCTTCCAACGCTTCTTGACGCTGTTTAAGCTCGGCAAGTTTAGTGTCTATCTGCACCAAACTGTTTTTGGTGCTATTGACCTTTTTGGCGGCCGCCGCAATCGCCTCTTCATCGCTTCGCAGCAATGACAGTAATTTTTCCCGTTGCTTACTGGTGTTTTTAAGCGCGCTTTGTTGTTTATTTATTTGCGCTTGGATTGATTTCAACTCGGACTGACGCTTCTGCAAATCAGAAGCGTTAGCCGAAAAAGATAACATCATAAAGCCAGCAAGAATGCTGGCTTTAACAAGGAGTCGAGTGCTCACTAGGTAACAATTACTCTTTAATATGGATTAATGGCTTACCCGTCATCTCTGCGGGAATGGCTTCGCCCAGTAGATGCAGAATCGTCGGTGCGATATCGCTCAGTTTGCCACCGGCATCTATGCTTGCGTCTCGGCCCACAAACACAAAGGGAACCAGTTCACTGGTGTGAGCCGTATGGGCTTGACCTGTCGTTTCGTCGGTCATTTGCTCGGCGTTGCCGTGGTCAGCGGTAATAATACATTCCCCACCGACTTTAGCCAGTGCTTCAACCACGCGGCCGATACAGGCATCGACAGCCTCACAGGCTTTAACGGCGGCATCGAAATTACCCGTGTGGCCAACCATATCGCCATTGGGGTAGTTACAGATGATCACATCGTACTTAGTCGATTCAATCGCCGCCACGAGTTTGTCGGTCAGTTCGGCCGAACTCATCTCTGGTTGCAAGTCGTAAGTCGCCACTTTAGGTGAGTTGATCAGGATGCGATCTTCACCTTCGAATGGCTCTTCCTTACCGCCGTTGAAGAAGAAAGTCACATGGGCGTATTTTTCAGTTTCAGAGATACGCAGTTGGGTGCGGCCTTGTTTCTGCAGCACTTCACCTAAAGTATTCACTAAGTTTTCAGATGGATAGGCTATAGGCGCCTTAATATCTGCCGCATATTCTGTCAGGGTGACAAAGTGCATTTTAGGCACGACAGCACGTTCGAAGCCGTCAAAGTCAGGATTGATAAAGCTGCGGGTGATCTGGCGGGCACGGTCGGCGCGGAAATTCATAAATATCAGCGCATCACCATCCTGCAGAGTGGCAATGTTGCCTTCGCTATCGGTGATCGCCGATGAAGACACAAACTCGTCGTTCTCATCGCGGGCATAGGCGGCTTCTAACGCTGTGACTGCATTGTCGTATTGGAACTTTGCCTTGCCCTGGGTGATCAGATCGTAGGCTTGCGACACTCGGTCCCAACGATTATCGCGGTCCATTGCGAAGTAACGGCCGATAATCGATGCCACGCGGCCATGGCCTAATGTAGTAAACAGATCATCAAAATGGCTTAAGCTGCCCTTAGCGCTGCGTGGGGGAGTATCGCGGCCGTCAAGGAAAGCGTGCAGATAAACCCGAGTCGCACCACGAGCCACGGCCATTCGGCATATGGCTTCGATATGTTCTTCATGGCTGTGCACGCCACCGGGAGAAAGCAGACCCATGATGTGCACTGCGCCATTGGCTTTAATCGCCGAGTCTACTGCATCGCATAGGGCTGGGTTTTTCTCAAACTCATGGTCGCTAATCGCTTTGCTGATACGCGTCAGTTCTTGATACACGATACGGCCGGAGCCTAGATTGATGTGGCCTACTTCAGAATTACCCATCTGCCCATCGGGCAAACCTACATCTAAACCAGAACCAGAAATTAAACCGTGGGCGTATTGGTCGTTGAGGCGGTCGAGTACTGGAGTCTTAGCGTGGAAAATGGCATTCATATGCGTATTTTCACGGTAGCCCCAGCCATCGAGGATCAACAACGCGATTGGACGTTTAGTTGTCGTCATGGTGTTACCTTTAAGTTTTAAAGAAGCGATAGAAATCTGAAATTGGTCAAATATTACTACGTAAGCGGGGTACGAAAAAGCGCTTTACCTAGATTAAGGTCATCGAATCACTAATTCATCGGATTATGTGAGCATAGAGATAATCGTGATGGCGCAAGGGCTGAGCTGTGTTCTAGAACTGTGACTAAACTGCTGCAATCTGCCATGGCAATGGGTATACTCTGTGCCCTTATCGAATTTTTCGCCATTTATACGGGCTGTAACCATGCAAGAATATATCGAATTTTTTAAAGCTCACTCTATGTTAAGTCTGGCCTGGGTGGGATTATTTGTTGTACTCGTGATCAGCATGATCAAATCGAGCTTCTCTAAAATCAAAAATATTACTCACCAAGAACTCACCATTATGGTGAACAGACAGGACGCCAAAGTGGTTGATGTGCGTTCAAGCGACGAGTTCCGTAAGGGTCACATTGTTGATGCACTTAACGTTACGCTGGCGGATATCAAAAATAATCAGACTTCAGCCCTTGAAAAGTTTAAAGCCAGTCCCATTATACTTGTATGCAATGCTGGCATGACCTCGTCTCAAGCGGCTCAGCTTTTAAGTAAACAGGGTTTTGAGAATCTGTATAACTTAAAAGGTGGTATGGGTGAATGGCAGGCAGCGAATATGCCTGTTTCAAAAAGCAAAAGATAAGTTGTCGGCGGCAGTTATGATTTGTGCTGTAACAGTCATCTCGACTATGCAGCAATAGAGTCATCATTGTTTGGCATACTGATCCTGCGGTCGCTAAGGGCTTAGATTAAGTTTTTAGACTCGTTATAAAGATACACTCTAGGGTGAAATATTGGGATGGCACTGGATTGATACAGGCCTCTAACCCCAAAGCCCGAGCTAAATAGACATATAAGTCAGCCTTCAACGAAAAGCTGGCACAACATTGATAGGATAGGTAGGAAATTATGGCTGAAGTAACAAACAACGAACAACAAGCCCCACAATTCAACATTCAACGTGTTTACACTAAAGATGTTTCTTTTGAAACGCCTAACAGCCCAGCGGTATTCCAAAAAGAATGGAATCCAGAAGTGAAGTTAGATTTAGACACGCGCAGCGCTAAATTAGCCGATGACGTATACGAAGTTGTACTGTCTCTGACGGTAACAGCACAAAACGGTGGCGATACCGCTTTCCTATGTGAAGTACAACAAGCGGGTATCTTCTCTATCGCTGGTTTAACTGAGCCACAATTGGCACATTCATTAGGTGCATACTGCCCTAACATCCTGTTCCCATATGCCCGTGAAGTTGTGAGTAGCTTAGTAGGTCGTGGTACTTTCCCACAACTGAACCTAGCACCAGTGAACTTCGATGCGCTGTTTGCCCAATACGTGCAACAACGTCAAGCCGCTGCTACTGCACCCGCAGCCGAAGAAGCAAACGCTTAATTACATGAAAAACTCTGCCGACATCACGGTATTAGGGGCGGGCTCATATGGCACCGCCCTTGCCATCTCTTTAGCCAGCAATGGTCATAAGACCTTGTTATGGGGACACGATCCTGTCCACATGCAAACGCTCGCGCAGGATAAGTGCAACCAAGCATTTTTGCCTGGTATTGCGTTTCCTGATTGTTTACAGATCGAAGCCGATTTAGCCAAAGCCTTAGCTGCCAGTAACAATGTGTTAGTGGTGGTGCCAAGCCATGTGTTTGGAACTGTGCTTGAGCAAGCTAAACCTTTGCTGCGTAGCGATGCGCGCATCGTCTGGGCAACCAAGGGGCTCGAGCCTGAGACCGGACGTTTGCTGCAAGATGTGGCCCGTGATGTGTTAGGCGAGCAATATCCGCTGGCGGTGTTATCTGGGCCGACCTTCGCGAAGGAATTAGCCATGGGTTTACCTACGGCTATTTCAGTTGCGGGCACCTGTCCACAATTTACCGCCGACTTAGTGGAATTGCTGCATAGTCCTAAGCGTCTACGTGTTTACGCTAATGACGACTTTATCGGCCTGCAATTAGGCGGCGCGGTCAAGAACGTCATCGCCATTGGTGCGGGTATGTCCGACGGCATTGGCTTTGGTGCTAATGCGAGAACGGCCTTGATCACCCGTGGTTTAGTCGAGTTAACCCGTTTAGGTGAAGCCTTAGGCGCCAGCACTGCCACCTTTATGGGCATGGCGGGACTGGGCGATTTAGTGTTGACTTGTACCGACAACCAATCTCGTAACCGTCGTTTCGGTTTAGCCTTAGGTAAAGGCTGTGATGTGATGACAGCGCAAGCTGAAATCGGTCAAGTGGTTGAAGGTTATCGCAACACCAAAGAAGTGTTTACCCTTGCGAAACGCCTTGGGGTGGAAATGCCAATCACAGAGCAAATTTACCAAGTCTTGTACCAAGGTAAATCGCCCGTCGATGCTGCCAAAGAGTTGCTCAGCAGAGAAAAGAAATCAGAAACGCCTGCGCAATAAACCGCGAGCCGTGATGATGCTGTAATGCCGAATAAAAGAAAGGGTGCTAGAATAGCGCCCTTTTTTATGCACGGAAGTATTTATCCCCGGTCGCCAGGGATGGTGAAAGAGGGGATTTGTGCCTAGCGTTTGAGCCAGACTCTTACTCCATTTAGCGGTTGCTAACTTGCTTGCTAAAGGTTCGCGAGTCTGCAGACTGCCCGTTGGCAGCCAATACCAATCAATTTATCTGTGTGGAGTAATTGCGTGAAACATCATGATGTCATTATTATCGGAGCCGGCGCCGCAGGATTAATGTGTGCAGCGACCGCGGGTTACCGAGGCCGTGATGTACTGGTACTCGACAATGCCAAGCAGGCGGGGCGTAAAATCCTCATCAGCGGTGGCGGGCGTTGTAATTTCACTAACCTTAAAGTCGAGCCCGCTAACTTCCTCTGTGGTAACCCCCATTTTGTTAAGTCGGCACTGGCGCGTTACCCATCACAGCAGTTTATCGAACTGGTTGAGCGCCACGGCATTGAATACCACGAACGCGATCACGGCCAATTGTTCTGCAATGACTCGGCTAAAGAAATCGTCACTATGCTATTGACCGAGTGTGAATGGGCGGGCGTGACGATTAAGCTACGTACCGATATTTTGGCCGTTAAAAAGACAGAAGCAGGACGTTTTGAACTTAACACCTCTAATGGTGAACTCAGCTGCGACTCATTGGTTATCGCCACGGGCGGCTTATCCATGCCTAAACTCGGCGCCACACCTTACGGTTATCAACTGGCCGAGCAATTTGGCCTTAAGGTATTGCCAACCCACGCGGGACTTGTACCTTTTACCTGGCATAGTGAAGATAAAATTCGTTTCGAGCCTTTGTCGGGCATTGCGGTGCCGAGCCGTATTACCGCTAAAGATGGCACGGCGTTTAGCGAAGCGCTGCTTTTTACCCACAGAGGATTATCTGGCCCTGCTATTTTGCAAATTTCCAACTACTGGAAAGCGGGTGAAACCATAGAAATCAATCTATTGCCAAATATGGATGCCGAGCAGGTGCTAGAACAACAACTCGCCGCGCACCCTAAACAAAGTCTGCGTAATACCTTAAGCCAGTGGTTACCTAAGCGGCTGGTGGAAGTGTTATTCGATGAGGCTTTATTAAACAAAGCGTTAAATCAATTAGTGCATGCAGAGCGCGCCAAGCTAGCCGACGATCTCCACCGCTGGACAGTGTTAATGAATGGCACCGAAGGTTATCGCACCGCCGAAGTGACGCTAGGCGGCGTCGATACCCACGAATTGTCCTCCAAAACCATGGAAGCCATTAAGGTTCCCGGCCTATTTTTTATCGGCGAAGTGATGGACGTAAGTGGTTGGCTCGGCGGGTTTAATTTTCAATGGGCCTGGGCATCGGGTGTCGCCGCAGGGCAAGCGGTGTAGTCCCTCGCCGGCATAGGAGTGATTAAATTAAAACGTAAACACTCAGTGTCTTGGCTCCGTCATTGATTACAATACCATTTAGTACGCTCAGGATTTATTGGACTTAACTACTCATAACTGTTGGCCGTCAGCCCCTGTAACCAGCCCCAAAGCTACGGTTAGCCATATATCCTCATTGCGGTTCTATCTCTGTCACGGATGTTTCTGGGATAGTACCTAACAATCGCAGCGACTGTGGTTGTTCCGCCGAGCGTAATCCTATGTCGAGATAACGCGTTACCTCCTCAAATTGTCCTGTTTCCCGTAGCAGAGGGATTAATGACTCATAGGCTTTTGTGTAGTTTGGGGAAATTTGCAGAGAGCGTTTAAAGGCTGCAATCGCGTCGAGAGGTTGATGCATAAGAGCCAGCAATCGTCCTTTGTACAACCATGCCGAGTGCATATTTGGCCGCATCGCAATTGCGGCTTCGATACTGGCCAGTGCTTTAGGCTTATCGCCTAATCTGAATGCTGCTAACCCCAAGTTGTAATAGGTTTCTGGCGTAGCTTCAATGCTGAGGGAGCCCTCTAAGGTGGAAATGGCTTCCTTTATTTTGCCTTGTCCGAGTTGCATTATGCCTAAACGGGTCAATACGGCAGGATCCTTAATACCCTGTCGTAGCAGATAACTCGCAGTGTTTTCGGCGTTCTCATATCGATGTAATTTGAGCTCAGAATTTAACAAATCGACATAGGGGAGCGACAAAGGTAATGGATTTTTGATAAGCAAGTTTTTAAGTGCGCTGGTGGCATCTTGGGTCGTCAGTGATCTGAGAGCGGCCGTGGCACGATAAATTTTGGCTTCATCATTCTTAGGAGGATCCCCCCAGGGTAAGAGGTTTAGCTCTGTGATCACAGGCTCTGTGTGGGGCTTTTCCCGCTGTAACTCCTTGATGTCAAAGGGACCTCTGGCAATACGATGATCCGTCATTGTGACTTTAATGACATCTTGGGTGCGTCGTGTTGGCATATGACAAGCAACGCAATCACCTTTAGTATCAATAGTTTGATTATGGAGTTTAGATGCTTGCTGATGGCAGTTAAGGCACTTGGCAGAGACTGTTTTACGGAAACTCATCGATTCCGGTTTAATATGGGGATCATGGCAGCTAATACAGGCCAACTGTCCCGCACTTTGTTGGTAGCATTTGCTTTGCCAGAGGCGATAACCATGGTGATTGATTTCGAATTTATCTTCGGAGCGAATATCGGCCTCGGTCGTTTCGACATGGACTATATATTCGGAGAGTTTCTGGCCGGGCCGGAAGGAATAGTCACTGCGATCGAACTTCCTCGCGCCCACTATGCTAACCGCGGGTAACATATGACATTGAAAGCAGACCGAATCTCTTTCTTCTGGTGGCAGTCTGCGGGGGTTAATTATTTTGGCTTGTATCTCTTGGCTAGGACGCACATTTAGGGCGGCACGGATATGATCTGCGCCTGGACCATGGCAGCGTTGACAGCCCGTGCCTTGGGGGAGTTCCAATGGAAAAAGATGAGGCGCTAAATAATTATCACTGTCCATCGCCACCTCTGGAAAGGCGTTATGGCAAAAGAGACACTCTCTTCTTACCTGCCGCTGCACACCAGAATGGCTTTTATTTTCAAATCCAGGTGACATACCCCATTCATTTGTTTGGGAATACCATCCCAGCGGTAGCATAAATAACTCCCCTAACTCAGTACGATATAGGTAACTGCGGGCGCGATTCCCCGACCCTAGCACCCAGTCAATGGGGGTAGTAAAGGTATTGATGGGTTTGCCATTGAGGTCTTTTTGATAGCGATAAAAAGTGAGTTTATCGTCATGTTTATCTATACGGTAATAACGCTCAGAAGTGGCGTGGTAAAATTCCTCGCCAAATTTCTCTATCGGTTTAGCGTTGGCTGGAAGTGTAAAAGAACGCGCCATCCCCACAGATTGGTAAGACTGGTAAAGGTTCATATGGCAAGTGCTACAGGCCAGATCTGGCACATAGCCAGCCGCTGCGCCTGTGGTTGCTTTTATATTGAGTTTTGTTAAGGGATCGGGCGTAGCTGAAGATAGCTGAGGGATACTGAGCAAGGTTAGCACTATGATTAAAAAGTTAACTCGCACCCTAACTCCCTATTTATGCAGAATATAATTTGAACAGTTTCCATCCTTTCACAGGGTTGGCTTATTGGTCAAGCTGTATGCGAATGTGAGATGGGTCATTTGGCCTTGCCCTAATGCGCAGTGATTTTGCCGTTTATTTCGATCATGACTTTTTTGCCTGCAAATCATTAATAGTCAAAAGAGTTTGGATGTCCCACTCGAGTCCTCCGCCGAAGTCACGCTAGGAGGTGTCGATACCCACGAACTGCCCTCCCAAACCATGGAGGCCGTTAATGTCACCGGCCTGTTTTTTATCGGCGAAGTGATGGATGTAAGTGGCTGGCTCGGCGGGTATAACTTCCAATGAGCCTGGGCATCCGGCGTCGCTGCAGGGCAAGCGGTTTAGTCTCTAACTTGCAAGAGTAATGAGTTTAAAACCCTGACTGTTTGAACTCATCAAAGCCAATCTTCTAGCTAAATCAGCAAGACGGCTGAATCGTATATTGCGTTATATGCATTGCCAGTGCTTTCCCAGTGACACGCCGCCCTTTTATTTTACAAGAAGTATCCCTATAGGCTCGACGGCGGCATCTGCAATACATGGAAGTGTAAATGCCGCGTTCACATGGCCAATGATGTTCCCGACATCATAGTGGCATTTCCCATATCCCTATGGGGCTGATGTGAAAGAGCGGCCATGCCGCCAACAATCACTGTTGCAACTGTGGCAATCTTAACGACCACTGAACTGTTCATCTGGCTAAAAGATATTGCCCCAAAACTAGATAAGTTTGTCGTCAGGTGTACAGGATGAATTGTCATTGTTTCCCCTGTGACACGCCATAAACTCATCCCTGAGGGCTCGACGGCGGCATCCATGCCGCCAACGGTCACAGTTGCCACAATGCCAATCTTTACGACTATTGAACTGTTCATCTGGCTAAAAGCTTTTGCCCCAAAGTGTGTTTCGCAGTTCAAAAGGGGAATAGGCCAAGTAAAGCTTTACCTATAGAAAAGTTGATGGTTCGACTTAGAAGTTATGTATCCCATCTT
>NZ_PFGL01000071.1:13080-13344 GCF_002783505.1 Shewanella sp. CG12_big_fil_rev_8_21_14_0_65_47_15
ACCTCGCCATCCATGCCGAGACTCACGCAATTTGTCTATTCGCCCAGCGGCAACTCCGAGGGGAGGTGTATTCCTTGGAGTTTTGAGTCGTTAGATAGCTATTCATCAGCAAAAAAATAAGCGTAAAAGAACGAGAAAGGTAAAACGATATCAAGTGATTACCCATCAAACTGTAAAAAAACCGCTACCGCAAAAAAGCAAATTCCTATAGCATCATTTATACCAATTGACATGGATGTGGCTGTGGCCATATTTAAGATTGAG
>NZ_PFGL01000071.1:13364-43027 GCF_002783505.1 Shewanella sp. CG12_big_fil_rev_8_21_14_0_65_47_15
GCATAAATACTAAGACGTTATAAGCCATAGGGAAGATCGGTGTCCAAATCGTTAATAGGCAAACTCGATGTATTCAGCGTTTTTATTGCATGGTCTCTTTTGCTCGCATTCTTTCTAGCACTGAGTTACGGCAAGTTTTTCTCTCCACCTGAGGCTAGTGCGAGTCATTTGGTATACATCTTCGGTGCTTTCCTTGGCGCTGTAGTTGTACATATTATTTTGGCGTTATTTAACCGTTGCCCTCACTGCAATAAGTGTTTAACTGTTCAAGGGTTTAAGTCGTCGCATCCAGCATCAAGTGGGGGCTGGTCTAAAGTTGTTTGGCATTGGTTTTCTGGCTCAATCGTTTGTATTCATTGCGGCAACAGGGTCAACACAAATGGCTTATAACAAATTGCTTAATTTCGTTCCGGCCACAAAAAGCGTGGCCTCCACTGGACTGCCTACGCTTCGCTGCGGCAGCCAATTAGCAAAGCGTTATAACTCAAGGAAGGCGCTGTGCTATTTAAATATCTAGAGCCTGATAGGATTGATGTTTTAGATTCGAATCTTATTCGCTTTACGCAGCCAGCTGACTTTAATGATCCTTTTGAGTTTAAACCTGTCATTTCAACTTTGGCTTCAAAAGAAGAAATGGACGAGGTGTTCGAAAGCAAAATCAAGAGTTTAATTAAAACTGAGTTAGAAAAAATCCCCCCTGTGTTAAGAACATTAATATCACCAGCTCAGTTAGAAGCTTTAACAAGACAAAACTACGGTCAATATTGTCGGGAAATAAATAAGCAGTTTTCAGCCATGAGTGGCGTAGTCGCCCAAACTTTTGCTGAAAAATCAAACGAAATGATCGGAGTTCTTTCGCTAACGGAGAAAAACAGCAATTTACTTATGTGGGCGCACTATGCCCGTTCACATACAGGATTTTGTATAGGATTTGACGATAACAATCCGTTCTTCAATCATAAACGAAGCGATAGAGATGAGTTTTATCATCTTCGAAAAGTAGAATATGCGAAAGATAGACCGACAAAACGTGTAATGGAGCTTACTGGAGTTGAACTGCTCTTAGTTAAATCTGAAGATTGGTTTTATGAGCAAGAGTGGCGTATGTGTGCTGTATTAAGCGACTCAAATAAAGTGATTGAGGCGGAAACGTATCCTATACACCTTTTTAACTTTCCAAAAAGTGCAGTTAAAGAAGTTATCTTAGGAGCGCGTATGGAAAATAAGAAAAAAGATCAGCTGCTCAACGTTCTTGGTTCAAAATATGAAAACGTGGTGGTTAAGCAGGCAATTATTTCACCAACAGAGTTCAAGATCGAGCTCGTTGAGTTATAACAATCCGCATCATACGGGGTCTGCTGCTCATGCGACGCTCACAAGTTCGCGCGCATGGGCAGAGTGTTATCTCCATAGAAATTTTAATTCGAAACTGACAAGTTAGAGCAAAGGGTCTATCACGCTTTTGTCCAAATGTGAGTTATAACCGTCTGTGGAAATGACTATTCATGCAGCATTGCTCAGTGGGGTTTTAATGCTCTGTTTTATGAATAAATTCCTGTTCAAACTGCCTTGCGGTAATGGGCTTTCCATAGAGATAGCCTTGGCCTAAATCGCATTCTTCATTACGAATAAAGGCATCTTGTTCTAGGGTTTCTACCCCTTCGGCTATTACCTCTAAATTCAATTTCTTGCCAATGGCGATAATCGCCTTAGTTAACTCCCTATCCTGTTCGTTTTCTTCGAGTTTATTGATAAAACAGCGATCGATTTTTAAGGTATCGAAGGAGTACTTTTGTAGATAACTTAAGGATGAATAACCTGTGCCAAAGTCATCTAGGGAGATGCGGATGCCGAGTGCTTGCAGTTTTTGGATGGCATTGTGGGCTAAGTGTTCATCTTGCATTAGCATGCCTTCGGTGATTTCAAGTTCTAGGGCCGTGGGTGGCATTTGATAAAGTGCTAACAGATCGGCGATATGCTCGACAAAGCGGGGATTGCGCATCTGAATGGGAGAAATATTAATGGCAATTTTAAAGTCGTGTTGGAGGGCTCTGCACCATTTAGCGGCTTGGGAGAGAGCCGTGTGTAGTACAAAGTTACCAATATCGATAATCTGACCATTACGTTCTGCCAAGGCAATAAATCTGTCGGGGGAAACATTGCCAAGGAGCGGATTATGCCAGCGCAGCAAGGCTTCGGCACCGATCACAGCCTTGGTTTTTAAGTTGATAAAGGGTTGATAGTGGAGGCTTAATTCATTTTTATTCAGGGCATCTACTAAGTGTGATTCGAGTTGATAGCGCTGGCGCAGTGCCGCTTGAACATCTTGATTAAAAAAATTATAGGCAGAACCTTCCGCTTTGCTGATCGTCATGGCTGCGCCCGCTTTTTGCAATAACACCGAGGCATCTATTCCATCGCTGGAGGCCTGCGCTATGCCTATGCTTGAGGGAATAGTGATCACAAAATCTGCAACACCAAAAGGAGTGTTACAGCAGTTTATGATCTGATTTATTAATTTATTGACTTGAGTGTGTGGGGAAGTATGGGACTGAACTATCACAAACTCGGCGCCGGCGATGCGGGCGACAAAGGTGTTTTCATCGGCATAATGTTGTAAACGCTGGCTGAGAATGGTGAGAATTTTATCGCCAATCAGGTAACCGTAACTGTCGTTGATCGATTTGAAATTGCGCAATCCCACATAGAGAACAGAAACATTTCCCTTGGAATGAGTTTCTTCAAGCATATGTGAGAGGCTATTAATCAAAGTAATACGGTTTGGTAGGCCTGTCAGTGGATCGTAACTTTTATGGTATTCCAAGGAGCTTTCGGTTGAAGTGCGGGTTTCAATTTCGCGGATCAGCTTAACGCTAAGCTCAGCCAGTTCATGGGTGCGTTGTTGGACGACCTGTTCGAGCTGTTGATTATGGGTTTGTAGTTTAGCCTGTTGAAATAGCGTGACTAAGTTAGCTTCAATCCCATTCTGAAAACGGCTGAGCAAACTACGGAACTGTTTACTGTAATGATGCTCTTTGCTGTCTAGCATGCAGATAGTGCCAAAGGCCGTGTTATCGGGCCAGCGCAATGGCAGGCCACAATAGGCGATCATGCCGAGTTTAATATCAGGGTTTTTATCCCAATTTTTATCTTTAAGTGCATTAGGAATATGCAGTTCTCTGCATTCTTTCATCACTGTTTCGCAGTAGAGCCCATGACCTAGACTGTCTTTATCATGTTGTTTATAGGGGTTGCCTAGGCTATGACTCGAGGCAAAGACTTCTATGTCGGATTGATGTACCCGCATGATGAGTGCAGCTGGGGTATCGACTATTTCAGAGAGTAAATCTAAGGTTTGCTGCCAGTTCTCGAGCATTGCTGCGGGCACTATGATTCCGTCGGTATCGATAGCAATGTCGGCGAGTATCCGTTTTTTTTGGGATTGCTGAAGGGCGATATGATAAGGCATGGGTGCTCAATCCTAGAGGCGCAATGTTATGTATAAACTATAGCCTTTTTGCCGGTGATTCGAATTTTTTACCTCAATTAAGTTGAATATGGTTGTCTGGCTGATATTGTTAAACTCCTTAAGTTTTCGATAAGAATTCACTATTACACTAGTACTAGATATTCTAGTAATTGGTTTTTCTAGTGAATAACACATTGAAAGATAGCTATAAAACGACATTCTTCAGCTTTGCCAAGAGCCATTTATTTTCCCCACTTCTGGTTTTCGCGGTGATCATTTTTGGACTTGAATGGACTCACGCCGATATGAAAATGGCGAGCATATTATTTCAGTGGCAGGGGGGTGTCGATTCTTGGCCATTAAGAGGCTATTGGTTCACTGAAAATCTGTTGCATGTAGCTGGGCGTAACTTAGTGATCTTGCTGGCCCTAGTCGTAGTGCTAGGGATTGTTTTTAGTTTCCGTCGCGATGCTATTCGCCCCTATCGTAAAGGATTGATCTATTTATTCTGTAGTGTGCTTGCTAGCGTATTATTAGTGCGTATCGGCAAGAACCTAACCCATATGACCTGCCCATGGGATGTGGTGGAGTTTGGTGGCCGGCTCATGCATTCCTCTCTATTTGCCCGTTTACCCGAAGGGGCTGAGTTTGGGCAATGCTTTCCCGGTGGACATTCGAGTGGTGGCTTTGCTTGGGTTGCGACCTATTATGTATTGAAACAATATCACCCCCGTTATGCCAAAGTGGGGTTAGTATTTGGGTTGCTACTGGGTGTGGTTTTTGGGATGGCACAGGAACTGCGCGGCGCCCATTTCTTAAGCCATGATTTATGGAGTCTCGCGGTTGCCTGGACCTGTGCAAGCCTATTGTATTACGGCTTTTTCCTCCGGGCTCCTAAGGTGGAGAGTGTTAACCTTGCCCATAGCGTCAGTATGATTAATGCTAAATAATGGAACCTAATTATGCTTGTTACGCAGCAGAACACGCCCTTGTGAGATTGATTAACATGACCGTGGCTGCTTCAGTGTTCTTAGGGGTTAAAATCTAAAGTCGAAGCGAATATCCCCTTGGCGTAAGCGCAATCTTTCATCTAACAGGTGATTTTTTTCATTGAGCAGCACATTTTTTTGTTTTAAGAGTGCGGCTTTATCGGTGAGATTATTCAATTTATTATCGATGCTGCCGATTTCAGTGTCGATGGCATATAAGCGTTCGGCGATTTCGGCTAAACGTTTATTTACTAAATATCGTTCATATCCTTGGTTATAGCGTTCTACAAATTGATTATTGCTACAGACCCCATAGTAATGTTCCCCCGCTAATCCTACGCGATAACCATTTTCGGGTAGGCAATAATTAATGAGCCCCTGTTGATATCCCTGTTGCCACTGTGTCGCGTCCACTTTGAGATTAAATTCGTGGCAATCCTTTTGGTATTGATTGAGTTGGGTCGCCGTAGCACCACGATTGCCGTCCGCGAGCCCTAGGGTGTACCAATCACTATTACGACATTCTTCGAGTGAGAGACTCGTGCATTGGGTTAAAGATAGGACGGATAATGCCAATGCAAGCTGTAAATAACGCATTCAATGCTCTCGAGGAATAAAAGGGGGATCAGAATAATGCTTCGGGAAGGTGAAGCCAAGGGATGAAAGCGGTGCCGAGATCAATAGTTATCATCAAGGCTCTTACAATGTGCGGCAAATGCTCAACGCGGCGGCTATGGCTGTAGCCCCATTGCCCTATTTGTGCTGGTTTTGTTAGTCTAACGATTGCGTCTGTGGTGGCGTTGGAGAATAGGGTTGACCTGTGCTTGGCTCAGTTAACTATAAGTAAGCATGTGGAAATTTAAGGTTAATTTTCAGTATGTTTGTTGACTTTAAACCAAGATAAATCTGTTATTGTGTTCCTGTTCCATGTGTTTTAGTTTTTACTTAAATTTAATCAATCATTTTTTCCTATTTCCGTTAGGAGTCCGCTTTTTTATGAAGATTTGTCCGCAGTATTCCATCTCAAGCCTAAGTAAGGTATAAGGGCGCTATGAAAACTCCGAAACGAATCCAACCTCTGGTTGATGAAGGACTGGTCGATGAGGTCATCAGCCAGTTAATGAGCGGTAAAGAGGCAACTGTGTACGTGGTACGCAGTGGCGAGGATATTCGCTGCGCCAAGGTTTATAAAGAAGCGGACAAACGCAGTTTTAAGCAGGCGGTGCTGTATCAAGAAGGCCGTAAAGTCCGTAATAGTCGCCGTGCCCGCGCGATGGAAAAAGGCTCTAAATTTGGCCGCGATCAAATGGAAGAAGCCTGGCAAAGCGCCGAGGTCGATGCGCTATATCGGCTAGCCCACGCTGGTGTTCGGGTGCCGACACCCTATGGCTGTTTCGATGGTGTCCTCCTGATGGAGTTGGTTACCGATGCCGAAGGCAATGTGGCGCCACGTTTAAATGATGTGACCCTGTCTGCCGAAAAAGCGGTGCGCGACCACGCTTTGGTGATGACCTATGTCAAGCGTATGTTATGTGCGGGTTTAGTGCACGGTGATTTGTCTGAGTTCAACGTCTTAGTCGATAGTGAGGGCCCAGTAATCATCGACTTACCCCAAGCGGTCGATGCGGCGGCGAATAATCATGCTAAATGGATGTTAGCTAGAGATATCAACAATATGACTCAGTATTATGGTCAATACGCCCCCGAATTATTAAGGACTCAGTATGCCAAGGAGATGTGGGCTTTATTTGAAGCGGGTGAATTAAAACCCGATACCCTGCTCACGGGTGAGTTTACTGAAGTGCTTGCCGAAGCGGATGTCAGTTCAGTATTAGAAGAAATTCAGGCAGCTTATGAAGAAGCGCAGGAACGGAAGATGCGGATCCAAGAAGCGAATGAAGATTATTAGTTGCTCGGATCTTACTGAAATAGGTTGCTTCCCACTAACACAAGTCACTGCCTTCCTTGGCGCGCCACACTCACTATAGCGCTAGATCTTCATTGATCCCGTGAATAAAAGGGCAAGACCCAAGAGGGTAATATGCTAGTGACTTGGGGGAGCACAACTCACATATTTGATCTTGGGGGAGATAACTCCCTCTAAAGCCTTGCCAAAACCTTTGCTTTCTCTCTTTATATCGACACTTAACGTATTAACACTTAAATGATTTCCCAACCTTGGTTGGGTTAGCAATTAAAGTGGATGACAAGGCCGGACGAAAAAGGGCGCTGTTATTATTGTTGTGAGCACATCTTTTACATCGTTAGCGTTATCAGCAGGGCGATATACCATCCTGTCCGGCCTTGTCTATTTGGGCTCCGATAGGAATGTAAACATTAACCTATGGTGCGTAATTCATTGTTAAGCTGTTTTATTTTTTTCTGCAGCTGGGCTATCTCACCCATGAGAGCACATTCTCTTTGTTGTGGTTGTTGGTCGCTTTCCCTTACCCACTGGTACACGGCTTTAGCCGAAATACCGTATTGGCGAGCCACATCCGAAAGTAAACGACCTTTTACTTTCACTTCGGAAATGACATTGAGCTTGAGGCTATTGTCGATGATTCCCATGTGCTATCCCTCTTTACTGCGTTCTAGCGATATTCGATGTAATGGCGTTGATTTTTCCTTAGTGACTAACGCCGCTGCTCTAAATCCCACTGGCTATAGCCAACATGGCGTAAATAGATCCATTCATGGCGACACAGTTCAATAAGATTCATAATGTTCTTCATCTTTCCTCCTTAATACCTATGGGAACATCGGGTGTTTCCTTGATCAAGCTAACCTAAGCTAGGCTCTGATCTGTTACGATAGGTTCAGATTTCATCTACTCATTTAGTAGTATGTAAAATTCGTGCCAATATTCTAATTTTTATTTTTTGATTGAAAATCAATAAATTATGAATTTGTTTTAAACGACTTTAATTTTGCTCGTTGTCAAAAATAGTGCAAAGCGCACTATTTCAGGGCTTTGCACTCGGTATTTTTGCCTGTGGTTTATTTAGTCCGCTGGGCTATCCCTGTATCTTTACTGACTTAATTATCAATTAATGGTATTGCGTAGAGATTAATGATTGTCTCCAAGGAGAATACTTATATACTGCGTTTTTTGAATGTTCAGTGGTTGTTTGTCCATGCCGTTAGTTGTGAAATTTTTGCCTTCTTTGTGGACATTCACCGTCATCAATCATGTTATGAGGTCATTAAGATGAAGCGTTTTCAAATAGGTTCATTTACATCATCTAAGCTCACTATTGCGGCGATCATCAGTGGGTTATTGGTATCTGGCTGTACCACAGTGAATCCCTATACCAATGAACAACAAACTGCAAAAGCAACGACTGGCGCCTTAATTGGTGCCGTTGCCGGCGCAGCCGTGGGCGTCGCCTCTTCTAGCAAGAGCGACCGCGGCAAAGGTGCTTTAATTGGTGCAGCATCTGGTGCGGCTGTTGGTGGTGGCATTGGTTACTATATGGATGTACAAGAAACTAAATTGCGTCAGCAATTGGCTTCGACAGGTGTGAGTGTGACCCGTAACGGTGACAACATTATTCTCAATATGCCAAATGAAGTGACCTTTGGTGTAGATCAAACCGAGCTAAGCGATGGTGCTAAACGCGTGCTGAATTCTGTCGCAGTTGTGGCAAAGGAATACAGTAAAACCCAGCTTAACGTATTAGGTTATACCGATAGCAGTGGCTCGGATTCTTACAACTTACGCCTATCACAGGTACGTGCGGGTGAAGTCGGCAATTACTTGATGGGCAAAGGTGTGGCTTCGGCTCGAGTGAAGTCTCAGGGTATGGGTGAAGCGAGCCCTATCGCCTCCAATGCGAGCGCCGAAGGCCGTGCACAAAACCGCCGAGTGGAAATTGTGCTAACACCGACGGGCCAGTAGGCCAGTTAATTATTATGCTTGTTACTAAAAGTCGCCTGTGGGCGACTTTTTTGTTTTCCACGGGATAGAAAATGGCACTCTTTCGGTGCCATTTTTGTAATGAGTATAAACGGTTAAAGCGCTAGCAGTGTTGAAGCGTTAGTGCATTAGTGCATCAGGTAGAGTGTCGCTAAACCAAGGAAGGCAAACAGGCCTATCACATCGGTCACTGTGGTGAGCACCATGCCGCCAGCGAGTGCAGGGTCAACTTTAAGTCGTTTTAATATCAGTGGGATACTCGCGCCTGCAAGCCCGGCAATGGTCATATTGATCAGCATGGCACCACCGATCAGGCTGGCGAGTGCTAAGTCATCCTTCCAGACGAGTACCGCGATAAACACCAGAATCGACCACATCAAACCATTGAGGAAACCAATGGCGAGTTCTTTGCCGATCAGCCAGCGGGCGTTACTTTGTCCTATATGTCCAAGGGCAATACCGCGGATCACGAGTGCGAGGGTTTGATTGCCCGCCACACCGCCCATGCTTGGGACTATGGTCATTAAAATCGCGATGGTGGCAAATTGTTCGATTGTCCCCTCAAACATATTACTGACCGAAGCGGCAAGCAATGCGGCGAACAGGTTGATGGTGAGCCAGAGTGAGCGGCGAAGGGTACTTTTAAGCACCGGGGCGAAGGTGTCTTCGTCGTCGTCCATCCCCGCCATCCCCATCATAGAGTGCTCGGCGTCTTCACGGATCACATCGACCACATCGTCAATCGTGATCCGGCCGAGTAATTTGCCATCGCTATCCACCACAGGAGCAGAAACCCAGTCATGGCGTTCGAATAACTGCGCGACTTCACTGTCGGGCATGCCAACGGGAATACTCTCGATGTTGGGATCCATGATGTTACGAATTGGGGTGTTAGGATCACGGGTAAGCAGATCGGCAAGCCTAACACCGCCGAGCACTTTGTCATGTTTATCGACAACATATAAGGTATCTGTGGTGTCGGGCAGATTGCCACGTTGGCGTAGATAGCGCAGCACGACGTCGATATTGACATCGGGCCTGAGCGTCACTGTATCTGTGTTCATTAGGCTGCCCGCCGTTTCATTCGGGTAGGACAGTGCTTGCTCAACGCGCTGGCGATTTTGCAGGCTCATGGATTGCAACACTTGCTTATACACAGTGTCTGGCAAACTGCGCAGAATATAGGCGAGATCATCTGTGTCCATGCTGGCGGTCGCCTTAGCGACTCGTTCGGGGCTCATGGTGCTGATCAGTGGATCTTTAAGTTCTTCGCTGAGTTCATCGAGAATATCGCCTAACTGTTCTTGATCGATCAGTTGCCACAGCACTTGCCTCGCCTTTGGGGGCGAAGATTCGAGGATCAGGGCGATATCGGAAGAGGCCATGTTTTGCAGCATTTGCCGCACATGGACAAACATACCGCTACTCAGGGCTTGACTCAGTTGGTCGAGGCGTTGCCCGACTTGATGGCTGTCTGAAGCTTCTACGGGCATTTATCCTCCATAGCATTGTGAACCTGTGGCCTACCAGCTTTGGATCTTTAACCGACGTAGAGCCGACATCTGGCAAAAGAACAAAAGTAGCATATTGTAATTGAGCGGGACGGATAAGGTCGAGTGGCAAATGTATATGCTGGGACTTGATTTCAACCAACTGAAACCAAAGGTGAAATACTGCTAGCAACCCCTAAGTTCTAGGGTTAGCAAGCTTCATCAAACTTAGCGTCAATGAGTGCACAAATGGCATCGAGTGCGGGCGCGGCATCTGGGCCTTCGGCAATCAGTTTAATGGTTTTACCCATACCAGTTTCGAGCATCAATAAACCCAGTACACTGGCGGCTGAGGCCCGTTTATCACCTTGGATTAACGTAATAGTCGCATCAAACTCCGATGCCAGCACCACCAATTTAGTGGCGGCGCGGGCGTGTAAACCGAGTTTATTGCAGATGGTGACTTGGCGTTCAAGCTTTGGCATGGCTCAACTCTCGATGGCGCGAATTGACTTTATGTTTGCCATTGCTAAAACGTTTGGCGAGTTGCTCGGCTACATAAACCGATCTGTGTTGGCCACCCGTGCAACCAATGGCGATCGTCAGATAGCTGCGGTTATTGCGTTCTAAATGGGGCAACCAAGTTTCTAGCAGATTTTCAATTTGCCAGATGAACTTATTGACCAGTGGCTGGCGATTTAAAAATTCGGCGACCGGTTCATCTAGGCCTGTAAGGGGACGCAGTTCGGGTTCCCAATGGGGGTTGGGCAGAAAGCGCACATCGAACATAAAGTCGGCTTCGGTGGGCATGCCGTGTTTAAAACCAAAGGACTCGAAGTTGATCACTAATTCCTTATCGATACTGCCGAGCAAAATCTGCCTGACCTGATCGCTTAACTCATAGATATTCAAGTTCGATGTATCTATGTAGTGGTCCATTTGCTGCGATAGGGGCTCGAGCAATTTACCTTCGAGTTTGATGGCTTCTTGCAGTGAGACTCGGCTCTTAGATAAAGGATGTAAGCGGCGGGTTTCACTGTAGCGTTTAAGCAGGATTTTATCGCTAGAATTGAGGAAGAAGCTGGTCAGCTCCGTGCCCTCGGGCAGACTCGCCAGTTGTCTCACTAACACTTTATCTTGCTCAGGCTGGTTGCGTACATCGACACTGATGGCGACGAGATCGTTACTGCCCTTGAGCTGTTCAAGCAGGCTGCCAATCAAAGGCAAAGGGAGATTATCGACACAGTAGTAGCCGAGATCTTCAAGCACTCTCAGTGCGACAGATTTGCCTGAGCCCGAGCGCCCTGACACTATGACCAGTTTCATCCAGTGATTACCTGATAGAGTTCCGTTTCATCATGCGTCTTGCGCAATTGCTTCAATATTTGTTTGTCACTGAGCTTTTCAGCCATACAGGACAAGGTGCTTAAATGCTGCTGACATTGATCCGCTGGTACGAGCAATGCAAATAAAATATCGACGGGTTGCTTATCGATAGCATCGAAGGCTATCGGCTCCTCACATTTTACGAGTATCGCAATGGGTTGTGTTATATCGGTTAATCGACCATGTGGAATGGCGATACCGTTACCTATACCTGTGCTCCCCATCTTTTCGCGCGCCACAAGGCTTTCGAATATCTCTTGAGATGAGAGGGTGGGGTACTGGGCAGCGGCTAAGTCACTGATGAGTTCCAGTACCTTTTTTTTACTGCCCGGAGTGGCGCAGGTAGTGCACTCCGGCCGCAGTATGGTACAAAGTTCCATTATTAGTGTTTTGTTAACTTCTCTTTGTGTTTAATAACCTGACGATCAAGTTTGTCTATCAGGACGTCTATGGCAGCATACATGTCTGCATGCTCTGAAGTTGCAAAAACTTCACCACCGGTGAGGTTAATTCTCGCTTCGGCAATTTGTTGCATTTTCTCAACATTGAGCACAACGTGCACATTATTGATCTGTTCGAAATGACGTTCAAGTTTTGAAAACTTTTCCTCTACATATGCCCGTAACGATTCAGTAATCTCTATATGGTGTCCACTTAGGTTTATTTGCATAGAAACGTCCTCCGATATCCACAGTAGGCTATAAACTTTTACGCTGATTAGAAGGAGGGATCAGCATAGCTTCTCGATACTTCGCAATGGTTCTGCGGGCTACGTTAATCCCTTGTTCTGCCAGAAGCTGCGCCATCTTGCTGTCGCTTAATGGTTTTTTCTGGTTTTCCGCGGCAACCAGTTTCTTTATAAAGGCTCTGATTGCGGTGGATGAGCACTCGCCGCCATCGTCGGTTCCGACGTGGCTTGAGAAGAAGTATTTTAGTTCAAAAAGTCCCTTAGGGGTATGCATGTATTTTTGGGTGGTCACCCGCGAGATGGTGGACTCATGCATTTCAACGGCTTCGGCGATATCGTTGAGCACCATAGGTTTCATCGCTTCTTCACCGTATTCGAAGAAACCTTGCTGATATTGCACGATACAGTTCGCCACTTTGAGCAGAGTCTCGTTCCGGCTTTCTAAGCTTTTGATAAACCATTTAGCTTCTTGCAGATGGCCGCGGATAAACTGGCTATCGGCTTGACTCTTAGTGCTGCGGGCCATTGCTGCATATTGTTGATTGACATTGATTTTTGGCATGCAGTCAGGGTTGAGTTCGACGACCCAGCGGCCATTTTTCTTCGAGACAGAGACATCGGGGATGACATATTCCTCATCGACTGGCGTGATCAATAAACCTGGACGAGGGTTGAGCGTCTGGATCAGGGCAATGCCGTCCCTTAATTCATCTTCTTTGAGTCTTGTCTTACGCATCAACAGTCTAAAATCGCGGGCGGCGATCAGATCTAAATGGTCTCTGATCAACATGCGGGCGTTTTCGAGGTGCGGTGTATCCGGCGAGAAATGGGATAACTGGATAAGCAGGCATTCGCTTAAATCCCTCGCGGCCACGCCAACGGGGTCGAAGTGTTGAATGCGCTTAAGCACGGCCTCGACTTCATCCAATTCGATGTCTGGATTGCCCATAGCTTCGAGAATATCTTCAGTACTTTGAGTGAGATAACCCTGATCGTCGATGGCATCAATAATGGCGGTGGCGATGGCTAAATCGGTCTCAGAAAAGGGCGTGAGGTTTTTTTGCCATTCTAAATGTTCGTATAGGCCTTCGCTGGTTTCGCCTTGGAAGGGCATATCATCTTCACGGCTGCCCCCTGGACCCGAGTTCGGTGAGGCGGTAAAGACTTCATCCCAAGTGGTATCCATGGGGAGTTCGTCGGGCATGGACTCTTTAGTCAACGATTCCGCCGTGTCGACCGTGGAGCTATCCTGTTCGGGTGGCAGAGTGCTGGACTCGCTGAAATCAGTATCGGCTATGGTCTGGTTGCGTTCGCTAGGTGCGTCAAATTGCTCCTCTTCCAGCTCGAGAAGAGGATTAGAGTCTAAGGCTTGCTGGATCTCTTGCTGCAGTTCCAATGACGACAGTTGCAACAGACGAATGGCCTGTTGTAATTGTGGCGTCATAGTTAACTGTTGACCCAGTTTGAGCTGGAGTGACGCTTTCATGTTACCGCTGATCCCTAGGTTATTATTTTAGAATGAGGTCGCTTGTTATCATTATGAAGGGAGCCGGATGATGTTAAATTTAATGATCATTGGCTCCATTTAAGTAACTATAGCCTGAATTGTTCACCTAAGTACACAGCCCTAACTTGCTGATTGTCTAAGATCTCTGCGGGTGTGCCTTCGGCGATCAGGTTTCCGTGACTCACAATATAGGCATGTTCACACACATCTAATGTTTCGCGCACATTGTGGTCGGTGATCAAGACACCTAGCCCACGGCTCTTAAGTTGCTCGATAATTTTTTTGATATCGATAACCGAAATCGGGTCAACACCGGCAAAGGGTTCATCGAGCAAAATAAACTTAGGGTTGGCGGCAAGGGCTCTGGCTATCTCCACTCTGCGACGCTCACCGCCGGATAATGACATGCCCTGGCTATCGCGAATATGGGTGATATGGAACTCTTCGAGCAAGTGTTCTAATTCTTCCTCGCGCTCCTCAGTCTTTAGTTCTTTACGGGTTTGCAGTACCGCCATGATATTGTCGTGTACTGTGAGCTTACGAAAGATGCTGGCTTCCTGTGGCAGGTAACCAATCCCTTTACGTGCCCGCAAATGCATAGGATCGGCGGTTAAATCGTCATCGTCGATAAAGATATGGCCCTTATCGCTTTTAACCAGTCCGACAACCATGTAGAAGGTGGTGGTCTTGCCCGCACCATTCGGGCCGAGCAGCCCAACGACTTGGCCCGTTTTGACCGTTAGGCTGACATCTTTTACCACTTGGCGACTCTTATAGCTCTTCGCTAGATTTTGTGCTCTTAGGGTGATCTGGGTCATTTAGAGTCCTGCTGTTTCACAGGTTTATCCGTTGGGGGTTCTGGTTTGACATCATCTTGGTAGCTTTCGGGCTGAATGATAGTGATCACCCGATCATTTCCGCTGCCAGTACTTTCGGCGATGAGTTTTTGCTGGCTGATGTTGTAGCGGATAAGATTTCCCGTCACTTGGCTACCCGCCTGATCTAGGGTGGCTGATCCCGTCAGCGTTAGGGTTCGAGTCGCCATTTCGTAGCGGATTTCTTTTGCGCTGGCTGAGGCGGGGCGGCCATCATCTAAAATTTGGGTATAAGTGGCAGGATTACCCGTGGCCACCAAAATTTTACTGTTTTCACCTTCCGTCGAAAAGGCTCGCAATTGTTCAGCATGGATTTTAATCGAGCCTTGGGTAACTTCAACCGGACCAAAGAAGATGATTTGGTTGTTTTTAATATCGGCGGTTTGACTGACCGCTTGGATTTTGACTTCCTGTTTTAGGTCGTCGACTTTAGCAAAGGCGCCCATGCTTATCATTAGCATGAGGCTGGCAAGTAATACGTTATTTTGCTTCATAGGTTCCTACTACCTGACTGGTCAATTGCACTTCCTGTGCGTTTAGGTCGGCATAAAGGCCTTGCCCTTGAATATTAAAATCTTTCCCTGTGACATAAATGATACGGTCTGAGGTCATTATCATAGTGTTGAGATCGAGTTCCAGAAAACTGGTAGACAGGTTCTGTATCGGTTCTTGTGAGCTAATGGCGTCAATAATAACATTATTTTCTAATACAACCTTGCCCGTATCTTTATTGAGCCGACCTTGATCTGCCCGGATCTTCCATTGTGCTTTACCTTGGTCAGGATAAACAAGGTATACCGGTTGAGTGAAGAAGGTCTGATTCTTTAGCTCATAGTGTTCCATGTGTTTTGCTGTGACGCGGCTATTCACTTGACCCTGATCATTGAACTCAACGCTGTGTAAGTCTTCGATAACGTAATCGGGTCTGTCAGCATTGTTCAAGCTAGCATCCGTATCACCACCACGTTTGTGCTGCACCTGCCAATAGAGGATAAGTGCGGTGCCAAAAAAGGCGATGATGGCGAGGGTCACACGACTCATATACTCATCCCGTGTGCCGTGGTGAACTTATTTTGGCTAAGTAACAGCAAGTCGGTTAACTCCCTAAGTGCGCCATGACCACCATTGAGGTGGGTCACAAAATGGGCATGTTGGCGTACATAGGGATGACCATCGGCGACACAGACGGCTAGGCCGACAAGGTTCATCACGGGCAGATCCACTATATCATCACCTATATAAGCCACTTCTTCAGGTGTGACATTATAGAGTGATAACAGTTCTTCGTAGGGGGCGAGTTTATTGTCAATACCCTGATAAATGTGAGTGACACCCAGCGCCGTCATGCGGTTTTCAACAATTTTAGATTGACGACCCGTGATCACGGCAATGTGAAAACCACTGGTCAACAGTGAGCGTACACCGTAACCATCTCGGGTGTGAAAGGCTTTGAGTTCTTCGCCGGCATTACTTAAATAAATGCGTCCATCGGAAAACACACCATCAACATCGCAGATGAGCAGTTTAATCTTTTGCGCCCTTTGCCAAATGTCATCGCTGATGGGGCCATAAAATCCTTGCTGTGGCATTAAATCACTCCCGCTTTAACCATGTCGAGCATGTTGAGTGCACCGATAGGATGATGGTCTTTGTCTATCACTATCAGGCCGTTAATATTTTTAGCATCCATCACTTGCAGTGCCTGTGCCGCGAGTACGTTGTCGGTAATAGTGACACAGTTTCGTGTCATGACATCGGCGATGGGCGTCGTGCGTAGGTTCACCTGTGCATCTATTACCCTGCGTAAATCACCGTCGGTGAAAATACCGACCAGTTTGTGGTTATCATCGATAATGGCCGTCATTCCTAGGCCTTTTTTGGAGATTTCATACAGGGCTTCGGTGATGCAAATATCGTGATTAACCAGTGGTAAGTCGTCACCGCGGTGCATAACATCGCTGACTTTTAACAGCAACTTACGTCCTAACGCGCCACCCGGGTGCGACATGGCAAAATCTTCCCGGGTAAAGCCTTTGGCCTGCAGCAGGGCGATAGCGATAGCATCGCCCATCACTAAGGTCGCTGTCGTACTCGAGGTGGGGGCGAGCCCGAGTGGACAGGCTTCTTCCGGCACTTCAATACATAAATGGATCTTAGCCAAGCGCGCCATATTGGAATCAGGTTTACCTGTCATGGCGATAACGGGGATGGCTTTACGCTGGATCACTGGCATTAAGGCGAGGATTTCGCTCGATTCACCTGAATTGGAAATCGCTAAAATAATATCGTTGTCGGATAATACGCCTAAATCACCGTGGCTGGCTTCCCCTGGATGTACGAAGAAGGCGGGCGTTCCCGTGCTGGCGAGGGTGGCGGAAATTTTATTGCCTATGTGGCCGGATTTACCCATGCCCATAACAATAACTTTGCCTGTACAGTTGAGGATCAGTTCGCACGCCTGTGCGAATTCAACTGAATCCACGTACTGATATAGATTATCGAGGGCCGACTTTTCAATATCGATAACTTTGCAGCCCCACTGGCGTAGTTGTGATTGGTCTACCATGTCTATCTCTCTTCTTGCATTGTCTTTGTCGCCCCATTGAGGGGGCAGAATAGCACTGTTTAGTGCTTCAATGTCTTGAGCAGTATCATCGTCTTTACCGTTTATGCCTATGAAATTATCCATATGGCCTATCGCCTTGCCGTGGCTTCTTCGAATATGGCCATCAGGGTTAGGTTTTAGCATCCATGTCGTCGGTCAGAATACTGGGCTATTTAGTGATGACTTCAACAATCGTTACGAATTTCCTAACCCGCTTGAAAACATTAAGTAACATTTTACCCTCAGGGATAGAAAACTTCGCGCGCATTTTCGCTGGAAATGAGGCAAATTGAAAGTATCGTCGGACGATAGTGTCGATTCTGTTGTAGGTTAAAGCACAATTACGTACAATTTGCGGCTCTTCGATTGGTCTGCATCGGGAAGACGCAGACCACCTCTTTTCAAATATCGGAATCAAGCATGACTCAAGAACAAACGCCGTTGGTTGAGATCCGTCATTTGGGGTTTAGCCGTGGTCAACGTGTCATATATGAAGATATTAGCCTGTCTATTCCTAGGGGCAAAGTGACCGCCATTATGGGGCCGAGCGGTATTGGTAAAACCACATTATTAAAGTTAATCGGTGGTCAACTCACCCCCGATCATGGGCAAGTATTGTTTGATGGTCACGATGTGCATGGTGTGAGCCGTAACGAATTATTCGAATTACGTAAGCGCATGAGTATGTTGTTCCAAAGTGGTGCTTTATTTACCGATATTAACGTCTTCGATAATGTGGCCTTCGCCCTGCGCGAGCACTCAGGCTTACCCGAAGAAATTATTCGTACTATTGTGTTGATGAAACTTGAGGCGGTCGGGCTGCGAGGTGCGGCGCAAATGATGCCTAGCGAATTATCCGGTGGTATGCAACGCCGCGCGGCATTGGCCAGAGCCATCGCCCTTGAGCCCGAAATGGTCATGTATGATGAACCTTTTGCTGGGCAAGATCCTATCTCCATGGGCGTGTTAGTGAAGCTTATCCGTGAGTTGTCCGATGCACTTAATCTTACTTCAATTGTGGTGTCCCACGATGTGGATGAGGTGTTAGGTATTGCCGATTATGTCTATGTCGTTGCAGATAAAAAAGTTATCGCCCATGGGACACCTGAGCAACTCAAATATGCCGATAATCCGCAGCTGAAACAGTTTATTCAAGGGGCGCCGGATGGCCCTGTACCATTCCATTATCCAGCGAATAACTATCAGCAAGAATTGATGGCAAAAGGAGTTGGCAAGTGAAGTTATTAGACCGTATTGCCGATTTGGGCCGCAGTGCGATTGAGCTAGTGCTCGGTTTTGGCCGTGCAGGGTTGATGCTTTGGGGCGCAATTTTCCGTTGGCCTAGGGTGCGTAAAGGGTTTCCATTATTGGTGCGTCAGATCTATGTGGTCGGCGTGCAATCTATGGTGATCATTTTAGTTTCGGGCCTCTTTATCGGCATGGTGCTGGCGCTGCAAGGCTACAACATCTTAGTCGGTTTTGGGACGGAAGAAAGCCTTGGGCCTATGGTGGCTTTGAGTTTGTTGCGTGAACTTGGGCCCGTGGTCACGGCATTGTTATTTGCCGGACGAGCGGGATCGGCATTGACCGCTGAAATCGGCTTAATGAAGAGTACCGAGCAGCTCTCAAGCTTAGAAATGATGGCTATCGACCCACTGCGGCAGATTATTGCACCGCGCTTTTGGGCCGGGGTGATCAGCATGCCTTTACTGGCGTTGATGTTTACGGCTGTGGGTATCTATGGCGGCCATTTAGTCGGTGTGGAATGGAAAGGGATCGATAACGGTGCCTTCTGGTCGATTTTGCAAGCATCGGTAGAATGGCGCAAAGACATAGTTAACTGCTTGATCAAGAGTGGTGTGTTTGCCGTAGTGGTCACTTGGATTGCCCTATATCGTGGTTACCAAGTGATCCCTAATCCGGAAGGAATTAGCCGGGCAACGACATCGACCGTAGTGCAATCAAGCCTCGCCGTACTGGCATTGGATTTTTTATTGACAGCCCTGATGTTTGGCCGCTAACGGAACACTGCGGATTTCGACACAGGTTAGATGGATTAACAGAGTGGTAACTGAGCATGTTGACACGAAAAATTGAATTGTTAGTGGGTGTGTTTCTCTTAACAGGTTTAGCCGCCTTCCTTGTGTTGGTGTTCAAAGTCGCCAATATCGAGGTGAAAACCAGCGACAGTAGCTACACCTTAACGGCCAACTTCACTAATATTGGCGGCCTTAAAGTGCGCTCACCGGTCAAGGTGGGCGGCGTTGTGGTTGGGCGGGTGAGTAATATTGACCTCGACCCTGTCAAACTGGTGGCTGTGGTGACGGTTGTGATGGACAAACGTTATGATAAATTTCCTGAAACCAGTAGCTTAGCTATTTTAACTTCGGGTTTGCTCGGTGAACAATTCCTCGGTTTAACCCCCGGGTTTATGGATGACGATGTCAGTATGCTTAAGGATGGCGATAAGATTGACGATACTCGTTCTGCCTTAGTGTTAGAGGACCTGATTGGTCAGTTTTTATATAGTATGGGTTCAAAGGATAAATAGGGGTGACCACTATGTTTAAAAGCTTATCTCGCTTTTTACTGCCGTTAGTGATGGTTTTTACCGCAATGAATGCTATTGCCGATGCAGCGATTAACACTATGGATCCTTATGCCATGGTGAAAGCCGCTGCCAATAAAACCTTCGATCGTTTCCACCAAGATAAGGCCTTAATCGATGCCGATGCGGATCATCTAAAGGTGATCGTACGCGAAGAATTAATGCCATACGTCGACTATAAATATGCCTCTTACAAAGTATTAGGTCAGTATTTAAAAGACTCGACAGAAGATCAGCGCAATCGATTTGTCACTGCCTTCGAGGGATATTTAATCTCTACCTATGCACAGGCATTTACCGAATACACGAATCAGAAAGTTGAATTTTCACCCGGTGCCGATTTTAGCGGCGAGAAAATTGTCGACGTCAACGTGCAAATCATCGAAGCGGGTCGTCCACCGATAAAGTTACTGTTTAAAGTGCGCCGTTTGAAGGATGACTCATGGAAAGCGTTTGATTTAGTGGCCGAAGGGGTGAGCTTGCTGTCATCTAAGCAATCTGAGATCTCTAACCTTATCCGCCAACAGGGTATTGATCCCGTGATTAAGATGCTTGAAGAGCGCACTAAAGAAAAAGTGGTTAAACAATCTAAATCAGGGAAGTAATCGCCGTGGTTGAATTTGTGCAGCAGGGCAGGGTTTGTCATATCAAGGGACGCCTATCACAGACACAAGTGATAGCGTTGTGGCCACAGCGGCAAAATTTGCTGGAAAAGCAGACACAAGAGTTGTCTTTGTCAGGGCTTGAATATAGTGATAGCGCCGGAGTGGCTTTTTTGCTGGCTCTAGTGCGTGCCCATAACTCGCCGCTGACACTTTGCTTGGCCTCTGAGCAGCTTAAAAAATTAATCGATTTATACGATTTACAGTCCTTCTTCACCGAAGAAGCGCTTTGAAAACAAGGTACTAGATTTATGGAATGCAGCTTAATAGAACAGATTTTACGTGATGCGTTAGGGCTTGAAGAAGTTCACGCTAGCTCCGATGGCAGCCATTATAAAGTGATCGCCGTGGGCGAATGTTTCGATGGTATGAGCCGAGTCAAACAGCAACAAGCCATCTATGCACCGCTAACGGCACACATTGCCAGCGGTGAATTACATGCATTAACGATTAAAACTTTCACGCCGACTCAATGGAAACGCGAGAAAATTTTCAACAGCTAGTAGTGAGGAAAAGTGGATAAATTAGCGATTCAAGCAAGCCCTCCGCTTGCTGGTGATGTGATCATTTCAGGTGCTAAAAACGCTGCGCTGCCTATTTTGATGGCAGGCGTGTTAGCCGAGACTGATTTTATTGTGTCGAATGTCCCCAATTTGCGCGATGTGAGCACCAGCTGCAAATTGCTGCGTTGTCTTGGCGCCGATGTGACCGAGCTTGGCGACGGACAGATCCGCATTTCGACCACGAATCTGAATGAGTTTTGCGCTCCCTACGATCTCGTGAAAACCATGCGTGCGTCTATCTTGATCTTAGGGCCGTTATTGGCACGCTATGGTACCGCTGACGTTTCATTGCCCGGTGGCTGTGCCATTGGCGCGCGTCCGGTGAACCTACACTTACATGGCCTCGAAATGATGGGCGCCAAGATTGAAGTGAAAGAAGGCTACATCAAGGCCCGTGTCGATGGCCGCTTAAAGGGCGCTCACATCTTCATGGACATGGTGAGTGTTGGCGCGACGGAAAACTTACTGATGGCGGCGGCGTTAGCCGATGGCGAAACCGTAATTGAAAACGCGGCGCGCGAACCTGAAGTCATCGACTTGGCGAATTGCTTGATTGCCATGGGCGCAAAAATCACCGGTGTAGGCAGTGCGACCCTGCGTATTCAAGGGGTTGAGCGTTTACAGGGCTGTAATTACCGCGTGATGCCAGACCGTATCGAAACCGGTTCCTTCCTCGTGGCCGCCGCTGTGACCCGTGGGCGCATTCGTTGCTTAAAGGCTGACCCTGCATCATTGGAATCGGTGATCGCTAAGCTTGAGGATGCGGGCGCTAAGATTACGACGGGCGAAGATTGGATTGAACTGGATATGCAAGGCAAACGTCCAAAAGCAGTGAATATCAAGACGGCGCCATACCCCGGTTTTCCAACCGATATGCAGGCGCAGTTCTGCGTGCTAAACGTATTAGCCCAGGGCACAGCGACCATTACCGAAACCATCTTCGAAAATCGCTTTATGCACGTGCCAGAACTTATCCGTATGGGTGCGAACATGGAGCTTGAAGGCAATACCTGCATTATTCAAGGGATTGAGTCTTTGAGTGGTGCGCAGGTGATGGCGACGGATTTACGCGCATCAGCGAGCTTGGTAATTGCGGGCCTAGTGGCCGATGGCAAGACTATCGTCGATCGTATCTATCACTTAGATCGCGGCTACGAGCACATAGAGAATAAGTTCCAAGGGTTGGGCGCGCAGGTAGAGCGTGTGCAATAACATTTGCTTAGAACTAGCTCCCAATAAAAAACCAGCCTAGTGCTGGTTTTTTATTGCCCGCAATTTGTTCAGCTAAAAGGAAAGGGATAGAAGAACGTTAAATATAGAAGGGCTAATATCACTAATGACTTATTGTTTGGTAATTAAATGCAGGCTCATATAGAAGAACCATGACGCTTGCTCACCGACACGGTGAATAGAAACCTAGGGTTTCTAAGCTTATGAACGAGAGCCATGGACGGTGAACTGGCAGTTAAACAAGGATGTTGTTCAAGTCCGTCCATGGGGCGGACGGTCGTCTCGCAAATCACCATGGATCACCTGTTTAACATCGGTGTGGCCTGTTTGTTTTAAAGAAATACGCGGCACGTTTTGGGACATTTTCGAGTTAGGTTTTTTACTCTAACTTCTACATTTCGGATTACCAAAAGTATGGAAAACCACTTTTTAGCTTCAATGAAGCTGGCTGTGATTTGTCTTTGGACAAATGGCATTGTTAACCAATAAACCTGAGACAGATGAATGAAAATGATTACGTTGTAATTGCTGTAACCACTAAGCGCAAGCCCGTGCAACAAAGTTCGTCCATGCATAATAACCAAAACTGCGATTAAAACAGCAAGTGGTATTAAGCTTTGTTGCAAGAACTCGCAACCATAGGCGCTGATTCGGCACCACCATAGTTACAATTGGCTAGCAATTGCAAGATAACTAAAGGGCAACTTCAGATATCGAGTAGCCACTAACAATAAAATATGGAACAACAACCAAATTAAACCAACCACGAAGGACCATGGCAAAGATAGCAATAACCGTATATCCATTTGAACCATGATGGACAATGGGTTTAATGTCACATTTTTGGAATAACCCTGTGAGACTTTTAATAACTAAATTAAGTAAATTTATGATATAAACAAAAAAATTATAAAACTCAGACAAGGGACAACTAGCCATGGAAGTTAGAAAGGTAGGGGGAGCAGGGCTTCACGCAAGCGAGCTCAAGGCTATTCATAAAATGGAATTAGAATTTCAAAAAAGCTGGCATGGATTTGCGGGGCTTGTGGCTTCGGATTCTCAAGGTCCAATGGAGATTGATTGTCTTATTATTACCCATGACCGTCTACTTCTCGTTGAGCTAAAAGAATGGAATGGTGTAATTCAGTATGATAATGGTATGTGGATTCAAAATGGCCAAAATCGTGGAAAAAGCCCTTTTGCGATCAAGCGCGAACACGCTCTACGCCTGCAGAAGCTACTTGATAGAGAGCTGGCACACAAGCTAGGTTATTGGCTGACAGTTGAAGCTCATGTTGTACTCTGTGGTAATGCAACTCCGGATAATCTCCCTCAGGCTGAACGACTCTTCGTCCACACGCTCGAAGAATTTCTGGCTATACGAGCTACTGATAAATATGAGGCCCTTGTTGCAAATAAGAATCTAAACCACTTCTTTAATACGAGAGGATGTCCTCGACCAAACTCTCCTAACGCCTTACCAATTATCTACAATTTTTTTGAAGGACCAAAGATTAAAAAAAAGGAGTTGGTTGTTGGAAATTTTCAGGTAATTGCAGATAAACCATGGTTTGCCCACAGAAACTCTATATACAGGGAGTTCTCAGCCCAAGATAGAACAATGCCTGCCTCAAAAGGATTAATTCGGCGCTGGGACTTCAGTCAATTAGGGACGTTAAACGCATTACAATCTACTTGGTCAAATATTGCACTTCGGGAAAATAGAATTGGAAAATTTATCCGAGATAATAGCACTATGCGTGATTATCTTCTCAGGTATGTAAACGATGTTTCTGTTGATGATGTCACCGAAGATTTCTGTGAGTTGTATGAGCTACCTCGAAATACAGAGCGACTGGATGAAGTGATATCTTGTGATTCTGCATCTTGGTCAAAGGAGCAGCGGATTGATCGTGTAAGAGCGCTCCTCGCTCCTTTTAGTGATTTGCATGCCTTAAAAATTGCTCATAGAGATATTGATCCGCATAACCTTTGGTATGCAAAAAACCATCATAGCATTTTGGCTTCTGGCTTTGGAGCTGCATTCTTTCCTGAAACCGGTACAGTTTCCGATCATCGTAAATTATTACAAAGTTCGTCGATTTCGCTTCCCGAAGACGTTATGTGTGACGGCGAACTCATTGATGCTTTTCGCTTAGATGTTTTTCTTTTAGCATCTGTCGCATATCAAATCTGTTTTAATCAACAACTCCAACAGGTTAACGGTGTTCCAGAATGGACTGTTCCCAAAAATGACCCTTTCGATGGCAGCTTAACTCCGTGGTTTGAAAAAGCACTATCTTGGGATGCAATTGAGCGCTATGAAGGTGCTCACACCATGTTAGTAGAGTTCAACATTCTCACAGGGACCAGCATCTCTGAGGATAAAGAATCACAGCAGATCTATGAACAGTTAAAGCATAGTCCGCATAGGCGCGAAGAACTGAATCCTTACCTAATATTACAAGCATTCCCTCCTCCTCCAGAAAAGCTCAACGATGCTTTACAAGCCCTTGCAACGACAAGCGATAAAAAAGCATTTGTTGCTAAGAAAGACAATCAAGAAATATTGGTAAAACTATGGGGAAATGTACAAATTTCTCCAGAAAAGATAGGTTCAAATCGACGTATTCTTCAATTTCTTAAACGTCTAGAGATGTTTCAAGAGACTACATTACCAACGCCAAAACTTTTGGATTTTGGTTTAATGAACTCTCAGGGTTTATTTATCGTTACCGAGTATATTGAAGGTGAAACATGGTCAAATTATTTAATTGATTTGACCTTATCTCAAGAAGAAAAACGTGAATTAGCCATCAACCTAGTTACTAGTGTAATGAACTTCCATGAGAAGCGATTTTCTCATGGCGACCTGCATCCTGAAAATATTCTGCTAAAAGACTCTAATGCAGAACAAGTCGTTCTTTTGGATGCGCTTGACTACGGTAGCGAAACGGAAGCATATAACACAGAGTATGGCCCAGCCAACCCCTCTGTTACTGACGCTTATGGCCGTGATCGATTCGCCATCTTTAAGATAGTTGAAGAATTATTTGAAGAAGAACTGCCAGAATCAGTGCGAGACGAACTAATTCGAGCTCGAGATAATGAGAACAAAATACCAGTTGCTCTAGCGCCACTACTGAATGCGCTACAAAGTGACGCTATATTAACAACACCAATTGAAATAACAGAAAATAAATCTACAGAAGAGTCGATATTGTTAAGTTGGGGAGATGCCAACTTCCCTAAAACGCCTACATTATTTGAACCGATTGATGGCGGCTACTATTTCAATTTCAAATGGAGCAAAGGACGAAATAACGAGAATGACACAGAAAAAGAGCTAGAATGTTTCTTTACTGGTAGCAGCGCCTCTCTAAAAGTGAACCTAGACGTTATAAAACGTAAGATTACTTGGGTTCGATACACAAGTTCAATCCCACTTAGTGATGTTGTTAGCGCTCAACAACGGTCTGTAGCGCGACTATCTCAACCAATCGTCCTGAACAATGGCAAGTTAAATGAGCGATGTGATTTAGTTGACAAAATTCTTGATACCGAAGCCGTGATTGATGCCATTATTGAACAATTCAATCTTTCCAACGAAGCTTCAGATGAACCCTTAACCGAAGAAGAACGCCAAGAGCTATCCCCTATTAACTTATGGGAATCATTGGCTAAAACAGAAGGCCAACTTCGACAATCTTTTCAGATTGAATTTGGTGCAGAGGAAAAAATAAGCGATAGCGGACATCCAATGTACCCGTACTCATGTCTTGACGGACGTGATCTACAAATTGATATTGAAGATACCTATTATGTCTATCAATCAAATTCTGATGAAAAGCTTGGTGAAATACTAATTAACGAAACTACGGCCAGTTATATAGCTGTCCAGCCAGTGAATAATTGGGCATCTAGGCAGTTTGTGTCAGGAAGAATACTTCAACTAGAGTCTATTCGAAGTAAATCCTCAAGAGAACTGCGTCTGAAGGCTTTAAACCGAGTGATTTCTAAAAAATCAGTCATTCCCAATTTAGTGGACTATTTCGATAGTCGCCATAAGCCTGATCTTAAGGAAATGTCAGAAAGGCCAACCGTTATGGCCTTGAGAGATTTGTATGATGTCCCGGGTCAAGAAACAAATAATAAACAGCTAGAAGCATTCCAGTTTTTAGTTGGCCAAGGCCCTGTTGGAGTCCTACAAGGACCTCCAGGTACTGGTAAAACGACTTTCGTTAGCAAGTTTATTCATTATCTTTTTGAACATGCTGGTGCAAATAACATTTTGCTCGTAGGTCAACAACACTCAGCTGTGGATAATGTTGCAATTAAGGCTCGTGAACTATGCTCTGATAAGGGCTTAGAATTAGATACCATCCGTATTGGCAGTGAATCCTTAATCGATGATCGTATGCTGCCTACCCACACCAGAGCATTACAGCAAAAAATCCGTCACAAGTTTCATCGAGAATACGATCTACGAATCTGCGCACTATCTAAGAGACTGCAGCTACCACATGAGTTAATTCAAGATGCTACCCGACTCCACCGCACTTTAGCGCCTCTACTTGTACAACTTAGACAGTACCAGCGCCAATATTCAGAGTTACTATTAACGGGCGGCAAGTCTAATGATCGTAATACTGATCAGTTAACTGAGTTAATGCACCGCAAAGACCAAACTTTAGAAACTATCGAAACAATAGTTCGTAATCAATTTGAAAGTGCTCTTGGTGAGTTACCAACAGAAAGTGAGTCTCTATTGGATAAACTGTTGCAGCTATTAGCTCAAAGCCATGGAGTAAATAACCCTGCTAAGGTTGAGCGACTGCACAGTTTGTTATCTTTAAGTCAAGATTGGCTCGACGTTCTTCGTTCAGGGGAAGCTGGTTATGATCGATTTATGCTAAAAACCAAACAGTTGGCCTGCGGTACCCTAGTAGGAGTAGGACGTCGTAGTTTGGAACTGGATCAAACTCAGTTTGATTGGGTTATTGTTGATGAAGCCGGCCGAGCACAAGCTAGTGAATTAATGGTTGCGTTACAAAGTGCTAAACGAGTCTTATTAGTTGGCGATCACAAACAGTTACCACCGTTTTACCAAAATGGGCACATAAAACATGCAAGTAAGCAGCTTGAAATAAGCCAAGAGGCTTTCTTGGAATCTGACTTTGAGAGAGCTTTCAAAGCATGTGGGGGGGTTACTCTAGATACTCAATATCGTATGATTGAACCCATTGGAGATCTGGTCTCAGCATGTTTTTACGCTGATGAAATTGGAAAACTATATACTGGTCGAGGGCCGGCTAAAGCTTGGTATGACGAGTTGCCATTCCCATGGAATAAAGGTGTTAGCTGGATTGACACAACTTCAGATGAAGGCGAAACAGAGGCCGAGCCTGGTTATACAAATCAGTATGAAATTGATGTACTCGTACAATTGTTGCGAGCTCTAGTCGATGCAGAATCTGTTGAAGATCTTCAAAAAACTGTCACGAATGAACAACCACATCCAATTGGCATCATTACAATGTATAGAGCACAAAAGAATGAGATTGAAACACAACTCAATCAAGCTGAATGGATGGGTCCATTACGTAATTTAATAAGAATTGACACTGTTGATTCATACCAAGGGCAAGAAAATAAAATTATTATCCTTAGTTTGGTACGAGATAACCCTAATACATTGCAGGGATTTTTGAGAGACACCTCTCGAATTAACGTTGCCATATCTAGGGCTCAGGAGCGCTTAGTTATTCTGGGCGCTAGCCGCATGTGGCGTAGAGAACACAATGATTCAGCATTGGGTAGTGTTTATGAATTCATATCAAAACAAACAATGCAGGGGCATCGCAATTATCAAATTATTACGTCTCTTGAATCCAACAAGGAAGTCATATCAGCATGAACTCAAGTTCTATAGAAGTTAAACCTCGTATTGGAAATCGAATAAGCATTTTGATACCTGCGCGGAAATATATTATGAACGTGGCATGGACTGAAGAAAAGCCAATGCCCGCCATTGAGCTATTTGCTTGCAGATTGCTGATTCTCTTTGAACGATTGTCTCCAGCGGAGCTACGTGAATTTTTTGGCCTATCTGAACGAGAAGAAGAAGAATTGTTAGAATCATTAGCTGACAAACGTCTAGCTTCAATGGATCAACAAGGCTATCTGGTTCCTAGTCCACTACTAACGAGCCAAAAAGACGGCGTTCCCATGCTGGTACGATACACTGAACAAACAGAACACGTAGTACTAGACTCATTCGCTTTAACGGTACGTAAAGAACAAAAGCTTAGCCGATTAATGTATGGTTTACCTGAACTCCCTATGCCAAACTCTTCGAAAGACATAGGAGTAGATAAAATAATTGAGGAATTCAGCCGACAATTTAGAAGTTATCTTGAAGTAACTCGCCATAATGAATATGAACGCCAACGTACCCAGCTTTACAAAGTGATGGGCTGTACCGCTAGTGAAGTTCTCTTATTACCTGTTGATATTGAGTTCAACTACATGCCTACTAAGGGAGAGCCTAAACAATGGGTTAGATCATTAGAACGGCTTGGCTCTAGCCAAAGCCGCCCTCTAAGTAGCGAGTTGGAATCTCATATCGCAGATTTTCTTGGTAGCAATATTATTGAAGAAAAGGGTACCAACGCAGAAACTTATTGCCGTTTGGTGGACGACTCTGTACTCAAAAATTTCGTTGATGGTTACCGGGTTGACTATTCCGCGTGGATGACGGCTAGAGATAATAGTAAAACTGGCTATGGTTCATCTGATACTAGAGGTGTATTTGGCCCCCTCTATTTATTGGAAAATCGTCGTGAGGCCCTGATATGGATTCGTAACACGCTTCGAGAACTCACAGATGATATTGATCTCAAAGCATTATGGATGCCAAGCAACGTTCCTTTTTGGGGGGCGAATTCGGATGATATAGATCGATTTGTTCAAGATCTAAAAAATATTCTTGAACAAAATGACATCAACGCAAAAATTTCACTAATTCACCATGGAAATAATTGGGACGCCCCAAAAAATTTAAAAAACATATTCCCATATGGCTTATCGGATCCTCTCCATCTCGATAGGGTTGAGCTATTTGTAATTCCAGGCATTTTTGCTCTTGTCCAGTACCATGGACAGCCAAACTCAGATAGTGGAATTAGCGTTCCTATTGGCTACATGACTCGAGAGATTGAACGCATTAACCAGATAGAACTGTTATTCAAATCTAGACTTAGTGATTTGAATAAACTAAAAATTACTTGGGGAAATAATGGAGATAATAAGTCAAATATAGTGACACAAGATTTACTACCTCAAAACTGGCTAAATAATAAAATATCTCGCAAATCAACTAGAGCTATTCTGAGCTTAAACCGGTGAGACATAGGTCAGCTACCACTATTGATGGTAGCTGACCTCCGTATAGAATTTTTATATTTAGCGTAAAACCACTTGTTGATCTGATCCAGTAATAGTGGAGACTATGTATCATTACTAAAATTTGGTCAATTAACCCATAGTAGCTGATCACACGCCCTAGAACTGTGGCTATGAATGGGGCAATATCTTTTTAGCTGAACGAACAGCTAGAGGGTTAGTTAGATTGGCATTGTTGCACCAGTGACCTTCTAAAACATGGATGTTT
>NZ_PFGL01000071.1:43050-92548 GCF_002783505.1 Shewanella sp. CG12_big_fil_rev_8_21_14_0_65_47_15
TGACAATTCATGCTGCAAACTGACAACAAAGTTATCTTGCTTTGGGGCAAAAGTAAGCTAGAAATTACAGTGCTATTTTAGCTCTGCCATTTGAGGGATGAGGTAATAGGTGATTTTAGGATGACTCAGAATGAGGTTTTATACATGCCTCATTCTGAGGTTAACAAGGTCAGTTACTGAGCTTAATTATCAACCACAACCTTTTCATCAATAATGACCGGTAACTCTTGCGGTTTACCTTGGCGGATGACCGTCATCATCACCTTTTTACCTGGGGTGGTTTCTGCGATGCGGTCCATCAGCATCTCTACGCCGGGAACATCTTCGCCATCATATTTAATAATCACATCCCTTGGCATTAACTGGGCCCGTGCCGCAGGGCCGTTAGGGTCGACTCCTGTGACTAATACCCCCCGCAAATCGGGCAGATTTAGAATTTGTGCTACTACAGGGTTAATCGGCTCGCCGGAAATCCCTAATGCTCCGCGGATCACGCGGCCGTTCTTAATCAACTTGCCCATAATGCTGTGGGCTAATTTAATCGGGATAGCGAAGTTTATGCCGTGGCCACCGCCTTCTTCACCTATTTGGAATGCCGCGGTGTTAATCCCAATCAGACTACCGTTGGTGTCGATTAAGGCGCCACCGGAATTGCCCGCGTTAATCGCGGCATCGGTTTGCAGGAAGTCTAAATAACCCGAACTTAAACCGTTACGGCCGGTGGCGCTAATAATGCCTTGGGTAATGGTTTGGCCTAAATTGTAGGGGTTGCCAATGGCGAGCACCACGTCACCGACTTGGGGGGGGCTATCTAGATTAACGGGGACAATCGGTAAGTTATCGCCTTCGATTTTAAGGACAGAGAGATCGGTTTCAGGATCGAAACCCACCACTTCCGAGGTAAATTTACGGCCATCCTGCAGGGCGACCACAATTTCATCGGCTTTTTTAATTACATGATAATTCGTGAGAATATAGCCCTCTTTACTCATTATCACCCCAGAGCCTAGGCCTTGGAGTGAGCCTGAATTGAGTGGGCGACTCTGATCTATGCTGAGGCTGTAAATATTGACTACGGCAGGGGCTGCGCGGCGCACGGCCTTGGCAAAGGATAGCTCGACTGTGTTATTCGCTCGGGGCTGAAGCAGACTATTACCGAGGTGTTGGTCATCGAAATAACGGGTGACCAATAAGAACATTGCCGCCATGATAAGACCGAAAAGGGTGGCTTTACCTAGATATAACAGAGTGTCTTTTATTGTCATGGCAGGATAAATATTGAAAAAGGTGAGTTAGATTAACATGGTTAACCGCGCGAAGCATAGGGAACCTAGGTTCCCTATGCAGATCAGTGTCTGAAAAATTGCTGAAATTTCAGACGCGAGCGTCGATTAGCGTAACACTAAGTACAGCATGCTCTTATCGCGGAGGATCTTCAGTGCTACTGCACCTTCTTGATCTTTAAGTTGTGCTTTGAGCGACTTGAGATCCTTCACCGCAGAACGGTTAATTCCCACAATCACATCGCCTTTTTGCAAGCCACTCATGGCTGCGGGTGAACCTTGCGCCACTTCGGTAATTTCAATGCCCTTAGCTGAGTTTTCTAGGGAAGCTCCCTGCAGCATGGGGTGAACTGCGCCAGCGGCAGCCTCTGTGGTTTGACTGGCTTCGCCTAAGGTCACTTTAACCGTTTTAGAGTCGCCATCGCGGATCAGTCCTAGCTCAACTTTAGCACCAGCGCCCATAGTGGCGACTTTAGCGCGTAGCTCTTGGAATGACTTAATCGCACGGCCATCGACACTGACAATAATATCGCCCGCCTTAATGCCGGCTTTTTCCGCGGCGCTGCCAGCGGTGACTTCATTGACAAAGCCACCGTGCTGGGTATCTAAACCAAAACCTTGTGCGAGTTGGCTATCCAGATCGCGTCCCGAAATCCCCAGTACACCGCGGCGTACTTCACCGTGTTCGGCAATCTGTGCAACCAAGTTTTTCACCATATTGGCGGGGATCGCAAAGCCAATACCGACGTTACCGCCGCCCGGTGCGACGATTGCGGTGTTAATCCCAATCAATTCACCGTTTAAGTTAACCAGCGCGCCACCGGAATTACCGCTGTTTATCGCGGCATCGGTTTGAATAAAGTTTTCCAGCATTTCTATGCCTAAGCCACTTCGACCTAAGGCACTGACGATACCGGATGTGACTGTTTGCCCTAAACCGAAGGGATTACCAATGGCAACGGCAAAGTCGCCGACACGCAAGTCATCGGAGTTAGAAGATTTAATGGCAACAAGATTTTTGGCCTCAATTTGCAGTAATGCGATATCAGACTCTGAATCCGTACCAATGAGTTTGGCTTTGACTTCACGGCCATCGTGCAGTCCGACTTGAATATCATCGGCACCATCAATCACGTGATTGTTGGTGACTATATAGCCTTTATCCGCATCAATGATGACCCCTGAGCCTAAGCCTCTAAAAGGGCGTTCCTGCACTTGCTCCTGCGGTGCATTGGGGCCAAAGAAGTAACGGAAAACATCAGGTACTCTTTGCTTAGAAACATGAGTTCCCGTCACTGCTACTGATACTACTGCGGGTGTCGTACGCTCAAGCATAGGCGCAAGACTTGGAATGGATTGTCCCTCAACCGTCTGTGGAATGGCGGCCTGTGAGATGGCAGGCATCATAGTCAAGGTAGCGGCTAACATTGCGGCTGAAAGTACAGATAGTTTTGTTTTCATCTATTCATAACTCCAAATAAGGGATCAAGGATCTGGATGTAATGCGTCGTTATAGTGTGCGCACCAGATCAAATCTGTATCGGTACCGGCTATTTGCCTAGGTAACCATTCGGACACGCACCTATTTGAAAAAGTTCATCAATATTAACAAAGGTTAATTTCTTTGTGGCGATTTTATCGGCTCTTCCTTGAATGTAACAGAAGTGAAAACTATGGGCGCTGAGCGTATTTTTCAACACTAGGAAGTCAATATAGCGCCATTGAATATAGGCCATTGTAATTTAGGGGGCAGATTTAAAGGGAGGATTAATTTACCTTGTTTGCCCAATGCGGCATTAATATATCCTGTGCCACATTTGCCGTGCTAATATCGTCACAGTTTTAATAAAGGTTATAAGAGAATTAAACAGTGCCTCAGTTAAGCCCTTGGCTGCATTATCAAAGAGATCTTACCCGAGATGGTTTTTCCCATGATCCGGCCCAAGAAATTGCCGTTAAGGCGTTGCAACGAGTCTATGAGGATTTAACCGCCGCAGAGGAACCCAGTTCGCTCATCACTAAGTTGTTTACGGCAATAGGATTAACATCGGCGCCTGCTGCGACTAAAGGCCTGTATCTCTGGGGCGGAGTGGGGCGCGGTAAAACCTATCTGATGGATACCTTCTATGATGCACTGCCTGGCGATAAAAAACTGCGGGCCCACTTTCATCGCTTTATGCACCAGTTACACTTAGATTTAGATGGCCTCAAAGGCACAAGGGATCCCTTATTCGTCATCGCTAAACAGATGGCGGCCAAGTACAGAGTGATTTGTTTCGATGAGTTTTTTGTCTCCGATATTACCGATGCGATGTTACTTGGCACTCTTTTCCAAGCGCTATTTAAAGAGGGAGTCGTGTTAGTCGCCACATCGAATATCATTCCCGATGAACTATATAAAAACGGCTTACAGCGCGTCCGTTTCTTACCGGCAATCGCTTTAATCAATCAGCATTGTGAAGTGTTAAATGTGGACTCAGGCATTGACTATCGACTGCGAACGTTAGAGCAGGCGGAGATTTATCATTATCCCTTGGATGCGCAGGCCGATACTAACCTGTTGCATTACTTCCAACAATTGGCGCCTGAGGCTGAAGTGTCGGTCGAAGCCATTGAAATTGAAGGGCGTGAAATCCAAATTCGCCAACAAGCACAGGGCGTGTTACTCGCAGATTTTAGAGCCCTGTGCGATGGGCCGCGTAGCCAACGGGATTATATGGAGTTAGCACGGATTTATCATACTGTGCTCGTAAGCGGTATAGAGCAAATGGGCGCTTTTCTCACTGGCGATGATATTGCTAGGCGTTTTCTTGCTATGGTGGATGAGTTTTACGAGCGCAATGTCAAACTGATTGTATCGGCCCAAGTGCCGCTAGAAGATATTTACGCCGATGGATTGCTGAGTTTTGAATTTAGACGTTGCCGTTCACGTCTTATTGAAATGCAATCCCACGATTATTTAAAAACAGAGCACCTACCTTAACCTTGTGTGGTATGTGTTTTCTACAATTTCCTCCTCGAATTGCCAGTGGCTTGTTAATCCGTTGGATGACGGGCCAGATTGAGCGAAATTTTATAATTTTTGGCAAAAAATCAGGTGATTTTTAACTCAGCTTTGTCTATACTCCGCCACCTGCCCACGTTACTCCGCCAATTGGGCGGAAGTTGTAAGCCGGATTAAGTGCTCGAAGGGGTACCGAAAGGCAATTTTGTGTTGTTTGCAAATGCAAACAACATGTGAGACAGAAAATTAACTTTGGGTTTTTGTAATAATGAAGACTTTTACTGCTACACCAGAAACTGTAACTCGTGACTGGTTCGTCGTTGATGCAGACGGCAAAACTTTAGGTCGTATCGCTACTGAAATTGCTACCCGTTTACGCGGAAAGCACAAGCCAGAATACACTCCTCATGTTGACACTGGTGATTACATCATCGTTATCAACGCTGAGAAAGTTACTGTTACTGGTAACAAAGCGAAAGGCAAAACGTACTACTCGCATTCAGGCTTCCCTGGTGGCATTAAGCAAATCAGCTTTGAAAAGCTGCAAGCGCATAAGCCAGAAATGATCATCGAGAAGGCAGTTAAGGGTATGTTACCAAAAGGTCCTCTGGGCCGTGCCATGTTCCGTAAACTGAAAGTTTACGCTGGCGCAGAACATAACCACGCTGCACAACAACCTCAAGTTCTTGATATCTAAACGGGATTAAGCAAATGGCTGCAACTCAGTACTACGGCACTGGCCGTCGCAAAACCTCTACAGCTCGCGTATTCGCTAAAGCTGGTAGTGGCAACATCGTTGTAAATCAACGTCCTTTGGATCAGTATTTTGGTCGTGAAACTGCTCGTATGGTTGTTCGTCAGCCATTAGAGTTAGTTGAAATGACTGACAAGCTGGACATCTATGTAACTGTTAAAGGCGGTGGTATCACTGGCCAAGCAGGCGCAATCCGTCACGGTATTACCCGTGCTCTGATGCAATTAGATGAAGCTCTGCGTCCATCGTTACGTTCTGCTGGTTTCGTTACCCGTGACGCTCGTAAAGTTGAGCGTAAGAAAGTGGGTCTACGTAAAGCACGTCGTAAGCCACAATTCTCTAAGCGTTAATACGTTTGTGGAATATCAAAAAACCCAGCTTATGCTGGGTTTTTTATTGGCTAAAATTGGCTATCATCTGGGAATAAGCTTGAACTTGAGAGGGGAAGATGACATTTCAATTATTTATGCTGGCGATTGCATTAGTGTTGATCCTAGAAGGCGTAGGCCCACTGTTATTTCCTAATAAATGGCGTCGTTATCTGAATGAACTTTCTAACCAAGATCAGCAAGTTTTACGCAGAATAGGCGGCGCTTTAGTCACGGCGGGAGCTGTCATTTTGATCATTTTTTCATAAATGCCTTACCACTTGCCGTTTAAAATCTGTTAGAATTCTTTTTTAACCACAACCTTGCAGCAAACAATGGGCAAAAACGTAGTTGTTCTCGGCACCCAATGGGGTGACGAAGGCAAAGGTAAGATTGTCGACCTTCTAACAGAACAGGCAAAATATGTAGTTCGCTATCAAGGTGGCCACAATGCGGGTCACACTTTAGTTATCAATGGCGATAAAACCGTACTCCATCTGATCCCATCGGGTATTCTACGCAATAATGTGAAATGCATTATTGGTAACGGTGTGGTGCTTGCCCCCGATGCCCTGATGAAAGAAATCAACATGCTTAAAGATCGTGGCATTCCCGTTGAGGAACGTCTGCTGATTTCTGAAGCATGTCCGCTGATCCTACCTTTCCACTGCGCCCTAGATATCGCCCGTGAAAAAGCCCGCGGTAATAAAGCGATTGGTACTACTGGCCGTGGTATCGGACCTGCGTATGAAGATAAGATCTCCCGCCGCGGTCTACGTGTAGGCGATCTATTCAATGCAGAACTGTTTGCTGAAAAGCTGAAAGAAGTGATGAAATATCATAACTTTATGCTGACAGAGTATTATCAGGTTGAAGCCGTAGATTATGAGCAAACGCTAGCAGATGCATTGGCTATGGCCGATTATCTGAAGAGCATGTGTGTTGACGTGACTGAACTCTTGGATACCGCCCGTAAAGCCGGTGAGCCAATACTGTTCGAAGGCGCGCAAGGTACATTACTCGACATCGACCACGGAACATACCCATTTGTAACCTCTTCAAATACTACTGCCGGTGGTGTTGCGACGGGCAGCGGTTTTGGTCCACGTCACTTAGACTATGTCCTAGGTATTATGAAGGCTTACACCACTCGTGTGGGCGCCGGTCCTTTCCCGACTGAACTCTTATGTGAAGTGGGTGATCATTTAGGCACTAAAGGCCATGAGTTTGGTGCGACGACGGGTCGTAAGCGCCGTCCAGGTTGGTTGGATGCCGTGGCAATGCGTCGCGCGGTGCAAATCAACAGTGTGAGTGGCTTCTGCTTGACTAAGTTAGATGTACTCGATGGTCTGAAAGAAGTGAAGATTTGTGTAGGTTATCAACACTCTGATGGCACTATTGCAAAAGTCACTCCACTTGCTGCAGAAGGTTATGAGCAGGTTACGCCTGTTTATGAAACTATGCCGGGTTGGAGCGAGTCGACTTTTGGTGCGACGTCGATTGATCAGTTGCCACAGGCTGCGATCAATTACATCAAGCGTATTGAAGAGTTGTTAGAAACGCCTATCGACATTATCTCTACGGGTCCTGATCGTAACGAGACGATGATTTTAGTGAGTCCGTTCAATTAAGACTTAAAAGGCCGTGTTTCACGGCCTTTTTCTCCGCTGCTTTATGCCTTTCTCTGTTCGTTCCTGTGGTTAGATGTTTAGCTCAAGAAATCAGCTCAAGCTCAAGAAATAGGTTATACTGCCGATGCAAGTATTCACCCTATTGTCATTGAGAGTCGTTATGCTACGTACAACATTAGTTGCACTACTGCCCTTAGTATCTTCCATGTGTTTTGCAGAAACACAGGCTGTGGATATTTACAGTCAAGCTCAGTTGCTTGAGTTGATCAATAGCAATCAATACTTAGCTAAAGTGAAGCGTGATGACTGCCAGCTAGTCCAAGACATAGAAGCGCGTGCCGAAGTCTTGAAACAGCCGCTATATCAGTTCCTATGGGGCGAAATGCTCAATCATGGGGCCTGCGTGAAGGCTAATCCCGAGAAGGGCATGAACTTGCTACGGGACTCGGCCGAGCAAGGTAGCCCTGAGGCTATGGTAAAACTTGCCGAGTATTACCAGAGTGGTAAATTTGTTATTCGTAATAAAGACCGTGCAGTTAACTATTTACTGCCGGCTGCAGCGGGTGGCAGCTTACCCGCTCGTATGATGTTAGTGCGTTTATTCGGTGAAGGTTATGGTAGTCCCCGGGATTATGAGATGGCCTACCACTGGTTATATAACGATGTTTTTGCGGATGAGGCGACTAAGAATAAAGCCTTGTCTTTACTGCAGGTGTTAGCAGCTAAAATGCCCCCTAGTGCAGTGGCGCGGGCCCAGCAAGCTCAGTTGCGAACCCATTAGGATGTCTCTGAAAGCAGGGACACATTATTTGGATATTGAATGATTAAAGACCCTCATTTTGAGCGTGAACAGGATAAGTACGAAAACCCTATCCCAAGCCGTGAGTATATTATCGATTACTTACGTTCTCAGAAATCACCTGTCACCCGTGACAGCATCGCCGCGGCGTTAAACATCCACGAGGAAGATCAGCTTGAAGCCCTGCGTCGCCGCTTACGGGCGATGGAGCGCGATGGCGAACTCGTGTTCACCCGTGGGCAGAGCTATGGCTTACCCGAGAAGATGGATCTTATTTCCGGCACAGTCCTTGGGCATAGAGAAGGTTTCGGCTTTTTCAAACCCGACGAAGGAGGTGATGATTTATTTATCTCTAACCGCGATATGCTGATGTATTTCCACGGCGATAAAGTGCTGGCGCAAAAGGCGGGCATGGACCGCAAGGGCCGCCGTGAAGCTCGTATCGTGCGACTTATTCAGCCACGCAGCGCCGCAATTGTCGGCCGTTACCATGTTGATAGCGGCATGGCCTTTGTGATTGCCGATGATAAGCGCATTACCCAAGAGATTTTAGTCGCCAATGAAGACCGCAATGGCGCCCGCCAAGGCGATGTGGTGGTGCTGGAGTTAACCCGCCGCCCTGGGCGTTTTGTTAAAGCCGCGGGTAAAATCACCGAAGTGCTCGGTAAGCAAATGGCGCCGGGGATGGAAATTGAAATCGCCCTGCGCAACTATGATTTACCCCATACTTGGTCCGCCGCGATCGAGAAGAAACTGCGCCGTATCCCCGATGAAGTCACTGAAGCCGATAAAGTCGGTCGTGTGGATTTACGCCATCTGCCATTAGTGACTATCGACGGAGAAGATGCCCGCGATTTTGACGATGCCGTGTATGCGGAGAAAAAAGCCGGTGGTGGCTGGCGTTTATGGGTCGCGATTGCGGATGTGAGCTACTATGTGCGTACCGATTCGGCCTTAGATACCGAAGCGCGTGCCCGTGGCAACTCAGTGTATTTCCCATCGCAAGTGATCCCTATGCTGCCGGAGAAAATCTCCAACGGCCTATGTTCGCTTAATCCTCAGGTCGACCGTTTATGTATGGTCGCCGAGATGACAGTGTCTGCTAAAGGCAAATTGTCGGGTTATAAGTTTTATCCGGCGGTGATGTACTCCCATGCCCGTTTCACTTATACCCAAGTGGCAGCCATGTTAGAAGGTGGGCCGATTGCGCCTGAACATGAAGCCCTGTTCCCGCACTTGCAGTGTTTACAATCATTGTATCTCACGCTCGATGAGCAAAGGGCCGAGCGTGGTGCGATTGCCTTTGAGACCATGGAAACGCAGTTCATTTTCAATGAGCAGCGCAAGATTGATAAAATCGTGCCGCGTGGTCGTAATCAAGCCCATAAAATCATTGAAGAATGTATGATTTTAGCTAACGTTTCAGCGGCCAAGTTTGTTAAGAAACACAAAGGCGAAGTGCTGTACCGAGTGCACGACGCACCATCCGAACAAAAATTAGCGAACTTCAAAGAGTTCCTTGCTGAACGCGGTTTGACAATGACAGGGGGTCTCGAACCTACTCCGTCGGATTACCAGAACGTGATGTTGCAAATTGCCGATCGCCCCGATGCTGAACTTATCCAAGTGATGTTGTTGCGTTCTATGCGTCAGGCGATTTACACGCCGGATAACGAAGGTCACTTCGGTCTGGCTTTAGAAGAATATGCGCATTTTACCTCGCCTATTCGCCGCTACCCGGATTTAGTCTTACATCGTGTGATCCGTTATTTGCTGGCGAAGGAAAGGGGTGAAGCCACTGAGAAGTGGACGCAGGATGGTGGTTATCATTATCAGCTCGATGAACTCGATCAATTAGGTGAAGAGTGTTCGACTACAGAACGCCGTGCCGATGAAGCGACTCGCGATGTGAGCGATTGGCTCAAGTGTGAGTTTATGCAAGATCACGTCGGCGATACCTTCGAAGCGGTGATCGCCTCTGTGACCAATTTTGGCCTATTTGTGCGCTTAAATGAGTTATTTATCGATGGCTTAGTGCACATTTCCAGCCTAGGTAACGATTACTATCAGTTTGACCCTATGCGTCAGCGCCTTATCGGTGAGAATACGGGGCAGATCTATCAGGTTGGCGACCCTGTAACAGTCAAAGTCGCCGCGGTAAATCTGGATGATAGGCAAATCGATCTGATGATGATCGGTGATAACGCTAAGGGCGGCAAACGTAAAGCCACACCAAGCCGCGATAAGCCGTTGACGGCCCGTGAGCGGGTCAATCGTGAAGGCGCTAAGCTGGCTAAAGCTGGGACGGCTAAATCGAAAACCAGTTCGGCTAGAGCTAAGCCCAAGGCGAGTGTCAAAGCAAAGAAAGATGTAAAAAGTCCGGCGAAAAAGCCTAAGGCCGCCAAGCGGAGCACGAGAAAGAAATAAATGAAAAAACAAGATATTATTTTTGGGATCCACGCAGTTGAAGCCCTGTTAAAGCATAGCCCTGAGCGGATTATTGAGCTTTGGTTATTGCAGGGCCGTGAAGATGATCGTTTGACCCTGTTGGCTAATCAGGCAAAGGCCTTTGGCACGACGATCCAAGTGGCTTCCCGTAAAGCGTTAGACGATAAGTCTGAAAGCAGTCAACACCAAGGCATAGTGGCACGTGTAAAAGCGGCTAAGATACTGAGTGAGCATGATTTAGACGATTTATTGGCTAAAACAGAATTGCCCTTTTTACTGATTTTAGACGGTGTTACCGATCCCCATAATTTAGGTGCTTGCCTACGTAATGCGGACGCGGCGGGTGTACAAGGGATTATCGTCCCTAAGGATAACTCCGTTGGTTTAACCGCTACCGTGAGTAAAGTGGCCTGCGGTGCGGCCGAAACAGTGCCCTTATTCCAAGTGACTAATCTTGCGCGTACTATGCGTCATTTGCAGGAAAAAGGTATTTGGATAGTTGGCACGGCGGGCGAGGCGGATTGTGAGTTATATCAAGCCGATCTTAAGGGGCCGCTGGCGATTGCGATGGGCGCGGAAGATAAAGGGCTGCGCCGTTTAAGCCGCGAATCCTGTGATTCACTGATTTCCATCCCGATGGCGGGCAGTGTGTCTAGCTTGAACGTCTCAGTTGCGACGGGTATTTGCTTGTTTGAAGCCGTGCGTCAACGTCGCAGCTAATACATCGGCACTCGACATTTCCTCAGCGTGTAGTGATAACAGGCTGGCATAAAAAACGGGTTAACTTGATATCAAGTTAGCCCGTTTTTTATTGTCATTTTAAGCCAATGTTTTTTCTTGGATAGTTTGGCCGTTATCGGCATCATCCGTTTGTACTGACTCTGGCACTGACTCTGGCACTGACTCTGCTTGCTCAATATCGAAACAGAAGGCGAGCTGCTCTTCATCGTTGTCGTTTTCGATCATCTCGTCCTCCACGCCATCGGCACCTAAGTCAAATTCCGTTTCGTCTTCGTTGATTGTGGGGGTCATATGTTCTTGGATCGATTCAACATCTACCCTAGGATCGAGTGCCGCCGCCAGCGGTGAGGAGACTAAGTCTCCCGTTGCCATCATGTAGTCTTGAGTGACATTGGTTTCGGTTTTTTGCTGTGAATGGACGTAACGTAGCCGTAAGAACAGGACCAAGGTACAGGCAGACATAAAGCCATAGAGCATGCTGTTGCCAAGCCACTGCATCAGTGTCGAGGCGATAAGTGGACCGATACTGGCTCCTAGGCCGAAGGTGAGCAAAATGGTCGCCGATAATCCCACTCTATCGCCCTGTTCAACCCGAGAGTTGGCCAGTGCTGTGGCGAGCGGATAGAAGGTAAATCCTAAAATACCGAATAGAAATGTCATCACCAGTGAAATTACCGGGTGATAGGGAGTGAGGGCGATACTTAAGGCTAAGATCCCAAGGAGTACGCAGTTAATACGGATAAGGCGGCTGCGGGACATAATATCGGACAATTTTCCCATCGGCCATTGTGCCAATAGACCCGCGAGAATTGTTGCCGTCATATAGGTGGCGACTTTCTCCGGCGGTAAACCTAAGTTGCTCGCATAGGCTGGGGCGAGACCATAAAAGGAGCCCACGATCATGCTGCCTATGGCAATAGTTGTCAGTGCTTGTGGGGCCTTTTTCCAATAATGGGCAATTTTCAGCGGTGCAGGGACTAAGGGTGCAGGGTGAATGCGGCGTGTTAATGAAATGGGGACGATACACAGGGCAAAACAGATGGCGATAAGCAGTAATGGCTCTAAGCCAAGCTCGGGATAAATACTGATGGCACCTTGACCCAATATCAAACCGAAGTAGGAGACTATCATGTAGCTGGCAAACACTGTGCCGCGTTGGCTGCTTTCAGCCTGTTCATTGAGCCAGCTTTCGAGCACCATATATTGGCACATCATGCCCATACCGACGATAAGCCTTAATAGGAGCCAAACGGCTAACTCATCTACGAGTGCGTGGCCAAGCGCGGAGGCGGCGACAATCCCAGCACTGGCGACGAAGGCGCGGATATGACCCACTTGGGCAATAAGTCTATGACCGATCTTGGAACCTGCGACAAGACCGACATAGTAGGCCGACATCATGCTACCAATCCACAACTGCGGAACATGCATCACCGAGAGCCTAAGGCCTAAATAAGTGGTGAGCAAACCGCCTGCCAGTACAGTTAATAGGGTCGTGCTATAGAGAGAGGCGAAAGTGCGTAGCGGGTTTGCCATAAACGACTCCTTGTAAGATTACTCGGGGTGAGTATATCAGGAGTTAGTATTTATTCAGTGTTGCAAATTGTTGGTATTTATCGATTAAGTTATCGTTTTTATGTGTCGATCACTAAATTGTGTTGCAACGGGATTTGGCTGAGGGGGGGATTATTTCAGCCAAGCCGCTTTCTATAGGATTTATCTAAAGGTATAGAGCAAGTTGAATGTGGTGATAGTGTCGGTCTGTTGGCTACCTTCTGGTACGATTTCGGTATACTTGATGTTCATACCTATCTTAAATGCCCAGTCTTGAAACACCAGATTCTTATAGTTCATATCTAACGTGAGGGTGTTGTTATTCTCGCCCACCTCGGCGGTAAGATCGGCATTGAGACTGCTATATTCTTGCAGTTTTTGAGAAAACTTTGCTGCGGTACGTAGAATGACATCTTTTTCGGCATCAGGATTTGGGATAGTGACCGACTCGGCTGGCATGTTATATCGGTAACCTGGACCGATCTCGAGACTGAGTTTGGTCTTGTAGCTGTTGATGGCATTAAAACCGTAACCACTAGAAATAGTTGAGATTTGCGTGTAACTACCGAATTGATCCCAGGTAAAATCACCGCGTCCGAAGATATAACCCTTGGTGAGCTTATAGTTGCTCTGCAACTGCAGTTCATATTTTTCTGAGGTGGTCTGGCTTTTTTCGGACGCAAAATAAGCCTTGAGTGTGGCTTCTTGTTTGGTTTGCTTAGTATCGTAAATCAGTTGGGTTCGACCATTAAAACTGCTGGACTCGGTATTGCCCGTATTCAGTTGCAAGCCTGCTTCAACTTCCGCAGTAAAATCACTCGGCGGTTCCTGGTAATCGGGTGGAACGAGCGCAACTGCCGAAAAAGATAGGCAAAATAAACTAATTAGAGCGATAACTTTTAGCATTGTATTTTATTCTTGGTTGGCTGATTTTAGAGGTCCATATATAGGTGAGGCGCCATCATACCCGTATTGGCATTCGAGGCAAAGTTATTGCTTGAGTTTCGCGTCTGCTTTCTGTACTATCTCGCGCTCAAATCAGTCACTATTTTTCGTTCCTTGCCTCTATTTGGTTTGACTGAGCCAATAACGAGGCTACATAACCGTAAGGAGCAATAAATGCGTCATTACGAAATCGTATTTATGGTTCACCCAGATCAAAGTGAACAAGTACCAGGTATGATTGAGCGTTACACAGGTGTTATCACCGAAGCTAACGGCACAATCCACCGTTTAGAAGATTGGGGTCGTCGTCAACTGGCTTACCCAATCCAAGATCTGCATAAAGCTCACTACGTTCTGATGAACGTTGAAGCACCTGCAGAGACGATCGAAGAGCTAGAAACAGCTTTCCGTTTCAACGACGCAGTTCTGCGTAACATGGTAATGCGTACTAAAGTTGCCGTTACTGAAGCATCTCCAATGGCTAGAGCTAGAGATGAGCGCGATTCACGTCGTGGCCCAGCTGGCGAACGCTCATACGATGAAGCTCACGCTGAAGAAATCGGTGAGTAAGTTTATCTGTGACCACCAATAGCTTGGTGTTGTCCGGAACCATAACCCGTTCCAGACGCTTTAAAAGCCCAGCGGGGATTGCACATAGTGTGATTATGCTGGAACACAAGTCGCAGCGTTATGAAGCCGAAATGCTCCGCAACGTCTACGTACAAATACAAGTGATATTGAGTGGCCCGCGCTTTGAAAGCGTCGCAGACAATCTGAAAGCTGGTGTGGAAGTACAAGTGCAAGGCTTTATGACCCTTCAACAGGGGCGAAATGGTCAAAACCGCTTAGTCATCCATGCCGAAAATGTCGAATTGAAAACTTAGGAGACTGTCACATGGCACGTTATTTCCGTCGTCGCAAGTTCTGCCGTTTCACCGCTGAAGGTGTTGCAGAAATTGATTACAAAGATATCGTTACTTTAAAGAACTACATCACTGAAAGCGGCAAAATCGTTCCAAGCCGTATCACTGGTACTAGTGCTAAATATCAGCGCCAACTAGCTCGCGCTATCAAGCGTGCTCGTTATCTTTCTCTACTGCCATACACTGATTTACATCAGTAATTGCAGTATTCCTAATCGAATATAGAGGATTTGATAATGAACGTTATTTTACTAGATAAAGTTGCAAACTTAGGTGGCTTAGGCGATCAAGTTTCTGTTAAAGCGGGTTATGCTCGTAACTTCCTTTTACCTTACGGTAAAGCGGTAGTAGCAAACGCAGCAAATACTCAAGTATTTGAAGCTCGTCGCGCTGAATTAGAAGCTAAATTAGCTGCTGACTTAGCTGCTGCTAACCAACGTGCTGAGAAAATCGCTGCACTAGAAGCGGTTGTTATCGCTTCTAAAGCCGGTGATGAAGGCAAACTGTTTGGTTCAGTTGGCAACCGTGACATCGCTGATGCAGTGACTGCTGCTGGTGTTGAGCTGGCTAAATCAGAAGTTCGTTTACCATTAGGCGCTCTGCGTACTACTGGCGACTTCGAAGTTGAAGTTCAGTTACACACTGAAGTTAAAGCTGTTGTTAAAGTTTCTATCGTTGCAGAAGCTTAATTACAACTCGCTTTAAGCATAAAAAAACACCGCCTCGGCGGTGTTTTTTTATGGCTGAAATTCAGTTTGGGCCATGATATTGGCTTGATAGGGAATAAGTAATATCGACACTCATTTAATCTTCAAGCGCATTTGATTCTAAAATATGAGCCCAAATAAAAACCGCTCACTGCGCAACAGTGAGCGGTTTTTGTCTAGGGTTACTGATTTAGCTCAGAGGATTAATTCCTCACTAAATCCAACTCTTGGATAAGGTTATCCGCATGGTCGACTTCGTCCATCATCCACAAAATGTAGCGGATATCCACGTGTACGGCGCGGGTGATGGTCGGATTGAAGAACCAATCCTTAGTAATGGCTTCATAGGTGGAGTCGAAATTAAGGCCGACTAACTCCCCTTTACCGTTAAAGACGGGGGAGCCCGAGTTACCGCCTGTGGTATCGACGCTGGATAAAAAGTTAACTGGCACTGAGTTAAATTCTTCAGGCTTATCTAAGCAAGAGAACAGACGGCAGATCCAGCTGCGGGGATCTTGATAGACAGATTTCACTAGATGATCGCCAACCCGCTGTTCACTAATCGCATCGAGGAGTTTTTTCGGGGCATTGTAGGGCTCAACGCCCGTGTGCTTGGCTACTATGCCATCGAGGCGAGTAAAGGGTTGTTTATAGAGCGCATCGCGGGATTGATAACCATCGACCATACCGTAGCTGATCCGCAGCGTACCGTTGGCGTCAGGGTAGACTGGCCAGTTGTTGGCTTTATAGTATTCGATCACGGCCGCCATATAGTCTGGACGAGCAGTTGATAACTTGCCGTCTAAGATTTTTTCCGCTTTTTCCTCAGCCATATTAGTGTCATACAACGCGACAGCGAGACAAATAAAAGGGTCGCTGCTGGTTTCGAATGCGTTGGCATCGGCGTCCATCCAGGCCAGACGTTGCGCTTGGTCGGTTAGCGTCGTCAGCGAATATAAGCCATCGAGTTTCGCCTCTAAACTCACGTTCATATCGTCGAGTTTAAGCATATTATCTAAGGCGGCGACGCGATTTGGTTGCGATAAATAGGCATTTAAGTCTTGTTGCCAAAGAGTTTTATCCACTTTGACATCGAAACTCGAATCGATGCGTTTAAGCCGCGAGCTAAACATGGCCAAATCGCGATCTTGGTAACCGATTTCACGTTCCGAATCGCTCTTTTGCTTTTCTTTAGCTAAGCGATAGAGGTTGTTTGCCGCGGTGAGCAAAGTGCTCGATTGGGCGTTGGTAAAGTAGTAATTGGTTTGGGTTTGCTGTTGCTGCTCGGCCAGTAAGACTTCGAGTTCGCTAATCAAATTTTGGTTAAGGGTAGGATTTTTCTTTAACCAGGCCAGAAAATCATCTTCACGGTGTTGTTTAATGCCGACGATATCCGTGGCTTTAAAACCGGCGAGCAGGCCGTTGAGTTTTTTCATCCGATTGGCCATCGATGCCATATTACCGGCGTATTTTATGGCGATATCCGCATCTTCCTGTCCCATGGCTTCGATAGTATCAATCTGTAATTGATAGCGTTTTGCCTGGGTTGGATAGAGCCAGTCGCTGGCAAATTTAAGTTCGCTGGTGAGATTGTAACGACTGGTAGTGCCAGGATAGCCCGCCACAAACACGCCATCACCGGCCTTTACGCCGTCGGCGTTCACTCTAAGGTAGCTCTTTGGCTGGTAAGGAATGTTATCGTCGCTATAGGCAGCGGGTTGACCATCTTTACCCACGTAAGCTCGTAAGAAGGCAAAATCACCCGAGTGGCGTGGATATTCATAGTTATCGATATCACCGCCGTAGGCGCCAACACTTTCTGGTGGCGCATACACTAAACGCACATCGCGGATCATTAATTGCTTGATTAAGTAGTATTCTAGGCCGTTATGGAAACTGCGGACATTACAACGGTAGTTGGCATCGACCTCACAGCTTTTGATCAAGGCTTTACTGTGGTTTTCAATATCTTCGTAGCGTTTTAGGGGATCTTGACTTAAGTCTTGAGTCACTTCGCTAGTCACATTGGTGACGGCTTCGGTGATGTATAAACGCTCATTGGGACCGGCTGTGGGTTCCTTGTCCATGGATGTCGCTAAAAAGCCTTGTTCTAGATAGTTATGCTCTTTCTTAGTGTTATATTGTATCGCCTTGTAGGCACAATGATGGTTTGTTACAACTAGCCCTTGGGGGGAGACAAAACTGGCGGTACAATAGCCCAGCCCTACAACGGCGTTCATGGGATAGCTTGTGAGATCGGCTAGTTTTTCAGCAGAAATATCGATTCCGCGTTCACTGAGTTTGTCTGCAATTGAAGGCATTTGATAAGGTTGCCATTGTCCTTCATCGGCATTCGCTATACCGGATGTCAAAACTAAGGCCGCAACCAATGCAATACGCATGTTCTTTCCTTATTGATTGTTAGAGTGTCCGTTGAAACAGGATAACAGGCGAGTGTAAACCACCTGTTTGCTTGACGCGGGTTTTATATCATATTTTGTTAAGTTGTTGGAAATCGGGAGCGTTAATGTCACAGCAAGGTGCTTTTAAGCCTAAAAGTAAGCCAAGAGATTTGCAGCTCGATGGACTCAAGCTGCCACCGCATTCTATTGAGGCTGAACAATCGGTATTAGGCGGCTTAATGTTAGACGCCGACGCTTGGGATAAAGTGGCTGAAACCGTTGTAAAAGAAGACTTTTACTCGCGCTCGCATCGAATGATCTTCGCGGCGATGCACCGTCTAGTGGAAACCAGTCAGCCCATCGATTTAATTACCGTATCCGAACAACTTGAGCTTGAAAATCAGCTTGAAGAGGCGGGCGGTTTTGCCTACTTAGGTGAAATTGCTAAGAATACTCCCAGTGCCGGCAATATTGTCTCCTACGCTGAAATTGTCCGCGAGCGGGCCGTTGTGCGGGAGATGATCCGCGTGGCCCATGAAATTGCCGATGCGGGCTACAATCCCGAAGGTCGAGACTCGAGTGCCTTGCTCGATCTGGCTGAAAGTAAAGTGTTTAAAATTGCCGAGCAGCGCACCAATGCCAATGAAGGTCCCGAGGGCATTAAAACCATCCTTGAAAAAACCGTCGATAAGATTGAGCAACTCTATAATAACCCACATAATGGGGTGACTGGGGTGTCGAGTGGTTTTAGCGATCTGGATAAAATGACCGCAGGCTTCCAATCCGGCGACTTGATTATCGTGGCGGCCCGTCCCTCTATGGGTAAAACGACCTTTGCGATGAACCTCTGCGAACAGGCGGCGATGAATGAAGACAAGCCAGTGCTTATTTTCAGTCTTGAGATGCCCTCGGAACAGATTATGATGCGTATGCTCGCCTCCTTGGGGCGCGTCGATCAGACTAAAATCCGTACTGGTCAGCTCGATGATGAGGATTGGGCGCGGGTGTCATCGACCATGGGCATCATGCTCGAGCAGGGCAAAATGTATATTGATGATGGCTCGGGACTCACCCCGACCGAAGTGCGAAGCCGTGCACGCCGCATCGCCCGTGAATACGGTGGCCTATCGATGATCATGGTCGACTACCTGCAATTGATGCAAGTGCCCGCCTTATCCGATAACCGTACCCTTGAAATTGCCGAAATTTCTCGCTCGCTTAAGGCCTTAGCCAAAGAGCTTGAAATCCCCGTTATCGCCCTGTCACAGCTTAACCGATCCCTCGAACAGCGAGCCGATAAACGCCCGGTGAACTCGGACTTGCGTGAATCGGGATCTATCGAGCAGGATGCGGATCTCATCATGTTTATTTACCGCGATGAAGTGTATAACAACGATTCTCCAGACAAGGGCACGGCCGAAATCATTATCGGTAAGCAGCGTAACGGCCCCATTGGGCGGGTGCGCTTAACTTTCCAAGGTCAGTATTCTCGCTTCGATAATTATGCTGGTCCGCAGTTTGAAGAAGATTAAGTGTGTGGCGATAGAAGATAAGCGAAGCTTATGTATTCTTGTTATTTCTCTGGCTTTTTATTTTCTGACTTTTCTCTTGATAAATAGACAAGGTAAATTTTGAAACCTTTTCCCCGTGCAGAAATTAGCAGTAGTGCACTGCAAAATAACTTGGCCGTGTTGCGACAACAGGCAAGTACAAGCCAAGTGATGGCTGTTGTTAAGGCCAATGGTTATGGCCATGGATTGTTGAATGTCGCTAACTGTTTAGTCAGTGCCGATGGTTTTGGTTTGGCCCGTTTAGAAGAAGCCTTGGAATTGCGTGCAGGTGGCGTAAAGGCGCGCCTGCTGTTGCTCGAGGGTTTTTTTCGTAGCACAGATTTACCCTTACTGGTTGCCCACGATATAGATACTGTGGTTCACCATGAGTCGCAAATTGAAATGTTAGAGCGGGCCAAGCTTAGCAAACCCGTCACAGTCTGGCTTAAAGTCGATTCTGGCATGCATAGATTAGGGGTGACGCCTGAGCAATTCTCGGCAGTTTATGCTCGCTTGGTCGCATGCGCTAATGTGGCTAAACCCATTCACCTGATGACTCATTTTGCCTGTGCCGATGAACCTGAAAACCTGTACACAGAGGTACAAATGGCGGCCTTTAACGCCTTAATCACAGGTTTACCGGGTTTTAGGACCCTTGCTAATTCGGCGGGAGCACTTTATTGGCCTAAAAGCCAAGGTGATTGGATTAGACCCGGTATTGCACTCTATGGTGTGTCACCCGTTGCGGGCGATTGTGGTGCAAATCATGGGCTTATCCCCGCGATGAATTTAGTTTCTCGTCTTATTGCCGTGCGTGATCATAAAGCGGATCAACCCGTAGGCTATGGCTGTTATTGGACGGCCAAGCAAGATACCCGTTTAGGGGTTGTCGCTATTGGTTATGGCGATGGCTATCCCCGTAATGCGCCCGAAGGGACACCCGTGTGGATCAATGGTCGTCGAGTACCTATTGTTGGCCGAGTGTCTATGGATATGTTGACCGTCGATTTAGGTCAGGATGCCCAGGATAGAGTCGGCGACGATGTTTTACTCTGGGGGCAAGCACTTCCTGTAGAGGAAGTTGCCGAACATATTGGCACTATTGCCTACGAATTAGTGACTAAGCTCACCCCAAGGGTGGCGGTGTGTTTAGCCTAGTTATTTCTTCCGAATAGTATTGCTATAGAAAGCGCTAAGTATTGCTGAGGGGCGCTAAGTATTAGGCGAGCATAGCTGGGTACGCTGCGGGTTATGTGCTTATGCTCGAGGAGCAGGGATGCTGACAGGCTTTTGTATTAATGCATTTGGCGAGCTGGTGCCTGTGTGCAATACCCTGTGATAAAGCAGATTGGGTAACGATTGAGATAAAGGTGCAGAATGGCCTAAGTAAAGCGGCGATAAAATCTCATGTTGAAAATTAGCTTTCAAAACAAATTTCGATAAAGGCTGTGCCGTACGGACTCGTGAATGGCATGATAATTTTAGTGCCGTTAGCCTTATGGGAAATAGTATGTCCCTTTCCCGATACCACCATAGGGGTTGCCATCTCAAACTCGTAGCCTTTTTGCCCTAAAAGGTTTTTAGCACCACCTGTAACCATATTGGTTATTTCTCCAACAAGATCTGTCACTTCCTCATTTATCTTACCTGGGTTTTCTCCCAACATATTTTGCATAATTTGCAGAACGAGTTTTTGCTCAAACGTAATCGACAGCGAACCCTTAGTTTGTGGCCCCACCATACCGATTAAACCGGAAACATCACCTTTGGCTAAGTTATCGGTTTTCACTTGGGGTTTACCTGGCGTCAAATCCATACTCGCCATAGTTGAAATGACATTGAGTAGAGATTGCAGGAAAGGATTAATAAAATTGACGTTCATGCCTAAGTTTATCCTCTTTTGAGCCTAAGCCACCTACTAATGGTACGTTTAAGGCTAGTAGAAAAATTGCTTAACCACAGCAATCTTGATCACACTCTATCAGCTTAGATGAGACAAATAGAAATGTGAGCCTAATTTAACGATTTTCTTATCATTTATCAGATGTTTTAGGCCCCTAGAAATGTAAAAACAGTCTACAGATTGGTATAGCTAGCTTCATTCATAGTGACGCATGTGTGTCTATGCTGCAAAGTTTTTTGGCTTTTTGTGTGTTTTCAATCAGCAATAAACCTCGCTGTGGACTGATATGGCTTAGTTTTCTGCTCTTTGCTCACCTTAATTTGCTGTCAATCTGAGAGTCGCCCAAGCGGTGAATAAGCGTTCCGAGCCATCTAAGTAGCACATGATTTGCAACTAGGGTTAACCTCCCCAACACGGCTAATTTAGGGTATACTGCCAGCGAGCCTTGTGGGGCATTTAAAACAGCAAACGTTAGCTCGTTTGCTGTTTTTCCGTTTTTAAGTTCGGAGTTAGCCCTTAAGTTAAGACGAATTTAGTGTCTTAAGTTTGGGGGGCCTCACCCGTAGATACGGGGTCATTGTTGATGGATTTCCATAACCAGAGTTGATAGTAACGTGTTGAAAAATAGTAATATTGATAGTAATAGGCTCGAACGCACCTTTTCCATAGCGCCCATGCTCGATTGGACTGACCGCCATTACCGTTATTTCGCCCGTTTAATGTCGGCCAATACCTTGTTATATACCGAGATGGTGACGACGGGGGCTATATTGCATGGTCGTGGTGATTACTTAGCCTATAACCAAGAAGAACATCCTCTGGCATTGCAATTAGGGGGCTCGAATCCTTCGGAACTAGCTCGCTGCGCTAAACTTGCGGCCGAGCGGGGTTATGATGAAGTTAACCTCAATGTGGGATGTCCTTCGGATCGAGTACAGAATGGCCGCTTTGGTGCCTGTTTGATGGCCGAACCCGAATTAGTGGCACAATGCGTGGATGCCATGAAGCAAGTGGTTGATATTCCTGTCACAGTAAAAACCCGTATCGGGATTGATGCACAAGATAGCTATGAATTTCTGACTCACTTTATCGATAAGGTACAGGCAAAGGGATGCAGCGATTTTATCATTCACGCGCGCAAGGCTTGGCTTTCGGGGTTAAGTCCGAAGGAAAACCGTGAGATCCCGCCGCTCGACTATGGGCGTGTCTATCAACTCAAGCGCGATTACCCCTTATTGAACATCAGCATCAATGGCGGCGTGACAACACTTGTGCAGGCAAAAGAACACTTAACACATCTCGATGGGGTGATGATGGGGCGCGAGGCGTATCAGAATCCTTATATTCTCGCCGAGGTGGATCAGGTGCTCTGCGGTAGTCAAAGTGAGGTGATCAGCCGTGAAGCCATTATTGAGGCCATGTTGCCTTATATTGAAGCCCATCTTCAATCCGGTGGACGGCTCAATCACATTACTCGCCATATGATAGGGTTATTCCAGGGGTTACCCGGTGCACGCGCTTGGCGCCGTTATTTGAGCGAAAATGCCCATAAAAACGGTGCGGGTGTTGAAGTGATTAGACAGGCTTATCAGAGCATCCAAACCGAAATGATTGCTCAATAATTATGCGATTTAAAAAGTGGTGAGATTCACTAATGCTTGTAGTATTTTTCACCACTTCACTATTCTCTAAAACCTTGCCTAAATAGATTTATCCCATAAAAATACGATAATTTGTTTAAAATCATGTTGTTGAATGATTTTGAATAAGTTGGCATGCCCTTTGTATTAGTCTCTTTGTCAAGTTAATCAATCGAAAGGGATGACATCATGTTTACTTTAAATCTTAAAAAATCAGTTCAAGTGAGTATGTTAATCGGTGCGTTAGCGGGTAGCGTTGCAGTACATGCCGAAGCCGCGCCAGTAGCGGATGTGATGGGGGCAATCGAGCAAACGCTGAGCACCCAGGCACAAGAACTGCTTGTCAGCACTAAACGTGAGTTAGTGTTATCGCTACAAACTCAGCTTGCTGAAAGTATCTATGACTTCAATAGTCAGCTTAGCCTCAGTGCCGACAATAAAGATGAATCGGCCACAAGCGACGAATATAGCGCTAAGTAATAGGAGCTGCCTATGTGGTTTGTAGCCCCATTAATGACTTTGCTACTGCTACCAGTGATTAGCCTTGCGTTGTTCTCAGGAATTATCTGCTGGTTTCAGTGGCATTGTTTCAGCGACAAATGAGTGAGTATCTTGCTATGTGGGAAACTAAAATGAAACGAGCTAAAGTGCGGATGGAAAACCCAGAACGGTTAGTCTGTGGCGTTGCAGCTGGAATGGCATGGAAATTTGGTTGGTCCTGTTTTTGGACTCGCGCAGTATGGGCCGGAGCCATTGTATTTATGCCTGGTGTGAGTTTATTGATTTACTTTGTATTGGCACTATTAGTGGACCAATGGAAGAGACCGATATAAATCCAAGCGGATCAATGCCGGCTAAAGATTATTGTGCCCGAACAATTCGGGATGCTATCAACAGAGGGCACTCTGGCCCCCATGCCAATAGCAAGTGCTTGACGATTTAAGTGAAGATTATTTTTTAAGAAAAGCCTTAAATCTAGCTTTCGCTTCATCACTCTTCAACCTAACACTAAATTGCTCTAACTCTTGATGCATCTGATGCTGAACTCGGTTTTTATGTGGTCGCATCAATTGACGGGTAGTTTGCAGGGCTTGTGGTGGTTGGTTCGCCAGTTTTTTAGCTTGGGCAAGGGCATGACTCAATAATTCTTCTTGGGCGATGATATCGTTAATCATATTGAGTCTGTGGGCCGTATTGGCATCGAAGCTTTCGCCGAGCAGCAGTAGTTCAGCCGCCTTTTGATAACCAACGAGTTCAGGTAGAAGCAAACTTGCCCCCGCCTCAGGTACCAGTGCTAAGTTGACAAAGGGGAGTTGAAACTTTGCCGTGTTATCGGCATACACTAAATCGCAGTGCAGCAGTACCGTAGTACCAATACCAACCGCAGCCCCTGAAACGGCGGCAACCAGCGGTTTTTTGAGTTCTAATAGACAAAATAAAAAACGTACCGCGGGATGATTCGGACCTAAGTCACTATTTTTTAAAAATTCTGCAATATCATTGCCAGAGGTAAAGCAATTATCTTGACCGTGGAGCATAAAGGCACGAATGTCGTTGTCTGCCTCACCTTCGATCAGGTATTCTGTCAGTTGTTTATACATATCAAGATCAAGTGCATTGCGTTTATCGGGGCGATTAAAGCTGATAATTCGCACGCCCTGATCATCCCGAACCTGTATATGACTCATGGGTTGTTTTCCTTTACGACGACATTGGGTAGACATGGAGTTTAAGACATTGAAACCAATATTCAAACAGATGTTTAATTGTCTCGCATTATCCTGTGCATCATTTTCTGTGTTGGCGAGTGTGGTTATGACCGAAGGTCATGTCCGAGCGATGCCAGATACTGTACCAAATACTGCAGCCTACTTTACGCTCGAAAACCACACCGAGAAAGCCGTCCGCCTGACAGCTGTGTCGACGAATGTGGCAAAGGAAGCGCAACTGCACACCATTATTGAAGAACAAGGTATGGTCAAAATGCGCCATGTCGAAGGTTTTGATATCCCATCCCATGGCAAGCTGACACTCTCACCATCGGGCGAGCACGTTATGCTATTGGGGTTAAAGGCCCCCCTCGTTTTGGATCAAAAAGTGGAACTGCAATTACAGTTTAACGATGGCGAACAAATGTCGATCACATTACCCGTGAGCAAACAAGCTGAAAATACTGCAGAGCAAGAGCATCATCACCATCATTAAGGAGTCGCTTGATGCAAATTACATGGAAAAAAGTTATCGGTGTCGGTTTATTTTTAGTCTTAATCGGTTATGGCGTGAGTGTGTGGTGGAGTATCGAACCCGATCCTATCAATCCTCAACAGCTTACGGCCACAGAGAAAAATGTAGTCGGTTATGCTACAACAACCTCATTGATTTTGACGGTTGAAACCCTGCTGGATAAGCAAGGTGGTTGGCTATCCAATGATGTGATGCCCCCTTCTATTTTTATGGATAACATGCCCGCCTTTGAATACGGTGCACTCGAGCAAGCGCGCGATCTGGCGCTGATCATGCGCAAAGAGTTTAGTCGCTCCCAATCCCAATCGGCGGCCGATAAAGATTTAGGTGAAGCGCAAGCTAAGCTCAATATCGACCATACAAGTTGGCTAGTGCCGAGCGCCGAAAGCGAATACCGCGATGCAATAAAGTTACTCAAGCTGTACCGTGCCCGCATGATGGACCCTAATAACCAAGACGCACAGTTTTATGCCCGTGCCGACAATCTCAATGAATGGTTAAAAGAGGTGCAAAAGCGTTTAGGCAGTATGTCTCAGCGTTTATCGGCTAGCGTTGGTCAAGAACGTCTTAATACCGATTTGGCCGGTGATAACGCTGCCCGCCAATCGACCCCCAATTTAGCGAGCCATCAGGTCAAGACTAGCTGGTGGAAGATCGATGATGTTTTCTATGAAAGCCGAGGCGCTTCTTGGGCATTGCTGAATTTTATGCGTGCCGTGGAAGTCGATTTTGCCGACGTTTTGAAAAAGAAAAATGCTGAAGTGAGCCTAAGACAAATCATTCGTGAGTTAGAGGCGACTCAGCAAACTGTCTGGAGCCCTGTTGTGTTAAATGGCAGTGGTTTTGGTCTAGTCGCTAATCATTCATTGGTTATGGCTAACTATGTATCCCGTGCAAATGCCGCGGTGATTGACTTAACGAACTTGCTATCTCAAGGTTAATGATGAAAAAAACATTCCTCGCCAGTGCGGTATTAGGATTTTTTATGGCCACCTCGGCTCAAGCGGCCACTGTGGTTGGGTTTAAAATTGGTGGTGACTATTGGGATGCCGATACTAGCGGTACTTTTGCCGATGATGGCCAACCGCAGCAAACTTTTGACTACAGTTCATCGGCCCAAGGCAGTTATTGGCTCGCGGTTGAACATCCGTTACCTTTTATTCCGAATGTTAAAATTCGTGAAAACAGCCTAGATCAGAAAGGCAGTCTGAGTAATGCAGACTTCAGCTTCAATGGCCATGATTTTAAAGGTAATGTGACGAGTTATACCGATCTCAGCAATACCGATTTTGTGCTTTATTATGAGCTGCTGGACAACGACATAGTGTCATTCGATCTCGGCGCAGCCTATAAGCTGATGCATAGTTCACTGCGCGTACAAGACGCGGGCCATCCAGAAGAGATAGATGTCGATAGCGGTATTGTGATGGGTTATGCCAGTACGCATGTGGGTATGCCAGGCTTAGGCCTATTTGGCTTTGCGGATTTAATGCTCGGTGTTAATGAGTCGAACGTACACGATTACTCTGTTGGCCTAGGCTGGGAGTTTGATGGTGTTGCGGTCGATACTCGTATACGTGTGGGTTACCGCGAATTTTTATTCGATGTGAATAACTTCTCAGGGATCAGTGCCGACACTAAGTTTGATGGTTACTTTGCGGGCGTAGAAATTGATTTCTAAGCGCTAACACGAATGAGTCAGCCATAAAAAAACCGCCTGTTGGCGGTTTTTTTATGTTGCGATTACGCTTACTCGGCTCTTAGGCCATTGTTGATGGCGATAACGTCATCTTCATTCAATGTACCCGCCGCCTGTTTCAGGGCGACAATCGAGTAGATATAGCTATAACGGGCATCGGATAATTTACGCTTTGAGTCGTACAAATCACGGGTACGGTTCAATACGTCAACGATAGTACGAGTACCGACTTCGAAGCCCGCTTGAGTCGCTTTTAACGCACTTTCAGATGAAATCACAGACTGCTCATAGGCTCGAATTGAGCTGATAGATGCACCTACGTTGTTGTAGTTATTGCGAATATTTTTCACAACACCACGGTAGGTCTGCTCTAGTTTTTCACTGGCTTCAACGAATTGATATTGCGCTTCATTGACTTGTGAAGTCACTTTAAAGCCTTCAAAGATAGGAATGCTTAAGTTAACGCCAACGTTGACATTGTCAAAATCTGGCTCGTTAATGCTACCTGTTTTTTGCTCAAGGCCCTTGTTGTAACCCGCATTTAAGCTCAGCGATGGCATATGGCCCGCTTTATAGAGACTGATAGTCTCTTGAGCTATATCTTTGCCAATACGTTGAGTCATAAGATCGACACTGTTTGTTTCAGCAATCTTTAACCATTCGCTTGAAGACGTTGGTGCGGGTGTCACGGCAGAGAAACGGTTGGTATCGAGTACGTTCAATGTCTTGTGATCGATACCCGTGATTTCACGCAGGGCTTCATAGCTATTGGCCAGTGTATTTTCAGCTAAAATCTCAGTGGCTGAGGCTAAGTCATACTGAGCCTGGGCCTCATGTACGTCGGTAATTGCGGTTAAACCAACGGCGAAACGTTGTTTGGTTTGCTCGAGTTGACGTTCAATTGCTCGTTTTTCCGCGCCCTGGAACTCGTAGTTATCCTTAGCAGTTAATACATCGAAGTACGCTCGAGTGACTCTAGAGATAAGCGTTTGTAAAGCAGATGCATAGCTTGAATCGGCTTGAGAGGCGGCTTTTTCAGCAAGGCTTAAACCCACCCAAGCACTGTGATCATAGATCACTTGGTTAAGTTTAATGCTACCCATTAAACCGCTAGTGTCATTCTTAGGGTCATTCCACGCCTTGTCATAGCCGACATTGGCGCTAATGGTTGGCAACAGCGGTGCACGGTTTTGTTCAATTTTCTCGAACAGAGCATCACGCTGAGCTTGGGCTTGCAACACGAGCGGATCGTTAGTCAGTGCCTGTTGATAAATTTGCAGTAAATCATCTGCTTGTACCGCTTGAGTCGAAGCGGCGAGAGTCAATGCTGCGCATAAAGAACGGATCTTAAATTTCATTTGCTGTCCTTATTAGACAAAATCTCCCAAAGGAGAAATATTTTAACTTCGTTTAGACTAAGTAATGCCTTTACCAAGGCGGTTTGCGCTTCCCGACGCTTCCCGATACAGCTAAAACTTAATGACGTAGAGTCTAAAAACTCCGACACTTTCAAGTCAAATGCGAAGTGTAACAGATTTTATTTTAAAAATGTGTCAAATTGCCTTGATAATAGACGCAAATTCAACTTTTAAGGATAGAGTATGACCCCCCCTGTTTTTTCGCAAATGGATATTGAAGTTCTCGAAAAAAAATCATTGTATCAAGGCTTTTTTGCGTTAGAACAGTTCACGTTTAAGCATAAACTCTTTGCTGGCGGTTGGAGCCAGCCCATTATCCGTGAAGTGTTCGAACGGGGCCATGCTGTGGTAGTGTTACCCTATGACATTAAGCGCGATCAGATAGTATTGATTGAGCAAGTGCGCTTTCCTGCATTAGCAACCTCTAAATCTCCTTGGCTTATGGAGTTAGTCGCAGGTATGATTGCGCCCGAAGAATCACCGCTCGATGTCGCTCACCGTGAATTGTTAGAAGAAACTGGCCTAGTTGCTAGCAATATGCACTTTATTAACAGTTACTTGGCGAGTCCTGGTGGCAGTACCGAGCGTTTTTATTTCTATTGGGCCGAGGTGGATTCCAGCAACGCCCGTGGATTGCATGGACTGGCTGAAGAACATGAAGATATTCGATTGCATGTTTTAGACCGTGAGCACGCCTATAATAGTGTGATTGCGGGGGAAATAGACAATGCATCGACCGTCATTGGATTGCAGTGGTTGCAATTAAACTATCAGCAACTGGTTTAAGTTGGAAAAACATTTGGCTACTTCGACTTCGCATCAAAAACCACGTTACCAACCGAACGTCAGTGACTTTCTAGCACTGTGCGGTCGTAATTATGGTTATATGCTGAAGTGGTTACCACTCGATATTGCCGTTAATCAATCATGGCAGCTTGAAGGTGAGTTCGGTATATTAGTGGTGCGTATTTTAGAAAATACCAAATATACTCAATTGGTTGAGATATCTCGCCCCCTCGAAATTCTAGAGTTTGTTAATACTCCCAAGGTGTTAGTGAGAATTTATCACGATGCTAAATTAGCAGAAGTGTTAACTGGTCAACAGATTTACCAATTACGCCCAGTGTATGATTACCCCAATTTACGCATGTATCATAGTGATGAAAAGTACCAGGTAAATGCATTCCTGGAAGAGTTATTGAAGATTGGATGCCAACAACGTTTGGTGTGCCAGTCTTAGAATTGGGTATTCAATGTGCTGAAAGAGGCTGTCTCTTACTCCATAGCTGAAGAAGAAAGTGTGCGTATCGTGCAAGTCACGGATCCGCACCTTTTTGCCGATCCTGAGGCCCAGCTTTTAGGAGTCAACACAGGCAAAAGTTTTGCCGCTGTGCTTAATACGATTAGGGCTGTCGACTATCCTGCACATTTGATGTTAGCAACCGGTGATTTAAGCCAAGATTACTCGGCCGAATCATACCGCCAGTTTGTTACTGCAGTGACGCCCCTCAATTTACCCTGTCATTATCTCCCTGGAAATCATGATGATCCTCGGATCATGTTTCTGCATATGCAGGGGGAGCAGATCTTCGGTCAGCAGCGCATTTTGGCGGGTAAATGGCAGATTTTGATGTTGGACTCAACTGTGCGGGGAAAGCCCGGCGGTAGTATGGCCGAGAGTCAGTTCGAGCTGATTGAGCATGCCATCGCTGCCCATCCTGAATACCATACCTTGCTAGTGATGCACCATAACCCTATTTTGGTGAACTGCACTTGGCTAGATCAACATTGTATGGATAACGGTGTCGAGTTTTTAGCGCGTGTGTCCCGGTATCCACAGGTAAAAGGCTTACTCTGGGGGCATGTACACCAGAGAATCGACACCCATTACGATGGGCCCCATGGCGCACTGAAACTCATGGCAACACCTTCAACCTGCATTCAATTTAAGCCTCTATCACCTTATTTTGCCTTAGACGGACTGCAACCCGGTTATCGTTTGCTGGAGTTGAAGGCCGATGGTAGCATCAGCACCAATGTGTATCGCGTACCGGGTAACCATTTTTCCCCCGACAAAGATTCCAGCGGTTATTAACGCGAGTGACCGCAGCTTGAGGAACTATGCTGCTCTATATTCATGGATTCAACAGTTCACCTTTTTCCGATAAAGCGGTGATGACTGCGCAATATATGGCGCAGCATCATCCGTCGCTAGTCTTTCACCAGCCCCAATTACCGAATACCCCTAAGGCAGCAATGTCGCTGTTACTGGAATATGTGATGGCGGCGCGACAGGCAAATGAGCCCCTCACTTATATTGGCTCATCCTTGGGGGGATATTTCGCCAGTTATTTGGCCGAGCACTACGGTGGCCGAGCTGTGCTGGTAAATCCTGCGGTGAGGCCCTTCGAGTTATTCGACGAATTTATGGGACCCCAGTTTAACCCGTACACTGGGGAGCATTATCAGGTTTTGCCTGAACATAAGCTGGAAGTGGCTGAATTTAATACCGCCGTTATCCGCAATCCGGATCGTTTTTTGGTACTATTGCAAACGGGCGATGAAGTGCTGGACTACCGTGATGCCCTGAATAAATATCATCATTGCCAATTACGGATTGAGGCTGGTGGTGATCACAGTTTTGTGGGTTATGGGCAGCATTTGCAAACTGTAAGCCATTTTTTACACTTACCTTGACAAATAGTCATCCAGAGCCGCAACATGGCCGGATATAACAACTTATAGCGTACACTATGACGAATCAATACACCTCTGACGCCATTGAAGTTCTTAATGGACTCGATCCTGTTAAACGCCGTCCAGGTATGTATACCGATACCTCCAGACCTAACCATTTAGGCCAAGAGGTCATAGATAACAGTGTCGATGAAGCTTTAGCGGGCCACGCCACTAAAATTGAAGTTGTTCTGCATACAGATAACTCCCTCGAAGTGACCGACGATGGTCGTGGTATGCCTGTGGACATCCACCCAGAAGAAGGTATTCCCGGGGTAGAGTTGATCCTGACCAAATTGCACGCCGGGGGGAAATTTTCCAATAAAAACTACCAGTTCTCCGGTGGTTTGCACGGCGTGGGGATTTCCGTCGTCAATGCGTTATCTCGCCGGGTCGAAGTCACGGTAAGGCGAGATGGCCAAGTCTATGATATTGCTTTTGAAAATGGCTTTAAGGTTGAAGATCTTAAAGTCACTGGTACCTGCGGTCGGCGCAATACCGGGACTAGCGTGCATTTTTGGCCCGATGCGAGTTATTTTGATTCGGCCAACTTCTCTAACTCAAAGCTGATTTATTTGCTGCGTGCTAAGGCCGTACTTTGCCCTGGTTTACGGATCAAATTTACCAATAAGCATACTAATGAAGTGCATGAATGGTTTTATGAAAGCGGTTTAACTGACTACCTTAAAACCGCTGTCGGCGATAACCTGATGTTGCCCGAAGAACCCTTCGTGGGCAGTTTTAAGGGGCAAATAGAGGCGGCGGATTGGGCCATCACTTGGTTGCCTGAAGGTGGCGAGTCGATCAACGAGAGTTATGTCAACCTCATTCCCACGCCACTTGGTGGTACCCATGTGAATGGTTTTCGCCAAGGCTTGCTCGAATCCATGCGTGAATTCTGTGAGTTTCGAAATTTGATCCCCCGCGGGATTAAATTATCCCCGGAGGATATTTGGGACAGGGCGGCTTTTATCCTGTCGGTAAAGATGCAGGATCCGCAATTTGCAGGACAAACTAAAGAGAAACTCTCCAGCCGCCAGTGCTCGGCTTTTGTCTCTGGCATAGTACGCGATGCCTTTTCTCTGTGGTTAAACTCAAATACCGAACTGGCCGAATCCTTGGCCGAAATGTGTATTAACAATGCCCAGCGCCGTCTAAAAGCCGCGAAAAAAGTGGCACGTAAAAAGGTGACTTCTGGCCCTGCATTGCCGGGGAAACTCACCGATTGCAGCGGCCAAGATCCCATGCGCGGTGAGTTATTCCTGGTGGAAGGGGATTCTGCGGGGGGCAGTGCTAAACAGGCGCGGGACCGTGAATTCCAAGCCATTATGCCGCTGCGGGGGAAGATCCTGAATACGTGGGAAGTGGATGCATCACAAGTGCTCGCCTCTCAAGAAGTCCATGATATTTCGGTCGCTATTGGTTGCGACCCCGATAGCAGTGATATTTCGGAGTTAAGATACGGCAAAATTTGTATTCTCGCCGATGCCGACTCCGATGGATTGCACATTGCTACTTTGTTGTGCGCCTTGTTTTTAAAGCATTATCGTGTATTGGTCGAGCAGGGCCATGTGTACATTGCCATGCCACCACTGTTTCGTATCGATATTGGTAAGGACGTCTATTACGCCTTAGATGAAGCAGAAAAAGAAGGTGTGCTCGACCGTATTAGTGCGGAAAATAAGAAAGGTAAAGTCCAAGTGACACGTTTTAAGGGCTTGGGTGAGATGAATCCTCTCCAATTACGTGAAACGACTATGGACCCTAACACCCGTCGTTTAGTACAGTTGACGATTGATGATGTTGAAGAAACGGATTCGTTGATGGATATGTTGCTTGCGAAGAAACGTTCTCCTGATCGTAAATCTTGGCTCGAGGATAAGGGCGACATGGCGTTACTTTAGTGTTGTGCAATATTGCCGATAACAATAAAACATAGGCATAAAGAAAATAACAATGTTGTATATTAAAACTAATAATTATAATTGCTTAAAGGTATTCTCCGCCTATCTATCCCTGCTGGCATGTATGGCTTTTGGACCCAGCCAGAACGCCATAGCGGGGTCGCAGTCGATCATGATTACCGTCTCTAAGGGATTTGGTTTATCCCTGTACGCTTCGGATGTCGGCGATGCAAAACAGCTCGCCATGGGCTCGAATGGAACTCTATTTGTGGGCTCCCATAAAAGCGGAACAGTGCATGCGCTCGTCGACAGTAATCAAGATGGCCGTGTAGATAAGCGTTATGTTATTGCTAAAGGGCTTGAATCCCCCAATGCGCTGGCATTCCATAATGGCGATCTGTTCGTTGCCAGTGAAAATAAAATTTTGCGTTTCACAGACATAGAACAACGCTTACGCCGTCCGAGTCGTCCGAAGGAAATCTACAGCGATCTGCCCGAATTGGACAAAAAAAGTGCCCGTGCCATGCATTTTGGCCCCGATGGTAGGCTATATGTCTCCATCGGAGCCCCCTGTAACGTCTGTGAGGCGGCCGCACCCTATAGCAGTATTATTGCGATCAATGTCGATACCAGTGCGAGCGAACAGATAGCCTCTGGAGTGCGGGATGCGACGGGGTTTGATTGGTCGCCCGTAGACGGTAAGTTATGGTTTGCCGATCAGGGCCGAGATTGGATGGGGGATAATTTACCCCCCGATGAAATCAACCGTGTCGATGTCGTGGGGAGTCACTATGGCTTCCCTTACCTACATGCAACATCCGTTGTTGAACCCGCCTACGAAAAACCGAAAAACCTAAAGGTGACCGTGCCAGTGTATGAGTTGCCCGCCCATGTTGCACCGACTGGATTGGCGTTTTATCGCGGGGATAAATTCCCCGAAATTTATCATAATCAATTGTTTGTCGCAGAGAATGGTTCTTGGAATCGTTCGAGCAAAGTGGGTTATCAAGTGGTGATGCTTAAGCTTGAAAATCAGCAGGTGGTGGGACGTGAAACCGTGGTGAGTTTCCTCGATGGTGAATTCCCCGTCGCTCGCCCCTATGCCTTGTTATCGGCCGATGATGGTGCCATGTACATCTCAGATGATTTAAAAGGTAACGTGTATCGCTTGTTCTTTAAAAATGGCGATAGTACTGAAGAGACACAGGAACTAGAAGAAAATGACTGACGCAATCAAGTTAAGCCTAGATGGGGTAGAGCAAATGCCACTGCGGCGCTTTACCGAAGAGGCTTATCTGAACTATTCCATGTACGTCATCATGGACCGAGCCCTGCCACATATTGGTGATGGGCTTAAACCTGTACAGCGCCGTATTATCTATGCCATGAGTGAGTTAGGTTTATCGGCCCAATCTAAGCATAAGAAATCTGCCCGTACCGTCGGCGATGTATTAGGTAAATACCATCCCCACGGTGATAGCGCCTGTTATGAAGCTATGGTGCTGATGGCGCAGCCATTTTCCTACCGTTATCCCTTGGTTGATGGCCAAGGTAACTGGGGTGCGCCCGATGATCCTAAATCCTTCGCGGCGATGCGATACACAGAGGCGCGGCTATCTAAGTTCTCCGAAGTGTTATTATCCGAGCTTGGCCAAGGTACGGTCGAGTGGGGCGCGAACTTCGATGGCACCTTAAAGGAGCCAAAGGTCTTACCCGCCCGTTTACCGCATATTCTGCTCAATGGCATTACCGGCATTGCTGTGGGTATGGCGACGGATATTCCGCCGCACAACGTCAGGGAATTAGTCTCTGCCTGCGTGGCCTTGCTCGATGATCCTAAGCTCGAACTCGAGCAATTGATGAGCTATGTGCCTGGGCCAGATTATCCCACCGAAGCCGAGATCATTACCCCGTCTGCCGATATTGCAAAAGTGTATGAAACGGGCCGCGGCTCGTTAAAGGCGCGTGCCGTTTACACTGTGGAGGCAGGGGAGATCATCATTACCGCGCTGCCACATCAGGCCAGCAGCGGTAAGATCCTAGAGCAAATCGCGGCCCAAATGCAGGCCAAGAAATTGCCTATGGTGGCCGATCTGCGGGATGAATCAGACCATGAAAGTCCCGTGCGTCTAGTGGTGGTGCCCCGTTCCAATCGTGTCGATTGCGATCAATTGATGGCGCACTTGTTTGCCACGACCGACTTAGAAAAAAGCTTTAGGGTAAACTTAAACGTACTTGGTCTAGACGGCCGACCAAGGGTAAAAGGCTTAAAAACCTTATTAACCGAGTGGTTAGAGTTCCGTGTCGATACAGTAAGGCGCCGTCTCGAATACCGTTTAGATAAAGTGCTTTCACGCCTGCATATCCTTGAAGCCCTGATGATCGCCTTCCTCAATATTGATGAAGTGATTGAAATCATTCGTTTCCACGATGAGCCTAAAGCCGAGTTAATGGCCCGTTTTTCCTTAACGGATAAACAAGCCGAAGCGATCCTCGAATTAAAGTTACGCCATTTAGCCAAGTTAGAAGAATTTAAGATCAAGGCCGAGCAGGATGAGCTTGAAGCTGAGCGCGAAAAGTTAGAGCAATTGCTGGGTTCTGAGCGTCGCTTAAAAAGCTTGATTAAGAAAGAATTGCTCCAAGATGCACAGACCTATGGCGATGAACGTCGTTCACCCATAGTACAACGCCATGAATCCCGTGCATTAACAGAGCAAGAGTTAACGCCGAGTGAGTCAGTGACTGTCGTGCTGTCTGAAAAGGGCTGGGTGCGTTGTGCCAAGGGCCATGATATCGATCCTTTGTCCTTATCCTATAAGGCTGGCGATCAATATCTCTGTAGTGCCATGGGCCGCAGTAATCAGGCCGCCGTGTTTATCGACTCCTCGGGGCGGGCCTTTGCGACCGATAGCCACAGCCTACCCTCGGCGCGCAGTCAAGGTGAGCCCATCACCACCCGCTTTAATATGGCGCCGGGTGAGACCATGCAGCATGTCATTATGGGGGAAGAGGAGCAATGCTTCCTGTTAGCGACGGATGCGGGTTATGGGTTTATTTGCACTTATAACGATATGGTGTCGCGCAACAAGGCGGGTAAAGCGCTGCTCAGTTTACCAACCAATGCTAAGTCGTTGCCGCCTAAGTTGATTGATCGAAATCGTGAGATGTCTATCCTAGCGATCACCAACGAAGGGCGGATGTTACTGTTCTCCCTTGAAGCCTTGCCGCAACTCTCAAAGGGCAAAGGCAATAAGATTATTGGGATCCCAACGGAACGTGCTAAGAGTCGTGACGAGCTGATGACGCATCTGCAGCTAGTGCCCAGTGACACGCCTGTGACGCTTTGGGCCGGAAAGCGTAAGCTCACCCTGAAACCGAGCGATCTAGAGCATTACCGTGGTGAGCGTGGCCGCCGTGGTGCTAAGCTGCCACGGGGATTACAACGGGTCGATAGCGTGGAATTAGGTGATGGCGGCGAAGTGTTGCCAAGCCTGTAACCTTTTGCCAAGTTGATATAAAGAAATGAGTTTAACAAAAGCCACTGAGATCTTCCTTCAGTGGCTTTTTGCTATGGTCAAGTAGAGTGATAAGGCCTAATCAATCCGCTAAAATTTACCTTTTACTGCGCTAATTGCCGCTTTGTTAGCCGCCTATTTGGGCTAAGTTGTCGTATCATTGGCCGTCTGATTTAAGCCTAGCTATAGGGTTAGCTCAGGGCTGAGATGTGAGCCATGGCATTAGTGCAGCGCCACTTAATTGCCAATACACCGCGATTGCCTTATTTTAGGGGCACTATTTTTAGGCCATGATTTTAACAGCACTTTTTTACCGTGCTTGTTAAGGTCTGTGGCCCTCTTGGATTGTTTTGCTTTGTCCTGTAGAAGGCTTCTGCAGCTTAGATAAGACGCTCCCGTTTGCATAAGGAATGAAATGGCAAGCTTGATTCGTATTGTGCTGATTGATACGCACCTTCCGGGCGTGGTGGAACTCGCCCTCAATGGCCATACCAACATTTGTGGTACTAACGCCTCGGGTAAAACGACATTACAACGTCTAGTCCCTGTTTTTTATGGTGAATACCCAAGCCGCGTGGTGCCTTCGACCCGCGACAGTTTCGAGCGTTGGTATTTGCCACACGATTCAAGCTACATCATTTACGAATATCAAAAGGCCGATGGCTTACTGTACCAAGCCGTGCTGGCTTCGGCGGGCGATGGCAAGGGTGTTAACTATCGCTTTATCGCCAAAGGTTTTGAGCTAAGCGATTATATTAAATCGCAAAACGGCGACACTATTCTGTGCCATACCATGGCGGAATTAGGCCGTGATTTAAAACGTGCTGGTATAGCTACTACTAACTTGCTCAACACCCGCGAATATCGAGCCATTATTCAAAACGATCGCACCCTATTAAGCACGGGCAGTAACCGCAGCGAGCTACGCGGCTATGCGCGCCAATTTGCCCTGTGTGAGGGCGAGCATTCCCTGCGCCACATCGAAAAGCTCGCCAAAGCGGTGCACTCCAAAGAAGGCAAGATGGAGACGGTCAAATCTATGATCGCCGCCATTTTAGAGGAAGACGGGGTTAATCCGCCCAGCTCACGCTTAAATCCGCAGCGCGTTGAGGCGTGGATCCGTGAGAGCCAACTTATCCAAGGGTTTGAAGTCATTCGCCCTGAGTTTGAAAAACTCGAGCAAGAATTTAACCAACTGCTTAGTGCTGAACTGCGCCTATCGAGCTTGTCCCGTGGTTATCGCAACGATGAAACCTTAGAAGCCGATCGCCAAGATATTCAGCAAACCTTATCTAAAGAGCTGAATTTAAAGCTCAGATTGCTTGACGATGAATGGAAAGAACAGCGCGATGAGCTCAACCTCGATTTATCGGCCGCCAAAGGCGATGTGGCCAAGTGCGAGTATGAACTCGATGCCATTGAAGATCAGCACAGCGCTTTTTTAGATGCCAACATAGAAGAGGCCAAGGCCTCCCTCGAGATGCTGCCGAACTGGCGCACCGATGTTGAAAACTTAAGTGAACGCCATAAGCTGCAAACCGAGAAGCACCAAGATATTGAGGCGGCCTACAATGCCCGTCGCAGTAAGATTGGCGAGCAGTTAAACCGCGAGCTAGAAGGTTTGCATAGCGATCAAGATAAGCAGCGCGAAGCCCGCGATAAGCAACGTGAAGTCGCGCGCACCGACATCGACGCCCTAGAGTTGCAATGGCGCAACCAAATGGATGCGGGCAAGGCTAGCTTTAGCGAGCAGGAATACCAATTTAAACTCACTGCCGCCGAGCTTAAATTACGTGTCGATGGCGTGACTTACACCGAAGAAGAAAAGCTGAGTCTAGCGATTTTCGACGAACGTATTCACCGCGCAGATGAAGAGCAAGAAAGCTGCAATGCTAAGGTCGAGCGCTTAAGCAGCGATGAGCGTAAGCTCAGAGCCAAACGCGACCAAGCCAACGAAGCCTTACGTATCGCCACCTTAAGGGTGAACGAGCGTCAAACTGCGCTGGATGAACTGCACCATATGCTGTTCCCGCAATCCCACACCCTATTGGAATTCTTGCGTAAAGAGGCCCAAGGTTGGGAGCAAAGTTTAGGGAAAGTGATCGCGCCTGAACTGCTGCATCGCACCGATTTACATCCAAGCCTTTTACACCAAAATCAAGTCAGTGAATCGAGCGAAGCTTTCTTTGGGGTGCATTTAGATCTTAAAGCGATCGATGTGCCTGAATATGCCGCCTCCGAACAAGAGCTGCGTATTCGCTTAAGCAAAGCCGAAGAAGCCCACACTAGTGCGGAGGAAATGCAGGCCGAGGCCGAATCTCAGTTAGTGGCCATTAATGGCGAGCTGGATAATCTCAGCCGTGAACTGACCTTTGCCCGCACGGCGTACAAAAATAGCCGTGACGATCTGCGTCGCCTATTCGATGAAAAACGCAGTGAGCAAGAGAAAATCAACAAAGCATTGAGTGAGCGTAAAGCCCATGCGGGACAAAGACTGACTCAACTCGATGGCGAGCTAAAACAGCTTAAACATCAGCACGAACTCTGGCTCGAAGAGCAAAAAGAGCAAGCGCTCGAAGCGCGCATGGAAAAACAAGCCTATTGGCAGGAAGTGATCGGCGCGCTCGACAATCAATTGGGGCAAATTAAAGCGACCATTGAAGGCCGCCGTGAAAGTGCTAAAATCGAGCAGAAAGCCTGCGAGACCTGGTACAAAAACGAGCTTAAATCCCGCGGTGTGGATGAGGACAATATCCTCAAACTCAAGCAACAGATCCGCGAGTTAGAAACCAAAATTAGCCGCGCCGAGCAGCGTCGCAGCGACGTACTGCGTTTCGACGATTGGTATCAACACACTTGGCTTGTGCGTAAACCTAAACTGCAAACTCAGCTTAGCGATGTGAAGCGCGCGGTATCGGAAATCGATCAACAGCTTAAAGCGAAAACTCAAGATGTTAAGACTCGCCGTCAACAACTCGAAACCGAGCGTAAAGCGTCCGATGCGGCGCAGGTTGAAGCCTCTGAAAACTTAACTAAGTTACGCGCAGTAATGCGTAAACTCGCCGAGCTTAAGTTACCGAATAATAACGAAGAAGCCCAAGGCAGCCTAGGCGAGCGTCTGCGCCAAGGTGAGGATTTGCTGCTAAAACGCGATTATCTGATGGGCTCGGTGAAGCAATATGTGGAACACTTCGACTCAGTGATCGCCAGCAAGTCAGGTTCTGGCCTTGCCGAAATCTGGGAGCAAGCCCGCGAAGAATCGAGCTTTATCAACGACAAAGGCATTCGTCTGCTGGATTACCGTAAGTTAGTGCCACAGCTTGAGCAATTGCTGAACGTAATAGTGCCGCAATCGATTACCGCGCTGCGTGAGCAAGGGCGGATTTTTGGTGTCGACTTAACCGCCTTCTACGATGTGTTAGCCGATATTGACCGTCGCATCGCCTCCCAAAGTGCGCGCATTACCCGCGAAGTGGGTGAAGAGTTATTCCTCGATGGCGTGTCTGAATCGGCGGTACGAATTCGTTCTCGCATCAGTGAGTTAGAGTTCTGGCCTGAGCTTGAACAATTCGTCAAAGCCTTTAAACATTGGAAAGCCGATGGCTTTAATGGCTTACCCGATGAGGATTACACCAACAGTATGCGCCGCGCCCTTGACATTATCGGCCGCGCCGCGTTAACGGGGGGCATCTCTAAGTTGCTGGAAATCGAGCTGCGCCTTAAAGAAGGTAACAGCGACTTGATTATCCGTACCGACAGACAGCTTAACGAATCCTCAAGCCACGGTATGGCGTATCTGATTTTGTGTAAGTTCTTGCTGGCATTCACGCGTTTGCTGCGTGGCCGCGCCGATGTGACCATTCACTGGCCAATTGATGAACTGGGCACTTTGCACCATACCAACGTGAAGAAGATTTTCGACGCCTGCGAAAACAACAATATTTGTGTGCTGGGCGCCTTTCCGAACCCAGAGTCCGAGGTGCTGAACTTGTTCGCCAACCGTTACATTATCAACAAACAAACCAAGAAGTTGCAGGTAGTAAAACCTAAGGTAAACCCGATTGCCGATATGTTGAGTAAACGCCTGAGCAAGGAGGCCATCTAATGAGCGCCATGAACGAATCGAACCAAACCGTATTAGTTGGCACTGGCGCGTTAATTGAGCTGTTACTCAAGGGCGAGTTTATTTGCCGCACCACCAATGAAGAAGGCTGGCGTGCCCTTAAAAATAACAGCACCCGCGAGCGGGTCGAGGCCTATCTCAATCAAATCAACCGTACCGTGGCGTCTGCCGCCGAAGGTGATGTGTTCTTCTGCGGTTATTTGCAGCTCGGCGATGCCGAACGTAAAGTGATTTCATCGCAGTTTAAAGATATCTGTCAGGCATTGATCCCGCTGGTGGAATGGTTGGTATTAGTGCAAGAAGCCAGTGGCCAAGATGCGCCGCTGAGCGAAGGCGCGCCCGTGCGTTTAACTGAGCTGCAAAGCCGTATCGAAGACACGCCGGCGTTCCGTGAACAGTTAGCCAAACTCAGCCAATATCGTTTATTTGGCTCGACCAGTACCAACAGCGATGCGCAAATCAAGTTAGTCTTCAAACGCTTAGTCGAACTCGGCTATTTAGTGCGCCCCAATGTGGAGAAGCAAATCTATATCGCCACGGGCAAGCTGGATTATCTGTATGAAGTCATTCGTTTTATCGACGAAACCGAAGGCCTAAGCCTAGAAGCGCAGGCGGAAACGGCGACTCAGCGGGACTTAATCTAATGTTGGCACGATTAAACCTAGGTAAAAGCTGCGACCAAGGAGGCCGTGATGAGCAGTAACTTACATCAGGCGGGGGTTAAGCTGCTTAAGCAGTTAGGTCGCCATGCTGACATCATTATGGACGCCTATTTGGCGGGTTCTCTTAACGAGGATGCCCACGATCCAAGCGTGGTTGAAAAGCTTAAACAGGCCGGTATTTTGTGGCGGCCAGAGCCAGATCAGGAGCTGCGGCTTAAACGCTCCGTGCGTGCCTTACTCGAAGAAGGCTTAAGCGACGAGCGCAATCGCCAAATCGACTCTAACGTTGGCTCGGCTTTAGCAACCATTAAAACCTTGGCCGACCATTACAAAGAGGCGCGTCATAGCTCAGATTACAGCGCCGCCGAGGCCTATTTATCGGATTTGAGCGAGCATGTGTATAGTTTCGCCGATAGTCTGCGTTATTCGATCCGTGTGCTCTGGGGCCGGATCAACAACGAGTTCGGTTATGTGGGTACGATCAACGCTAAGATCCGCGAAAACGAATTAGCCCAAAGCCAAGTGTCTGAATTGCTTAATGGCTTAGAGATGTTCCAGTTTAGTGAGCTTGGCGAAATCGCCGGCGATATCCGTGAACTGCGCAAACTCTTAGTGACGACTCTGCAGGAAACCATGAGCGACTGCGCCCAGGAACTGAGCGTAGTGCAGGGGCGTTTACTCGAACTCTTAGGTCGCTTTAGGCAAATCCGTGGCCGTACCCGTTTGCTTAAGGGCTGGTTGCTCTACACAGACTTGCATCCGGATTATCGCCCTGCGGACCATGTGTCCCACAAGGAAATACCGAGCCTTTTCAATCGCGCCGAAGTCTTGCTCGCACCTGCCGCGGTAGACGTGCACAACGCCAGTCAAGAGTTGGAGTTAATGGGCATAGTCGCGCATATCAAGGCTATCAGTCGTCATCCCGTGATTGAAGCGGTACGTGAGCGAGATGCGTCTGTGTCACTCACCCAAAGTGAAGACTTTGATGTGCCCGATAATCCACTTAAACAGGCGGTGGATACCTATTTTGTCGATGTAATTGAGTCTGGCCTGCGCCAATCTGCGCTGGAATATCTGGTGGATAAGGCATTGCCTTGGGAAGCTGAGAGCTGGATTTATCAAGTGATTGGCGGCTACGAAGGTCTGCCAGATGAACATAAAGCCTACTTTGAGCTTGAGCCATTAGGTGAGCCACATCCTATCTATAGCGGTAACTTTATCATTCGCGATGTTGAGTTATGGCTCGCCTAGGCCAGCAACAATTACAACTATTGGAGAAGGCTTTTATTAAGCGTTCTCCCAAGGTTAAGCTCACGGCTAACTGGCGCGCGATTTACCGCGAGTTAGAAGTGGGCGAGTTAGACGAGTCTGAAAAGCATTTGTGCTTCGCGCCCAAAGACTTTGATCTGTTAAGGCAAGGCGTGTTGGCGCTAATGGGACTCGATCTCAGGGATCTGGATTTCAATGTCGATCGCATGGCGATGTCCGCCAAAAGTCATAATGAAAAGCTCGCTAAGATCCGTCCCGAAGCCGAGTATGTGTTACTCAAGTTTCTGGGCTTTCAATCGCCACCTGTTGCAATCTCCGCTTTATCCTCGCTGCGCTTGCCATTGGAGGCTGCACAGGCACTCTGCCATGAACTCAATGTCGCAGCCATCTTAGTGGTTGAAAACTTAGATGTGTTTGACGTTATCCATCAAGCGCGTTTGCCTGAGGATTTAACGAACCTCATGGTCATTTACCGCGGCAGCGGTCATCATTCACCGATTGGTGTGCGGCATTTTTTGCAAGCTATGGCAGGCGAGCTGCCGATTATCGCTTTTACCGACTTAGATCCCGCAGGGCTACAAATCGCACACACTCTTACAGGCGTGACCCATAGTGTTGTGCCGCAACTTGCGCTAACGGCTGCTGCCGAGTTGTTGGCTATGGGGCAAATTAATTCAATTGATGATTTCGATAAGCAAGCGAAACAGACCAAATATCTTCAGCATGCCGATTTAAAGCGTTGGCAAGAATTAGCTTTTTGGTTAACTCAACACAGTATTAGCATCAAGCAGCAACACCTGCTAGCTCACGGGCTTGAACTAGTGTTAATGCCATATATTTAGCAATCATGCATGCTATCTCTCTGTGCTATTGCAATTATCTAGTTTTAAATTCTGTTATAATTTGAATTTTAGTCATTAAGACTGAGGTTGAGTTTGTAATTGTTTTTAATATGTTTACATTGTGATTTATTGGTTTTCATTCTGTTTAAATATACGGTTTTAAATAAGTTTGTAGCCTGCTTATTGATTGAGCATAGTTATTTTTTGTTATGTAAAATCAACTAAATATCAAATTTCCGTGATGCGGTTAGCTTAATTTAAGATGAAAAAGTGAAATTTATTCATTGAATTAACGGCTAGCATGTTTCACTATCCCCTGCCTAAGCCAAAAATGGATTGGCAATTGTGCTCATCATGGAAGATGAATAACAAAAAAACTACATTTCTGGGGAAACCACAAGCATGATGAAATCACTTTCGACGCGGATCTTTATAGGTCTGTTTGCGGGTCTTATTTTCGGCACAATAGTGCAGTACTTCTTAAACGATATCGGCTTTTTCTCGGGCAATTTAGTCGAGCTTGCCGGCGGCGCTGGCACTATGTTCGTCAATATGATCATGATGCTAGTCGTGCCATTAGTATTTGTGAGTATTGTTTGTGGCGTCTGTGAGCTGCAAGATCTCAAAAGCTTTGGCCGTTTAGGCGGTAAGACCTTCGGTTTCTATATCATCAATACTTTTGTCGCGATCGCGACGGCATTATTAGTCGTGCTGTTACTCGACCCTGGTAAAGGTGTCGATATGAGCAGCACAGACGGCATGGCGATTACTGCGACTGAGCTGCCAAGTTTGATGGCATTAGTTGTCGACATAGTCCCGCGTAACCCTGTCGCGGCCTTTATGTCGGGCAATATGTTGCAAGTGATCTTTATGGCTTTAATGCTCGGTGGGGTGATCAAGTCACTCGGTGAGCATGTCGCTGGCGCTGTGCAAGGTTTTCAAACTGCGAATAAAATCATGATGAAACTGATTTCTGTAGTCATGAGCTTAGCGCCCTACGGTGTGTTTGCCTTGATGTTCAAGCTCGGCGCGACCTTAGATGCCAGCGTGTTTATGAGCGTCGTTGAGTACATGGTGCTGATCCTCGCGCTACTACTAGTGTGGATTTTTGTGGTTTACCCAATGGCGGTGGGCATATTTACCCCGATTTCGGCTAAAACCTTCCGCGAGAAGACCCAAGAGCAAGTGCTATTTTCACTGTCGACCGCAAGCTCGAATGCGACGATTCCTGTGACTATGCGTACCTTAACCGAAAAGTTAGGTGTGAATCGCGCGGTAGCAGGTTTTGGTGTGCCGCTTGGCGCGACGATGAACATGGGCGGCGTGGCGATTTATATCACTATCGCCATCTTCTTTGTCGCCAACGCCTTCGGTATGCCAATCACCTCTGAGCAATTGCCTTCACTATTATTTAGCATTTTCCTACTCTCTGTCGGCGCCGGCGGTGTCCCTGGCGGCGGCATGGTGATGATAGGCGTGTTAATCCATCAAATGGGTTTACCAATAGAAGCCTTCGCCATAGTAGCTGCGCTGGATCGCATTATCGACATGGTGCTGACCTCCTGTAACGTGGTAGGCGATACCGCGGTATTGACCATAGTAGATCAAACCGAGAAAGTGCATCAGCTTGAGTTAGCGAAGAGTTAACAACACTAAGTCATATGCTATAAAGCAAAAAGCCACTGATATCAGTGGCTTTTTTATTAAGCGAATTGGAAGCTGCATTGGTTCATTTATCTGCCTTTGACCATTATGACAGGGGTGAATGCTGTGATTGGAGTGAGCAAGTTAGATCTAAATACTGCCATTGTCCGGATCTAAAGAGTCGATTGCCCCAAACTGACCCACATACAGATGCAGATATGTTTTATCAAATTAAAAGTTGGCTAAATAAATACAACTTCAACCATACTGATTTATAAGCTTAAATTATTTGGAATATTAGGAGGCACCATGACTGGATTTTGGCAGACAGTGGGAGGCCGGTTACTCAGCATTCCGTTACTGGCATTGCTGGGTTTTGTGGTGCTGGGCATCATGGAGCTAAATGCACTTAACCAAAGTTTAATTAAGGGGAGGGAAGATCGTGTTGTGGCAATTATTGATAGTGGCCTGAGTATAGTAAAACATTATCAGACACTAGAGCAAAGCGGCGCGTTAAGCACTGAGCAGGCACAGCAGCAGGCCATGGCGACCATAAAGGCCGTTCGTTATGATGGTACCGAATATATTTGGATTAACGATACCAGTCGGCCTATCCCCAAAATGGTTATGCATCCAACCGTATCCACTTTGGATGGTACGGTGATGGACAAACCAAACTTTCATCATGCGACCCTAATGCGTAACCGTGATGGCAGCCAGCAACAGACCCTCAATAACGCCAACCTGTTTGTCAGTTTTGTTGATGTGATAGCCCGTTATGGGAATGGTTTTGTTGAATATCAATGGCCTAAACCCTTAAAGGGTGGGGGTGTCACGGAGGAGCGCTATACCAAGTTGTCCTATGTGGCAAAAGATGACAAATGGGGCTGGGTGCTAGGTTCTGGTATTTATATCGATGATGTTAAGGCGGCTTTCTGGGTGGTAGCGATGCAAGTTGGATTGGTTGTCGTGATCATTATGGCTTTGACAGTCGGTGTGTCCTTGTATATCCGTAGGTGGTTATTGCAGGCGTTAGGGGGCGAATTGGCGACAACAAAAGCACTAGTGCAGCAGGTTGCGGCGGGTGACTTCTCGGTTAACTTTGCCTTGAAATCGGGGGATAGCGACAGCTTGTTAGCGGCATTAAGCGGCCTCATCAGTCAGTTGCGCAATATTATTGGCCAGCAATCGGCAATGGCTGAGCAACTGGTCGAGCAATCTGAGGCACTTGATAATACCAGCCAACAGACACAGCATATTTTACAAAATGTGATGGATCAAACCGCTCAAGTGGCTACCGCGGTAAATGAAATGACCTCGACTTGCGAGGATATGGCCCGCAACGCGACTATGGCCGCTAAAGCGACTAGGGATGCCGACACTGAGGCCCAGAATGGCGTGACGTCCGTCGGCCAAACGATTACCGCAATTGATGCGCTTAAAGTGAAACTGGAGCAAGTCTCTGCTGTGATAGGGCAGTTGTCCAAACGTGGTGATGAAATAGGTGCGGTCACGGATGTGATAGGTGCTATTGCTGAACAGACCAATCTGTTGGCATTAAATGCTGCGATAGAAGCGGCGCGGGCCGGGGAAATGGGGCGTGGATTTGCCGTTGTGGCCGATGAAGTGCGCACCCTCGCCAGCCGCTCTCAGGCGTCGACTCAGGATATCAATAGGCGTATTCAAGGTATTCAGCAAGACTCTGTTAACGCGGTGCAATCTATGGAGCAAAGTCGAACCGAAACGGAGCAAACTATTGTCTGTTCACAGCGGGCCAGTGAGGCGCTAACCCGGATTAACAGTGCCGTGTCGAGTATTACCGATGTTAACGACCAACTGGCCAGTGCCACTGAACAGTTAGCCGTTGTGTCGGGTACTATTAATCAGAATATGGAGAATATTGCGCAGGCGGTAGAAAACACTAACGCCAAATCTTCAGAATTGTCGACTGCCAGCCATCAACTACGGGAAATGGCTAATGAGATGAAAAAGTCACTGAGTGGCTTTAGGTTATAAGTCAGATAAAAATAAATACTGATGAGGTAGCGGCTAAGAGTATGCAAGGTTCAATCTATGCTGATATTGAGAGGATGGCGGGAATGCTCCCGCCTTCTACTCAATATCAGCATAAGGCTAATTACTGAACACAATCTTGTTTTAATTTCACCACAGCATCGGTAAAACCTGCCGCGACTAAGTTTGAACTGGTGTATTTACTCGAACGAAACGAGATGACTTCGAGATGTAACTCGGTCGATTGGAGCTGGCTTAAACTTTCCCACAGATCTGGGGCCGTTTTATCGCCACTGGTAAAATTCATTAGTGTGGCAGTGCCCCGTAACTTAAGCCTATTTTGTTTGTCGCTACTAATAATCAACACACTGGGGTCGCCACTCAATGCAAAGGACTCTGTCATAGTCACGTTTAAAATTGGCTGAGTATGACCCACGGTGCAGGCTAACGTTAATTTCAGATTTTTGTCGATAAAATCGATACTATGACTCTTTGGAGAGGGCGTTGTATCTAATGCTGTGGCCAAATCTTCCTTGGCATGGGCATAGCTTAAATGGCCGCCAAGCATGAGGACCAGTAACTTTGTTTTCACTTTACAACCTTGTGATTTCAGCGAGTTAATACAAATTGTTGCCTTGATGACTATGCTGCCAAAATGTTGGTAGTTATAAACATTTTTGACGACTTTGAATAACCCTTTTAGATGGCGTAATCCCCCATAGGATAGGAAAATAGCCGCGTTTTGCAGCTTGACCTATGTATGTCGAGATTGCTCAATATTATCGCAAGTAACAATTTCAATTTAAACATAATGTTACAGTGCTTAGATGCATTTAATACCAAAGTGCGAGGGAGTAACGTGGGTTGTAAAAGAAAAAGCCACTGATATCAGTGGCTTGGATTTAGATATTTATGGCCTAGTACTCTAGCTACTCTGCCTAGAGATAATGTTCAAACAGGGTATGTACTTTGGCATGTTTATAAAGGTGCTTATTTGCGGGTAATTCTGTCCAGATATCCCATGGCAAAGGCTGACAATACAAAGGTGATGTGGATTAATAAGTACCACATGATTTTGTCATTGGCGATATTGTCCACATTCATAAATATTTTCAGCAGGTGGATGGACGAAATCGCCACGATAGAAGCGGCCACTTTGTTTTTCAGTGAACCCGAATCCAACTTGCCGAGCCAGCTGAGTTTTTCGCTGTCTTCGCCCACATCTAACTGTGAGACAAAATTCTCATAGCCGGAAAACATCACCATCACGATAAGACCGCCGACCAAAGTGATATCGATAAGTGATAACGTGACTAGGACTAAGTCCACTTCGCGCATCTCAAAAATGATCGGCAGAATATGGAAGATCTCTTGGAAGAATTTAATGCCTAAACCGATTAGGACTAGGCTTAGCCCCAAGTAAATGGGCGCCATAATCCAGCGCGATGCATACATTAGCCTTTCAAATATTTGTTCCATAATCCATTAAACCCTTTATCTAAAATGCGGTAAAAAATCGAGTCACTAATGACTAAAACAGTAACATAATGCACTTTATGCGCGCTATTACCCAATCACAAGGGCGTGAGTTATATGCTGCTATTGTGTTTTTTTGTAACCTCTGTGGTTATTTAAACCCTATCTTAGGTGTTAGTAGCGCCACATCGTTTAATTTGCACTGCCTTTGATATGTCTGATCGTCGCTTTTTTCAACCTAATACCAAGCAAATTCAGCCATTGATAATCATTTTTCTCGGTATTTTAGGGCTTTGATGAAGGAAGTGACATTTGTCATCCTAGATTGCTGACAACTCACACTGCCGTGATGGACATTTTACGCTGATACTTAAGTCATCTAAACAAGGAGGCTTAATCATGCAACATAAATCACTGGATCAACAACTTATCGAATACCGCCAACAACGTGCTTTAGCTATGCCTTTATCAGGCATGATTGTATGGACGCTATTGTTTATCTTGAGTTTTATTCTGCCAGCATCGCAAATGGTGATGGCAACATTTATCGGCACTGGTTCTATTATCTACCTTGCTATGGGTATTTCGCGGCTGACGGGCGAGAATATCTCGTTTAAGAAAAGCGCTGAGCGTAATTGGTTTGAGACTGTGTTTCTGGCAGGGGTGGGGATGAGTTTTTTAACCTTTAGCATCAGTATTCCCTTTTTTATGGAAAGCTATTTAGCACTTCCCTTCGCCCTTGCGGTGCAAACAGGTTTAATGTGGTTAGTCCACGGTGTTTTAGCGGCGCAAAAGGTGGCCATAGTACATGCGATTGTGCGCACTGTGGCTTGCGCGGCTGCTTTTATGTTGTGGCCTGAGTTGAGTTTTCAGCTTCAACCTTTGATTGTGGTGGTATGTTATGGGTTCTCTATTCCAGTGATGGAACGTCGTTGGAAGATTCAGCAAAATCTGTGTGTTGCAAGTTAGTTGGGCGTTTCAGTTTCCACTGGCGTGTAGAAGAGCAATACGGCCTAGCGGCCGAGGTAGGTCAAAGTCGTGGGGCTTTATCTCACACTTGTTTATGTAGATGTATAGTTATTGCGGCCTTCGGCCGGGGTGAATCAAAGTCGTGGGTCTTCCACCCACACCCGACCAAGGAGGACTGCTCGTCCTATCCTCCTTGGATGCTCCAAGACGCCCCTAACGGAGTTGAAAACCCCTTGTGCTCATTGCCAAATTTGCTATCGCTTCCGAAGGATGCGTCCCTGCACCTGCGAAAGCTAGCTCGCCATCCATGGCGAGACTCACGCAATTTGTCT
>NZ_PFGL01000068.1 GCF_002783505.1 Shewanella sp. CG12_big_fil_rev_8_21_14_0_65_47_15
AAGCTAGCTCGCCATCCATGGCGAGACTCACGCAATTTGTCTATTCGCCCTGCGGCAACTCCGAGGGGAGGTGAACTTCTGTGATCTTGGTGTTGGTTGTTAATTCCAAAAGAGTTGTGCCTGTCCCATTTTTCGTGGGTCTTCAACCCACACCCGATAATAGTGCTGGTTTGCTTGGTGTTTGAATTGGCAAGGTTATCGCTGTAAGTAGTGAGTATTGCGGCCTACGGCCGAGGTGAATCAAGGTCGTGGGGCTTCAACCCACACCCGACCAAGAGGGCATCAACAGCAATTCCCTCTTGGATCTCCCTTGGCGAACAACGTCCATGTCTAACTGCCAGTTCGCCATCCGTGGCTCTCGTTCGTAACGCTGCTATGCAGCACTCACCCTAGCGAAGTTACATGTATTGGTTAGTGGCTTCGTGCTTATTCGAAAATCGCTAACGCTTCCGATGGTACATCCTGTACCTCGAAAGCTAACTCGGCATCCATGCCTCGCTCACGCGATTTTCTTCAACGCCCTTCAGCAACTTCGCAGGGGAGGGTGAACTTCTGTAGCCTCGATGTTAACTGTTAATCCCCAGAGACTCGTGCCTGTCCCATCTTTCACGACCATGCCTCGCTCACGCAACGAACGCAAATGCCCTGCGGCAACTCCGAGGAGAGGTGAACTTCTGTGATCTCGGTGTTGGCCGTCAATTTTAAAAGATTTGCGCCTGTTCTATCTTTCCCATCTTTCTGGCTTTAGCGTGCTTGAACGCTATCTTAAACTGTATTATGTTATTGTTTTACAAAGGATGGCCGAGTTTGGTAGGGATAAAATATTTTATTGGCAGCCATATAGCGCATACTTAATTCAAGGAAGAAATCGTAATGCTAACATATTATAAATATAGCTTTTTTATCTGCCTCTTAATCCAATTCCCACTATTCGCCGACACCATAGAGACCACAGAACTTCCGCCAATACTCAATTACATGCCCTCATGCTCGCCGAATATATTAAAGCATGTGCAAATTACTCGTACATTAGCTAAATACGATGCCAATATCCCATTGGAAGAAAATCCTGATTTCACTCAAGCCCTCTTGGATTTGAGGTTAGATGCCAAGCGTCAGCAAGCGGATGCTGTCATATTAACGAATATCCATAATGTTATGCGCCCTGAAACTAAAAATTTGGCCAGTACCAAGACCAGTCATTTTAATGCCGACTTTATTCGTTACTGTAAAGATAATTCCCAATTGTCTGAACAGGTTACACCATATAACGACAAGGGGATCCATGTTGTCGCGACGATCAGTTATAGCTTTCAACTTGCAGATGCTCCCTCGTTAGCGGAGGTTGCCGATTCCATTCAAGTACCTTTAGCTAATATATCTCTAGACTCTGGTGCTTTTGGCATACCATTGGGCGCTAAGGTTGCAACGCTGACTACACAGTTAGGGCCCGCAAGTATTGAGATAATGTTAGATTCATCAGAACAAGCCTTAGGCTATGGTCGCGGTATATGGTTTATTATCCGAGATGGAATGGTTAACAGCATACAATCCGGTAATTTGTTTATGAGTGGTTATGGTAAAAATCTCATTGGATATCGTGAAGGATTTGACTCTGTTTCTTGGGGGCTTGAAGGCGGTGTGCAGCAAAATAATAGTTTAGAAGAGGTTAAGTTACAGCTAGGTGCACAGCTTAAAAATTCTGCTTCAGAATACCTGTTAAGTAATAGGAAAGCGCAATTGAGGCTATTATTCGAATCCTTTAACCCTGTCAGCAAAGAGCAATCGATTGAAAAGTTAACCGGGTTTGTACTAGAAAATAAAAATAATGCGAATACGCTTTCTTCTCCTAAATTGGCGACTACAACACAAGTTGACCACACAATTGGGTTAATTAATCCTTTTAATTTAAAGCAAAAACCTAAGCTTAAAACGCTTCTCGACAGCATTGGAAGTTACCATAAATTGAATCTATCCGATTCAGGAATTTGGTGGTTGCTAGGGAATCATTTACAGGTTCAGTATGAGCAGGGTGAATTGCGGCGCGCCCAAATAGCCCAAGAATTGTTCAACAAACCCAGTCCAAATCTCGATATGCGCTATATTGCCAAACAGCTAGCATTCCCATATACCAAAGCTGAAATATTAACCCAATATCCAAACGCAACCGATAACTTTGACCAAGTGCAAATCCGTTTTGAGAACTTTGAGTTGGAAGCTAAATTTGAGACAGAAGCGGATGATGCGGCTATGTATCAACTCAATATCGAGTATTTTTAAGTTGTGAGTATCGCTAGATTTGCGGCCTTATGGCCGAGGTGAATCAAAGTCGTGGGGTTTTACCCCCTGATTTTTAATCAAGAGTCGACCAAGGAGGACACTGCTCGTCCCATCTTTCTCTTGATTTGCGGCCTGACGGCCGAGAAAGTCGTGGGGCTTCACCCCACACCCGACCAAGGAGGACTGCTCGTCCTATCAAAAACGTCCATGTTAAATAGCCAGCTCGATATCCCTATCTCGCGCTCAAAGCGGCCGCTGGCCTTCGCCCTTGGAGGCTCCATGACGTCCCCAACGGAGTTGAAAGCCCCTTGGGCAATTAGCGCCCTTATGCTATCGCGTCAGACGCTCGTCCCTGATTCGACTGACGCTATCTCGGCATCCATGCCTCGCTCACGCAACGAACGCAAATGCCCTGCGGCAACTCCGAGGGGAGGTGAACTTCTGTGATATCGGCGTTTGCTGTTAATCCCAAAAGAGTTATGCCTGTGCCATCTTTCGATGCCAACAACACAATCAATTTACTCTTGCTCGACTTTGTCGTAAGTTTGTTAAAATAGTGTTTTTTGTGTGTCTAATCGGTTATTGAAGGACTTAATTCTTAATATGGATACTTATGCACCTGACAGTGAGGTCATTATTGGACTTGTTACACCAGTTGGTGTGAATTATGACGATATAAGTTCTCGTTTTGAAACATTTTTAACTCGGTACAGATACAAGCTAAATTGGCTTCACCTTAGTAAATTGATGGCAGAACTGATTGAGAATGGTGAGGTTGGCTTCGTTTCAGAAGATGAACGACTTCAAAATGCTATGGCTTTAGGTAATCGTTTACGGAAAGACTATAAAAGAGACGACATTATGGCTCTTGTGGCCATTAATTCGATTCTTTCAAAGCGTGAAAGAGAGGCTGATAGAAGTAAACCTCTTTTTCGGACTGCCCATATTATTCGTTCTTTAAAGCATCCTGATGAAGTGGAAACTCTACGGACGGTTTACGGGAAAGGCTTTGTCTTAATAGGCATAACTGCCGATGAAGAGAGCCGTATAAAATATCTTATGGAACAAAAAGGAATTGAAACTAGAGAAAAAGCTCAGGAGCTCATAGAGCGTGACGATAGAGAAAATGATTTATCAACTGAATATGGCGAGCACGGACAGTCAACTCGCGATGTATTCCAACTTTCAGACTTCTTTTTAACTATTGATACTGTAGAGGAGTTCGATGAGCAGCTACAGCGGATTCTTAGTATCTTATTTGCTAAACCTGTTGTATCACCGAATCTAGATGAATATGCAATGTTTCTTGCGTATGCAGCTTCTCTACGTTCTGCAGATTTATCTCGACAAGTAGGTGCTGTAGTTGTGGGAGTCTCTGGTGATATTATTTCAACAGGGGCTAATGATGTCCCTCAAAAAGGGGGCGGACTCTATTGGCCTGGGATTAATGATCAGCGAGATTATGTCAAAGGATGCGATACAAATGAGCAGGAAAAAAAGGCTATTAGTTTAAAAATTTTAAAAGAATTTGATGCTTATAATAATACTGTTTCCGAAGATGAAAATTATAAAATCGCGAAAAAACGCTTAAAGCAGACAGGTATACTGGATATCACAGAGTATGGTCGCGCTGTGCATGCTGAAATGGAAGCGTTGATGTCTGCTGCACGTACGGGGATCTCAGTTTTGGGAGCCACGCTATACACAACCACTTTCCCATGCCACAATTGCGCCAAGCATATTGTTGCTGCAGGCGTTGGTAAAGTTGTGTTTATTGAGCCCTATCCAAAGAGTTTTGCAACAAAGTTGCATAGTGACTCAATAAAAGTTGATAGGTTCAATGGTGACGAAACGAAAGTGCACTTGAGGCTGTGAGGCTGTTCATAATTCTGTGTCAGGTTAATTTCACAGATCGATATGGTTTTCTAAGCGTCCCTCAAAATGGATTGAGAGCTGTGATAGCGTCA
>NZ_PFGL01000036.1 GCF_002783505.1 Shewanella sp. CG12_big_fil_rev_8_21_14_0_65_47_15
TCCTCCTTGGTCGGGTGTGGGGTGAAGCCCCACGACTTTGATTTTGATTAAAGCATTCAAACTACGAAAAAGATGGGATACATAACTTCTAAGTCGAACCATCAACTTTTCTATAGGCAAAGCTTTACTTGGCCTATTCCCCTTTTGAACTGCGAAACACACTTTGGGGCAATAGCTTTTTAGCTGAACGCAAAGCTAGAGGGATAGTTAAGATTGCCATTGTTGCACCAGTGATCTTCTCGTTTTAGTAGAGCCCTTAGGCCTAACTATGACATCCCCTGTACAATACGCTGCCTTAACAGTTTAATAAATTCTTTTGGGTCTCGGTCCAAACTGTCGTGGGGAATATAAAGGTGATAGCCCAAGTGGGTATTGAGCATCACACAGCGGTGGCCAAACATCGCTAACACGCCGCGATAACGGTCCCCTTCGACCACCAGCGGGCTAAATTCAGCCCCTAGGTAAGTTTCGAGGGTGGCGAGGTCCTCCTGCTGGGAGGCCGCAGTGACTAACAAAGGGCGCTGCTCCGTTAATAATCCCGCGGCTAAACGCAGGGAAATATTATCGAGTATGGGATTAAGGTGTTTGAATTTTATCCCTAAATAGGACAGCTCAATCGTATCCACCCCCAGTGTTACCCTCGGAATATCGACCCGCTGAATATTATCCCAAGTGATGAACACCTTACCGCGGCGATGGAAATAGGTCAGTCCCTGTTCGTCGAGACTAATGGTCGTTTCCGGTTCATAAACCTTAGCTAAACCTAAGATCAAGGCAATGGCCCCTAAACTAAAAAAGACTAAACCTACCGCCATTAGGTCAGGAAAAACAATAAACAAACCAAGGCCCAGCATAACAGCACTGGCACCAATCCAAGTTAACGTCAGCCCATTGCGCTTTGACAACGGCCGAATCGAGACGACATTTGACTCTAAGGTCATCTTTTTATTCCTGTTTTACCCATAACCATAAACGGCCAATATATTCATGAATCGCCCGCTGGGAGGCTAATAAATTGTCACCCGTCACGCGCCAACCAAAGTCATCCCGCGCCCTAAAATCCGTTGGCGCCGCACTAGGATGTAACCCTTTAGCGGTGAAAATTGCCATCGCCCTTGGCATATGGGAGGCCGACGTGACTAAGCGAAAGGACTCTTCCCCTAGCTCCCATTTTGCATATTGCGCTTCTTCTAAGGTATCCCGCGCGAGGGGAAATGGAATGATCTGATTTTTATCGACACCCAGCTCAACGGCAGCATTTGCCATCATTTCAGCATGGGGGATCTGAGTTAGCTCGCCCCCCCAACCGCTCACCAGCAACTTACAATCCTGACCTAACTTAAGCTGCCGTATTCCTTCAGAGAGTCTTGCAAGGGCTACGGCAGAAAGGGATTGCACCGCCGTTGCACCTTGGATATCGGAATGGGCCGAACCCAATACCATCACATAGCATTGGCCGGAAATAGCGGCGGAATTAACCGGATACTGTGCTTCTAACGGCCGCACTAGGGTATTGACACTCAGTTGGCTAGCGAGAAAAAGTAACAGGAAAAATGCCCCCGCTACTAAGCACTTAGCTAGGCTACGGCGGCGCCAAACTAATAATGAAACGAGCAATAACAGTAGGATAAAGGGAATAGGCATGATCCCCTGAGAAACCACTTTTTTTACCCAAAACAAGATATCCATACCAAGTTCCCCTAAAAAAGCGCCATCATAGCACCAAAAGTGCCATAAACGCATCGCCCAGCATTAAGCTGGGCGATGGTATAAAAGTCAGTACGGGTATTACAGAGATTATTTTTCCCACAACCAAGCGGCGCCGCGAACGCCCGATGAACAGCCATAAAGATTTTGGACCACAGGGGTGCGGCATTCACGGCCAACCACATAACGGGTTAATAAGGCTGGTAATCTTGGATAAATCGCCTCAACATTTGACATGCCGCCCCCCAGCACAATTGCATCGGGATCAAGCATATTAATCACATGGGCCAGTGATCGGGCGAGCCTATCCATATAGCGATCAAAGGCAGCGACGGCGATATCGTCATTTTGATCGACTAATAACATAATATCGGCCCCCGATTTCGCGGGCGCTCGGCTTTTGCCCGCCGCCTCTAGTGCCGCATTATAATCGCGGACAAAACCCGTTCCGGAAATAAAGGTTTCAATACAATCTGGGTTACCACAAAAACAGCGGGTGGTATTGAACTCTTCCTTCGTCATCCAAGGCAGTGGATTATGCCCCCACTCACCACCGATCCCATTACCGCCGGCATGGACTTTACCGTTAATCGCCACACCAGCGCCGCAACCAGTACCGATAATCACGCCAAATACCACGGACTTGCCTGCGGCCGCACCATCGACCGCCTCTGATACCGCAAAACAGTTTGCATCATTGGCAACACGCACTTCACGCCCAAGCAATTCACCTAAATTCACATCGAGCGGATGACCGTTAATCCAAGTGGAATTGGCATTTTTAACTAAACCTGAATAGGGAGAAATAACGCCGGGGATCCCCACCCCCACAGTGCCTTTTTCACCTAAGGTTGCTTCGGCTTCATTGACTAAATCCACAATGGCTTGAAGGGTTGCCTGATAGTCACGCGGTGTCGTGACACGCTTGCGAAATAGCTCATTGCCTGCTTCGCCTAGGGCCACTAATTCTATTTTTGTTCCGCCTAAATCGATGCCCATGCGTATCATGAATCGCTACTCCAATGTTATCTTGCCGTGTTGTCGAGTGAATATACCGCACTCGATCCATCGTTATGGTTATGCTACCCAGCCAGGGGCTGTGGCAATAAAGTAAGGGTTTAATATTGCTGGTTTTTGATTGTATGTTAAGGGTAAACCAGAGTCATAACAGACGACGCTTCCGCCTGCACTTTCCAGTACGGCCTGTGCTGCAGCCGTGTCCCACTCGCTGGTCGGGCCTAATCTAGGGTAGAGATCGGCCTCCCCCTCTGCCAACATACAGAACTTCAGAGAACTGCCGACGCTGAGCATCTCGTGAGCACCCAAATGCTGCAAATACTCAGCGATATCAGGGCTTAAGTGCGAGCGACTGCCGACGACTATCGGTATCTGCCGCGGGTGACTCGCCCCCAGTAATGGGCTTTCCTGCCCCGCCTTTTGCCGCCAAGCACCCAGATGTTTTGCACCATAATAATAGGTGCCAAGCACGGGGGCATACACAACCCCAGCCAATGCAACTCCTTGATGAATAAGCGCAATATTGACCGTAAACTCACCGTTGCGCTTAATAAACTCTTTGGTGCCATCTAAGGGGTCGATCAACCAATAGGTGTCCCATTGCCTGCGTTCATCCCAACTGATTTCGGCGGCCTCTTCGGACATCACGGGAATACCCACAAATCGCTCCGCCAGTGCTGCCACAATCACACTGTGGGCGGCAAGATCGGCGGCCGTCACCGGACTATCATCGCCCTTATGGCTCACGGAAAAGTCATCTTGACCGTAAATCGTCATAATGGCCTCGCCCGCGGCTTTAGCTATCTGCACCACCGCCAGCAAATCTTGCTTAGTGAGGGGCGCCAGTGTCGCCTTATCTGTCATTTCGATGTCCTTTATCCGTTGAGTATCTTGGCATTATGCCATCGCCATAGATTGAAAATTAAGAACAAATTCATCATACATCGAGCAAAATCGACTAAGAAAGCCACTGACACCTATTGAGCCTAGGGTAAAACACTTAGGCTCCCCGAGTCTAAGCCAAGCCCAACCGACTGAAAAGAGCCATAGGTGCAGTTGCATTCGTATTCACAGGCGCGAATGCTGGCAAAATAGCTATCGACAGCTACAAATAACGGTGCGCGATTATAATGCTCACATTCACAATCTATATTGATTGCAACATGGCCTTGAGCTGTTGCCGCCAGTCCTGCCACACTATCGACATAAGAGGGTCTTGATGATCCTGTAAATTGTGTGTCGGTAAATTTTGTGTCTGTAACGCTGGCATAGCGATAAAATGCTGCAATTTTTCACTGCAAAGTGCACTGTAACTAGGCCTTAATGCAAGGGATTTTCCCTGCATTAAAGCCTTAGCGGCATAGCCTGCGCTATCGATGGGCACTATGGGAATTTGTTTGGTTAACAACTTGAATTGAAGCGCTTGACGTTGGATCTCGCAGGCAAACTGATACCAACTGCATTCACCAAGGCCAGCGTAATGGAACACACCCTGCCCCTGCTTAAGGATCAGCTGCCAGACAGTATACGCCAGCGCATCACTCCAAGTGGGCGAGCCGATTTGATCGTCAATCACATTTAGGCTCGCTTGGGTTTGCATCAGCTTAAGCATGGTTTTTACAAAATTATGCCCATCTTGGCCGTAGAGCCAGGCGGTTCTAATCACTATGGCGCGCTCACCTAGCAGTCTCAGTACCGCATCCTCACCCGCCAATTTGCTTTTACCGTAAACGGACAGAGGCGAAGGGGGATCGGTTTCCAGGTAGGGGGATGTTTTTTGCAGCAGGCTGGCATCTGAGTTCACTGCATTGCCGTCAAAAGCGCCACTAAACACCACGCCACTAAAGACATAGTCACTGGAGATATGTACTAAACGTGCATCGAGATTAATGCATTGTTTCGCAAGAAGTTCAGGGCCGAGTGAGTTAACCCTGTAGGCGAGATCTGGTTCGCGCTCGGCATAGTCTACCCCATTGTAGGCGGCGCAATTTATCACCCAATCCGGGCGATATTCGCTAAATGCCTTGGCCACAGCCAATGCATCGCTAATATCTAGTTGCTCTCGCGTCAGGGGAATTAACCTAAATGCCTGAGTACTAAATGCCTGAGCAATAGCGCTGGCCCTACGTTGCAGCGCCTTAGCCAGTTGACTATCGGCCCCCGTGATAAGCACGGCTTGCGGCCCATTGCCCTTGGCATCCTCTGGGTAAGCCAAGTGCTTACTTATCATTGTCATCATTAAAAAGGGCCACCAAATCGGCAACGCTTTGGTGGCCGCGGCCGACTAAAAAGGCCAGCAATGCAGCAGGGCTGCGATTAAGTAAGCGAGATTCGGGATAAGCCACAGCATCAATAATGGCTTGAGCGCAGCCAAACTCCCCTAAACTGAAGGCAACATGGGAGTCGGATCCCATAACCAAAATGGTCCCAAATTCCTTTGCCGCCTTAGCGATGGCGGTACAGTTGGCCTCACTGCCCTTACGAGACACCTCGAAGGAGGAATTATTGATCTCCAATGCCACACCGTATTCGGCAGCGGCGCGGGCAACGGCGTCAATATCAATAGGATAAGCAGGGTTCCCCGGATGGGTAATGATATCGACCTTACCGCTCTTAATCGCATTAATCATGGCTGTGGTGTGAGTCGCCTTATCCGATGGCGGATAAACAGGCTCGTGAAATCCCGCGAGCACAATATCGAGCTGGGATAAATAATCGCCGAAATAATCAATCCCACCGTCGATATTCTTGATATTGGCTTCGATGCCACGCAAAATCCCGACGCCATCGACCATGCGCGGCAACACCCTTAAGTTCACAAAATGCCAAAAATGCGGCGCATCGGCCATGGCGGGACCATGGTCCGTGGTCGCAAACAGGCGAATGCCCTTCTGCTTGGCCACGGCGATATAATCATGAATAGTGCTGTATGCATGGCTCGATGCCACGGTATGGGTATGAGTGTCGACTTGGTACTGCATGGTTCACCTCAGTCAGATAATTCAATCAATTAAGTACATAAGCATTAGCTAAACAGTGACAGCAATTCATCCGCACTGCCTTGCCATGTTCCCTTACCTTTGCCCTCGAGAATACTGTCCGCCAAGCTTTGCTTATGTTGCTGCATTTCTTGGATTTTTTCCTCTACAGTGCCTTCTGCAATCAGTTTATAGACAAATACGGGTTTTTCTTGGCCGATACGATGGGCGCGGTCCGTGGCTTGTTTTTCCGCCGCAGGATTCCACCAAGGATCGTAATGGATAACCGTATCGGCGGCGGTGAGATTAAGCCCAGTTCCGCCGGCTTTTAAGCTGATTAAGAATACGGGCGTATCACCCTCTTGGAACTTATCTATCTGCGCTTGGCGCAGGCGAGTCTGCCCCGTGAGCTTACTGTAATCGAGCCCTAGGTCCATAAGCTCAGCTTCAATCAAGCCTAACATGCTAGTGAACTGACTGAAGATCAATATCTTACGTCCCTCTTGCACCATCTCGGGCAAGTTTTGTTTCAGCCAGTCTAACTTGGCATTATTCTTCACTTTCTGCGCTTGTTCTAACTTCACCAACCTAGGATCACAGCAGGCTTGGCGCAGCTTAAGTAAGGCATCCAGAAACTCAATATGACTACTGCCAACGCCCTGGGTGGCAAATAAATCCCGCAGTTTTTTCTCCATCACCAGCCGAATACTCTCGTAGAGATTACGCTGATCCTTTTCTAGCTCTAGGCTCTGGGAGATCTCCGTTTTTGGCGGTAATTCACTGACGACTTCATCTTTAGTTCGGCGCAGCACAAAGGGGGCGATACGCTGGCTTAATATCTTAGCCTTTTCGCTATCACCATAGCGCTCGATGCTGTGTCTAAAGGATTTGTTAAAGAAGGCATTAGTACCTAAGAGGCCAGGCAAGCTAAAATCCATTAAGGATTTCAGCTCGCCTAAGTGGTTTTCCAGCGGTGTCCCCGTTAGGCATAATCTAAAGGGGGACTGTAATTCCTTGATGATTTGAGTCACTTTCGCTTGGGCATTTTTTATCTGCTGGGCTTCATCGAGTATAATATGCTCAAATTTATGTGACTGATAATATTCATTATCCCGCACAATTAACGGATAGGTCGTCACCACTATATCGTATTCGGTTAAGCGTTCGAGCAAAGGCTTACGCAAAGCGCCGTGGATCACCACCAGCTTTAACGAAGGGGCAAATTTAGCGGCCTCTTTGGCCCAATTGCCCACTAAACTGGTGGGGCAAATAATCAGGCTTGGACTCGCCCCCGCGGCGGCTAATTCCCGTTGCTGAAGTAAAAAGGCTAAGGTTTGGACCGTTTTACCCAGTCCCATATCGTCGGCTAAGATACCACCAAGCTGATATTCCTTTAAAAAACAAAGCCAATTTAACCCTTGCTGCTGATAATGACGCAACTTGGCTCCTAGCGCTTCAGGTATTGCAACCTCGACTACGCCATTAAAGTTTTCAAGCTTTGTCGCTAACTCAAGGACTCGCTGGCCATTAAGCAGACGAATATCGCTCTCAGCAAAGTCATTGAGTAGATGGGCGCGATATTTAGGTAAAGAGACACTGTTGCCCCTATGCCCATCGAATAGCTCTAAAATAATACTCACTAATGGCTTGATCACACTGGCTTTAACCTTTAGCCAAGTCCCATTTGGGCTTGGGAGTAACAGTTCAGCATTATCCGCCGGCTCGCCATGCTGTTTAAGCCAAGTGGCAATAAGCGGCAGCATGGGAATACTTTGACCATCAATATCCGCATTGAGTGACAGGGAAAACCAGCCGTCCTGTGAATCATCCAGCTCAATTGCCAACGGCGTGTCGATCACATTTAAGCTAAAATTATCGGCATAACACACTTGGTAATCCCAGCTTTCCAACTCGGGGATGCGCTGCTCGATAAACTGTAACCACTGTTTAATAGCCTCAGGTAATGGACCCAAACTCCACATACTGGTTAAGCTAGTGCTACTGGGCAGAGAAGCTGGTGCAAGTTCAACAAAATCGAGGGCCATCAAACGCTCAATTGCCTCCTTTTCCAACGCTAACTGCCGCATGACTTGGTATGTTTTCCCCCCCTGATTGACTAAAGAGAGTGCTTCATCGATATGGCGACCACTGAGCACTACATCCTGATAGACAAACTCCAGCAACACAAATGGCTGCGCCATAGCAAACTCGGGTAATGCCAATGAGGTTAGCGTTAAGCGGATCTGTAAGGGCGAGCGCAGTTCGACAAAATCAATCGCAAGGGGCGTTGGCACAGTTTCAACGGAAAAATGTTTTATAAGCTTATGGCTCACGGCTTCAATCTGCGAGCTAGGTACAGGCGGCATATGATTTAACAGCATTAATTTATCAATACCAATATCTGTTTCTACCGGCCCAATCTGGAAATAATCCAGTTCAATATAGGCGGGCGGCTCCGTGGGGATAAGCTCCCAGTTATCCTTACCCGCGAGTACCAGTTGCATTTGTTTATGCTCATTATCGATGTCATTCCAAACAAATGTCGGGCTTATGGGTTCCCCTCGGCTAAGGGCAATGCGACTTTCCTCCCAAAAACAGCGTTCAGTCGCGAGCATTTTATCGAGGGCCACCGCCCCTAGTTGTGCCTTTAAATAAAGACGAGAGCTGCCGTGGCGGCGAGTGGACATAATAAGGTTAATAATGAGCACATCTTCGGCCCCGATCCAGGCGGGCATAAAATATTGCACATCGGACAGGGCTATTTTAGAACCCTTGTTATAACCGCCATTCTTCGTTAGCTTGCCGCAGCGCAGTTCGATAAAAACACCGTTATCATCCTTCGACAGCACGTAGAGCACCCTATCCGCATAGAGCTGTTCGACCTCATAAAGCTTAGGATCATCGGCCTCATCGAGTAAGTGCAACCACTGGGCGATGCGCTGATCTTCAACGGTTTTATCACTGAGTAAACTGTAAAGTACCGCGGCAAGATGTTTGCAATGCCCAGTCGCAGGGCAGGAGCAAAAACCATTCATAATCAATTTATGGTTAACGCTGAAGAGGCGAATATCCTGACGGTAGGGCGTTCGCTCCGTACCACTGACTTGCCCCTCAATATGGCGAAAATCGGCGTTGGCCTTTGCACTTATCACTCGCCCTTTCATCACATAATCACGGGCGCGCATCAGTGTTGGCGGCGTGAATAATGACTCAATCGTACTTTGAGTCAATTGGATAGGCTCTTGGGGGGACAAGCGATTCATCAGCAAAACCTTGCAACGACAAATTGCCCATAGAGACAATAGCGCTATTGCCCACGGACATTTAATAATGAGTGATTGGGATTGTATTGAAAGCCTTGGCGGAAAGCCAGAATCACGGTAATAGAACATACCTTCGAGTACCTAAAGACGGCAACTCGAAGGTATCAGACGGGAAACTAGCAGCAAAAATCACAGCTAAAAAAGCTAACTTATCAGGTGCTACTTTTCGTTTCCGCGATATAACGGTTAACGAGCTTCTCCAGAATATCTAACGGCACAGCGCCATTTTTCAGCACCACATCGTGAAAATCCCGCAGATTAAACTTATCTCCAAGCGCCGACTGAGCCTTCTCCCTTAACTCCAGAATTTTCATCATCCCGACTTTATAGGCGGTCGCTTGACCCGGCATCACTATATAGCGTTCAATTTCGGCGGTCACATCACGGTCGGACATGCCAGTGTTTTTCTTCATATAGTCGATGGCCTGCTCGCGAGTCCAGCGGCTATGGTGAATACCCGTATCGACCACTAGACGCACGGCGCGGAACAGCTCCGCCTGTAATCGGCCAATATTATCAAAGGGGTCCTTTTGGAAACCCAGCTCCCAAGCTAAACGCTCACTGTAGAGTGCCCAACCCTCAATATAGGCCGTAAAAGGCGCCATCTTGCGGATAATCGGCTGACCTTCTAACTCCATGGCAACGGCAATTTGAAAGTGATGCCCAGGAATGCCCTCATGGTAGGCCAAGGTGCGCATGCCATATTTAGGGGTCGCCTTGATATCGTAGAGGTTCGCGAAGAAACGACCGGGACGACTGCCATCGATGGCGGGCTGTTGATAATAGGCACCTGGCGCCGTTTTCTCTTTAAATTCAGGGATACGTACCACCTCCATGCCCGCTTCTGGGCGAATACGGAAGGCATTACCCAGTCCCGCGTTCACTTCATCGAGGATCCCTTGATAATCGACGAGGATTTGCGCCCTACCCGCATCGCTATCCTCATAATAAAACTTGGGATCGGCGGCTAATGACTCAATTGCAACCGAAAAACCTTGGCTGACATCATAACCCTGCGCGGCTAAGATAGTCATGATCTCGCTCTGAATACGGTCCACCTCAGCAAGTCCTTTGGCGTGGATCTCATCGGCGCTGTAGTTAGTGGTAGTGAAAAACTTCAGCAACTGTTCATAGGCTACATCGCCGTTAGGCAGCGCCCAGTAACCGTCATCCGTCCCCGCTTTGGCTTGTAACTGGGTAAAGTAATCGATAAATAATTGATATGCAGGGTGTACGTAAGCTTTTATGTTCGCTTCAGCCGCAGCCAATAAACGCGCTTGCTCATCGGCACTGATATCCGTGTCAGCCAATTTAGTTTTGAATGAACTGTAGAGAATATTGTCTTGAATAGGTGTCGCGACAAAATCATTCATCTCAGTCAGTACCCGCTCAATCACGAACTTTGGCGGAATAATGCCCTTAGATTCTCTGAGTGTGAGCCCTTCCATGGTTTGGGCAAATTTAGTTTGCACCCGTTGCAGGCGGGCAAGATAGTTTTCAGCATCGTCGACCGAATGAACCTGATGCTGGGCCTGCATAAAGCTGGGATAACCATTCTGCACACCAAACAGCTGATTCAGTGGATAATCATGGTAACGATAGGGCTCAGCTGCGAGGGCGAAATCGGCCAGATAGAGGGCGATGTCCTTAGAAATACGTTGATTTTCATCTAAATCCGTATCTTGATAACTGAGCAATGTATCTCGCAGCACACGCACTTGGGCAAAGGTTTTATCCATCGCCGCTGGGCTATCATCATCTAACTGTGCGTTATGTCCTGTGATCCCAAAGGATTCTAAGAAACCCAGAGAAGTTAAGGTTTCAGGGCTCTCAAACGCCATTTTAACAACACTTCGGTCTAAAAAAGCACGAAAGAAAAAGGGCTTCTTCGCAAACCATTCATGCGCTGCCAAGGCACTCAAAAGTAACACCAAAAGTAAACTACCGAGTCCAATTCGTTTTAATACTGTTTTCAAACTTAAGTCTCCATGTCTCATTATCTGTGGGCTAAATAGAGCAACAAGATCCCTATTCGGCAGTGATAATATCACTAGCACATTTAAGCAACAATTTAATAACGTAACGAATCATTGCAATCCATCGGTAGGGGTAATCCCCCATCTAAGGGAAATTATAATTGAGCGTCAAAACTTATTTTGCCAAACACATTAAAGGGTAAAAAATGTCTATCTATTTGAATATGCATAGTTAAAAAATATTTTATTTTCAATATCTTTTAAAAGTACGCTCTAGGGTATCGTGGCGATTAAAAATAAAACTATACAAAAGATCAGAGTGTGTTACTCTGCACCTCGGCCTGTGATTCAGACCTATTTATAAGCAATATTATGTTTTTGAAAACCTTCGCTGCACCCTGTAATTTGTTTGCTGTCATGAAGCTTTCCACTCATAACTTATCATCAATGTAAATAATTCTATTTCTGGCTAAGTTCCCGCATAATTGCGAATTATTTTGTTTGAAAATTTTGGAGACATTCATGTCTAAAACTACTGGTGTAGTTAAATGGTTTAACGAAGAAAAAGGTTTCGGTTTTATTTCTCCTGACAATGGTGGCGCTGACGCATTCGTTCATTTCCGCGCAATCGTTTCAGAAGGCTTTAAAACCCTTGCTGAAGGTCAAAAGGTTTCTTTTGATATCGAACAAGGCCAAAAAGGTCCTCAAGCTGCGAACGTTGTTGTTCTGTAATTAATCCTTATCTCGCAAGGGATAGATTAATCGGATAACAGATTGCAGACAAAAATGCCGACATTACGTCGGCATTTTTATTGCTGTATTTTATCCCTCAGCAGCCGTTAACCATTAGCCATGCACTAATCATTAGTCATGCACTAATCATTAGCCATGCAAAAGTTTGGCCTCGACTTTTTCAAGCCTTCGAGGTTTACCTACTACCAGCAAAATATCCCCAGCACTAAAGATCCAATCCTGTCCGGGATGCTCCACCTCAGCCCCGCAACGGCGTATTGCCCTCAGCTCAACCCGCAACAAAGCCCAATCAATATCCGCCACCATTTTACCCACGGCATCCGCACCACGGGGCAGTGATACCGCATGCAACGACTCTAGGGTGAAGTCTGTTTCAGTTCCCGAAAAAAAACCATGTAAAAATTGATAATGATTACGTCGCTCAGATTCCAAGCGCTTTAATATCCGTGCTAATGGCACCCCGCACTGGTGCAACACCTGGGACACTAACATTAAACTTCCCTCCAACGATTCGGGGATCACTTGATTAGCCCCTGCCTTTTGCAGCCGATCTAAATCGCTATCATCACGGGTTCTAACTAAGATTTTCGCATCGGGAGCAAGCAACTTACATAGGGGTAACGCTTCCTCTAAGCTGCGGGATTCGCAAAAGGTAATAACGATCATCTTTGCCCTCTTGATCCCCACCTGTTTCAGGATTGCTCTCTTACACACATCACCAAAGTAAATGGGTTCACCCGCTCGTCGGGCTTCAGAAACCCGTGTAGGATCAAGATCTAGCACGAGATAGGGCACGGCTTCCGTTTTTAAAAATCGGGCGATGGTCTGCCCCACCCGTCCATAGCCAAAAATAACGACTAAATCATGCTCATCGGTCACGATAGGAACAACATCATCCCTATGCTGTGACTGACGTATCCCCAACATCCATTTCGCAATATCGACACTATGGCGCACTAACCAAGGGGCAATACTCATGGACAGCACGGCGACCATGACGAGCATGGTACTGATTTCAGTGTCTAGAAGCTGATAATTAACGGCAAGGGCTAATACGACAAAACTAAATTCACCGACCTGGGCCAAACTCATTGCCGTGCTCAGAGCAATGCGAAATGGTTCGCCAATAAGCCGTAGCAGCCCATGAATAATCAATGCTTTACCTAGTACAACCGCCAATAGGATCAGCAATATTTGCCACCAAAAACGCATCACTAACTCAAAGTTCAGCATCATGCCGATAGAAATAAAAAACAGCCCCATGAGTAGATCGCGAAACGGCCTGATATCCGCCTCGAGTTGCCGCCGATATTGGCTCTCGCCTAAGAGCATCCCCGCCATAAATGCACCAAGGGCCATAGATAACCCCAACCATTGGGTAAACGCGCCCGTCACTAAGGCCACCACCAGTGTCGACAGGACAAAGAGTTCATTAGAGCGAGAACGTGCAACTTCATCGAAGAGTCGTGGCAATGCCCACTTCCCAAACGCCATCAATAGAAAGAATGCCAAAATGCCTTTAAGCAGGGCAAAAGCAATGCCCGCTAGCATTAAGGGCTCATCATTATTCGCGAGCAAGGGCAGCAGAATAAGCAGTGGAACAACGGCTAAATCTTGAAATAACAATACACTGACAGAAAGCTCGCCGTGGCGACGCCTGAGCCAGCCCTGCTCATTGAGCAATTTAAGCACTATCGCAGTGGATGACAGGGCTATCGCCGCGCCTATGACTAAGGCTTGGATCCAATTGAGCCCACAGAGTAAGACCACCAGCATAGTGAGCAAGGTAGTGACCACAACCTGGGCACTGCCAAGACCAAATACCGTTCTGCGCATCGCCCAAAGTCGAGGGACTGAAAACTCAAGTCCCAAAGTGAACATAAGCAGTACCACTCCCAGTTCGGCTACCGACTGCATTTGCTGTTGAGTAAACCAGTGGAAGCCACTTGGGCCGCTGACGACACCCGTTAATAGATAGGCCAAAATAGCAGGCAGCCCCATGCGCCTAAGCAGCGCAATAGCCACGATAGCAATCACTAACATGAGTAAAATTTGGATCAAGAAACCGTGTTCCATGGACTCGATAACTCCTGTCAAATTGCTGGCGCGTCAAAAATACCTCAACGAGCTTTAAGCTTAACCGAATGACAAACAAAGACAAATTATATTAACAATAGTTACGGCATGAAACTTGCTAAATGTAAGCCAAATGACGTACCGCAATTCTATTTGCTGGAGTAATAATGATGGATTTTGGCCTAGCGACAAGCTTGTATCCTGACGAATACCACTATCCCACAGAGACATATAGCTCCAGTGCGCAGCAACTGGACCTAGTGCAAGTGATCCAGCAGCTGCATGCTAGCTTAGATCCGAGGACAGTCTTTGCCTGTTATGGCAAAGTGCTGGGACAATACCTGCCGGTTCAAGGGATACGCCTGACCAATGATGAATATAAGTTGAGTTGGGGAAAACGCTATGGCATTAGCCTTAAGCGCCAATTACTTAATGGGGGGATGCCGCTCAATCTCCACTATCAGTTGCTCACGCCGCTCACGCCTTCACAAAAGCTCCTATTGCAAGAAATAGAACCCTTGCTACTTCAGCCTTTGCTCAATGCCATGCAATACCAAGAAATGTCGATGCAAGCCATGTTTGACTCGCTGACAGGCCTAGGTAATCGGCATTACTATACCCAAAGCCTTAAAAATGCCATCGCTAGGGCCCATCGAAAACAAGGTTCGGTATCGCTTATCGTGTTGGATTTAGATAACTTCAAACAACTTAACGATAGGCATGGGCATAAGTGTGGTGACTATATTCTTAAGGAATTTGGCGACATTATTCGCGGCACAATACGTAACACAGATCAGGCGTTTCGCATCGGTGGCGATGAGTTTGTGATCATTGTGCAGGGGAATATCCATGCTGCGGGATTATTGTGCGAGCGCATAGTCACAGCCACAAACCAACATGATAGCTTCGACCAATTTGGCGTCAGCTGCAGTTTAGGCGCGGCGGAGTCGGGGGAGGCATTAGAGGCCGAACAAGTCTATGAACTGGCCGATAAAGCCTTGTATCGAGCGAAAGCATCCGGTCGAAATGGTTACCAACTTAACCTAGAACAATTATCTTAGTGGCGGGCAGGGATGCTCATTTGTCGTTAGCCGTTAGCTATTGAATGTAAACATCGGATTAAAAAATATCACCACTCGCATCAACCAAACACTATACCCACCCCATCACCTGCAACACAAAATGCTTTTTCAATCCATAATCCCTGCGCCATCACTAGCTGCTCACCGTAAAATAGAAAGCCAAGCTGCCCGCGCAGCCAAGGTGGAACGGCGGATTCCTGTAGTAATTTTTTAAGCTCGCGCCCCCTACTCCGATAGTGGGGATGGCAACGCAGTTGCCCCGGTAATTGATATCGAACACTCACGACTTCATCGGACATAGGCAAACGCAGTCGTGGCCCTGAAGAGCTGAGCCTTAATTGCAACGGTCCTCCCTGCGGCAAAGCGATACAAAGCGAGTCAGACTCCCCGCGTATCAAGGGGTTAAGACTATCATGGGGGATCACAATTCGAGTTTTGATGAACTTGTTCGGGGGCATAAAGCTCGACACATAAAGCTGATTGGCAAAACGGCGCAGCTCACAATCCCCAATTCGGATCTGTACCTTTGCATCTTCTTTAGCACTCAGTAGCTGATAAATAATTTGGTTGAGTTGTACTAAGGAAGGCAATGCAAATCCCTGGGATTCAATAAAACCACGTAATAGTAGGGATTGCCAACGGGGTGTCTGCGCCGCAAATCCTTCGAGATTTAACACGGTTTGCTGGCTAAAAGTGGCCTTAGTGAGCCATTGGGGTAAATGCTCACCGACGACCTCGTTCACTAGGGCTTGCTGCTCGGCGCACAGAAACGCACTGCGGCTCGCTGTCGTGGCAATACTCGGCCAACGGCTCTTCAGACGGGGAATGATCTCAAGGCGTAAAAAGTTGCGATCGAACTTATCATCTTGATTACTTTCATCTTCGATATGGACTAAACCCTGAGCTTTGGCAAACGCTTCAATCTGGCTACGACTCACATCCAATAATGGTCGAACTTGAGTCCCCTTCGCTAGGGGCTGAATTTGTCCCATGGCCGCCAGTCCCTTAGGACCTTGGCCCCGTTTAAGCGCCAGCAATATAGTCTCGAGTTGATCGTCCTCGTGGTGCGCCGTCAGCAAATAATCATCGGCCCCGAGGTGTTGTTCAATGGCAAGGTAACGGGCTCGCCGCGCTTCGGCCTCTACACTCACCCTCGAGCCAAGGTGCAACGTCACGTGCTCAACCGTGACGGGTAACCCATAGAATGAGCCCCTAGTCAGACAATGCTGCGCCCAATCATCCGCATTGGGGCTAAGACCGTGGTGAACATAAATAAGTTGGTAGCGAAACTCGCTATGCTGTTTAGCATATTCAGCGAGACCAAAGGCCAGGACCTCAGAATCGACTCCGCCACTGTAAGCCAGCACTAACTGACAACCCGCTTTCACCCTAAGCGAGTCTAAAAAGGTGCTGATATGGGCACAGAGATCGGGGAATGACATCCATTATCCTTTGATAATACTGTATAAATTTGAGCTTTAAGCCAAAGACCCGTTTAAAATACAATCCGCACTTTGTTGGGGCCGAGTAAGGTTTCGAGGGCAAAGACCAACTCATCGCTGGGATTGACCCGCCAACCGTCGGCTAATCTAAACTGTCCCCGAGCCTGGGTTTGGCTGTAATTAATGAGCACTGGCACGGCACCGTTTCGCCATGGACTCATAGTCTGCTCAATATTGTCTAAGATCGCAGGGGTTAGCTGCGCCGCATCGAGATCAACCTCTAGCGCCTTGGCAAAATGGCTACGTGCCTCACCAATATCGATAATATTGCGCGCCGTCATGCGGTTACCGCCGGCGAAATCATCGAAGCTGACCTCGCCTTCGCAGATCAGGATCCTGTCTTTCTCGAGCAGATGATTAAACTTCTCAAAGGCTTCGGTAAAGAGCATGACTTCTAAACGCGCACTCTTATCGTCAAGCGTCAACAAACCCATTTTGGAACCGCGTTTAGTCAGCATCACCCGAGTAGCGACCACTAAGCCCGCCGCTTTAACGGTTTTACCCCGCTCGGTGGGATGCACATCCTTCAAACGGCCGGAGGTGTAGTGCTTAAGTTCCTTTAAATACTGATTGATCGGGTGGCCGGTCAAATACAGACCTAAGGTTTCACGCTCGCCTTCTAGCCAAATTTTATCTGGCCATGGCGTACATTCCACAAATTGCTGCTTGCTGTCTTCGGGTTCACTGTTGAGTAAACCAAACATATCGTGTTGGCCAATCGCCTCGGCTTTAGCATGTTGATCGGCGGCGCGAATAGCCTCGGGCAAGGTGGCCATCATAGAAGCACGATGCGGCCCGAGCGTGTCTAAGGCGCCGGCGCAGATAAGCTTTTCAATAACGCGTTTATTGAGCTTTTTCAAATCGATACGGGCGCAAAAATCGAATAGATCTACGAAGGGGCCATCCTTACGCGCCTCTAAAATTGATTCTACCGGACCTTCACCAACCCCTTTAATGGCGCCGATACCATATACGATGCGCAAATCATCATCGACGGTAAATTTAAACAGGCCCTTGTTCACATCCGGCGGGATCAGAGGGAGTCCCATGCGCTCGCACTCGTCGACTAGGGTGACGATTTTGTCGGTGTTATCCATATCCGCGGACATCACCGCCGCCATAAATTGGGAGGGATAATGGGTTTTTAACCACAGGGTTTGGTAGGAGACCAAGGCATAGGCGGCGGAGTGGGATTTGTTAAAACCATAACCGGCGAACTTCTCCACTAGGTCGAAAATCTTCATCGACAGTTCACCGTCGACACCGTTTTTAATCGCCCCCTCTTTAAAGGTCCCCCGCTGCTTAGCCATCTCCTCGGGCTTTTTCTTACCCATAGCTCGGCGAAGCATGTCGGCGCCGCCGAGGGTATAACCCGACAGCACCTGTGCAATCTGCATCACCTGCTCTTGGTACAAAATAATGCCATAGGTCGGCGATAGCAGTTCTTTTAAGGATTCATGCTGGTACTGGGAATCGGGATAAGACACTTCCTCACGGCCGTGCTTACGTTCGATAAAGTTGTCCACCATGCCCGATTGCAACGGCCCTGGACGGAACAGGGCCACAAGCGCGATCATATCTTCGAAACAGTCGGGTTGCAGACGCTTGATCAAATCCTTCATACCCCGGGATTCAAGCTGGAATACCGCAGTGGTTTCATAACGTTGCAGTAAGCGAAATGAGGCCGCGTCATCTAGGGGAATCGCTTCAATGCGTACTGGAGGTCGGCCATTTTTAACCTCGACCCGGTTGATCATCTCCAGCGCCCAATCGACGATAGTGAGCGTACGTAACCCCAAGAAGTCGAATTTCACTAAACCTGCGGTTTCAACATCGTTCTTATCGAACTGGGTTACTGGGTTTTTACCCTCAGCATCGCAATAGAGCGGCGCAAAGTCGGTGATTTTAGTCGGCGCAATCACCACGCCACCCGCGTGCTTACCCGCGTTACGGGTCACACCCTCGAGTTTGCGGCACATGTCGATCAGATCTTTCACGTCTTCATCGGCGTCGTAGGACTCCTGCAGCGCGGGCTCGACCTCGAAGGCTTTGGCCAGCGTCATCCCGGGCTCTGGTGGGATCAGTTTTGAAATGCGGTCAACAAAACCATAGGGGTGACCTAGCACTCGGCCGACGTCACGGATAACCGCTTTTGCCGCCATAGTACCGAAGGTGATAATTTGCGACACCGCCTCGCGGCCGTATAATTCGGCCACATGGTCAATCACCTCATCACGTCTATCCATGCAGAAGTCGACGTCAAAGTCGGGCATAGAAACCCGCTCTGGGTTGAGAAATCGTTCAAACAGCAAGTCAAATTCGAGGGGATCTAAGTCGGTAATTTTCAGCGCATAGGCCACAAGCGAACCCGCACCCGAGCCACGCCCCGGCCCTACAGGGATGCCGTTGTCCTTACCCCACTGGATAAACTCCATCACAATCAAGAAGTAACCAGGGAATCCCATCTGGTTTATCACTTGCAATTCGATATCGAGGCGCTCGTCGTATTCGCCACGTTTCTCGGCGCGCACCTGTGGATCAGGGAATAAAAATTCGAGCCGCTCCTCAAGCCCCTTCTTCGAACAATCGACGAGGAAGTCTTCGATGGACATATCGCCCGTGGGAAAGTTAGGCAGGAAATACTCGTACAAACGTATGGTCACATTACAACGCTTGGCGATTTCCACCGTATTGGACAGCGCGGCAGGAATGTCGGCGAATAGCTCGCACATTTCATCTTCACTGCGTAAATATTGCTGTTCACTGTACTTTTTAGGGCGGCGGGGATCGGCAAGGGTAAAACCATCGTGGATCGCGACGCGAATTTCATGGGCGTCGAAGTCTTCAGGTTTGAGGAACACCACCTGATTGGTCGCGACCACAGGAATGCCTTTCTCCTGCGCTAAGGCCACCGCCATATGCAGATAACGCTCCTCATCGGCACGCCCCGTGCGGATAAGCTCGAGGAAATAACGATCGCTAAAGTGGGTTTGATAAAACTCGCACAAGGATTCGACTTGGGTGCCATTGCCCTTGAGTAGCGCCTTACCGAGATCGCCCTCTTTGGCGCCCGATAACAATAAAATGCCTTCGTTATAGGTGAGCAACCATTCTTGGTCTATCACCACTCGCCCTGCCACCTGGCCACGTAAATAGGCCTGACTGATGATTTGAGTCAGATTTTGATAACCCACATTGTTCATGGCGATAATGGATAAGGCGCACAATTCCCCCTCAAACCCTGGCACCTGCATCCAAAAATCGGCCCCGATAATGGGTTTAATCCCCGCACCATGGCAACCACTGTAAAATTTAACTAAACCACAGAAGTTGTTTTGATCGGTTAATGCCACCGCAGCCATGCCTAATGCCTCAACTTGGGCAAGAATAGGCTTAACTTTGGCTACGCCATCGGACATAGAAAAGTCACTGTGGACACGAAGATGCACAAAACGAGGATCGGACATAATTAGGATTATCTTTGGCTAGCAGGTTAACAATAACTAAAAAGCAGACTAGCAAAGTCACGCACCTAGGGCTAGTGACTTTGCTGGATAACTGGGACTATGGCGTAAAAATACGCGTTAGTCCTCCAGTAATGCCTTGACGGGTTTAAAACTTTTCCGATATTGGTCAAAAACACCATGCAGGGCAATGGCCTCAAAATGCGCCTTAGTGGGGTAACCCTTATGCTTGGCAAAACCGTATTGGGGATAAGCGGCATCGAGCGCGTCCATCTCACGATCACGGGTCACTTTGGCGATAATCGACGCCGCACTGATGCTGGCAATTAAACCATCCCCTTTAATAATGCTATGGCTGGCAATAGGCAGGCCATTGTGGCTAAACGCGGGGCTACGATTACCATCCACTAAAACGAGCTTAGGCGCGATGTTAAGCCCAGCTACGGCGCGCTGCATGGCGAGCATAGTGGCGTGCAGAATATTAAGCTCGTCGATTTCAGCCGGGGTTGCGCGGCCAACGTGGTAACACAGGGCTTTTTCACAAATCTCATCGAACAAGGCTTCGCGGCGCTTCTCACTGAGCTTTTTCGAATCATTGAGTCCACTGATGGGCCTATTGGGATCTAACACCACAGCCGCAGTCACGACATCGCCGACTAAGGGGCCACGGCCCACTTCATCGACACCAGCAATGAGTTCCTGCGCAAAGGCCCTCATATCGGACTCGGTTAACAGTTTAAAGACAGTCATTAATTTGTCTCCTTCGAGTCTACGAGCGCAAGTACGGCTTCGGCGGCCTTTTGGCTGGCATCACAACGAAGCATCCTATGGAGCCGCTCAAACTCCGCTTTAAGCGGCGCAAAATCGCGGCTGAGTTCAACCGTCACCGCTGCGGCAATCTTCTCTGGGGTGCAATCGTCTTGAATAAGCTCAGGCACGAGATCTTTTCCAGCAAGCAAATTCGGCAAAGAAAAACGCTCGACCTGCATCATGCCCTTGGCAATGCGGTAGGTTAATGGACTCACACGGTACGCCACCACCATAGGACGCTTGACCAACATGGCCTCTAAGGTCGCGGTACCAGATGCGAGTAAAATGCCGTCGGCCGCCGCCATCACTTCACGGGACTGGCCTTCGACCATGTGAATTTCAAGATCCGGCGCAAAATCTTTTAGCGCTTGTTCAAACTGCTCACGGCGCTTTTGGTTTACCAATGGTGTGACAAAACGGATATCGGGGAAGTTTTCTTTAATCAGCAACGCCGCTTTGACAAAGGGTTCGGCTAATTGTTTTAACTCACCGCCACGGGAGCCGGGAAGAATCGCCAAATATTCGGCATCGGCATCTAACCCGAGCAATACACGGGCCGCGGCCTTGTCGCTTTGCAAGGGAATATCATCGGCCAAGGTATGGCCTACAAAGGTGCAAGGCACTTGATGCCGATCGTAGAAGGCTTTCTCAAAGGGCAACAGTGATAGCACCATATTGGTCGCCTTGGCGATTTTAAAAATACGTTTGGGGCGCCACGCCCACACGGAAGGACTCACATAATGGACCGTCTTAATGCCGCGCGCCTTCAGCTTAAGCTCTAAGCCGATATTAAAATCCGGTGCATCTATACCGATAAAGCAATCGGGTTTAAGTTCAGTAATGGATTTAATCAGCGCGGAGCGTACGTGGAGTAAACGCGGCAAACGAGATAGGACCTCAACAATGCCCATCACTGCGAGTTCTTCCATCGCAAACAGGGATTTGAAACCGAGGGCCTCCATTCGAGGGCCACCGATACCGACAAAGTGTGCATCGGGATGCTGCTTTTGCAGCGCCGCCATTAAACCTGCACCTAAAATATCGCCCGAGAGTTCTCCGGCAACCATGGCAAACACTAATGGAGTTTTATTGCTCATAAACCAATCACATCCCATGAATTAATGACAGTGGATGAGGTAAAAAACATCATTCCAAACCCATAAAACAAAAGGGCATAAAAATGCCCTTTTGTTTTTTATGCATTTATCGAGTTAGCGAATAATGCCACGGCTCGACGATTTGACAAATTCAAGGAGCAAGCTCACTTGTTCATCGTTTTGTGCATCCTCAGCCAAGGCTTCCATCGCTTCTTCTACCGTTAAACTACTGCGGTATAAGGTTTTATAGGCACGGCGAACCGACAACTGGCTTTCCTTAGAAAAACCACGACGCTTCATACCTTCGCTATTTAAACCGCGCGGAATAGCCGGCTGACCCGATGCCATCACAAAAGGCGGCACATCTTGCAAGATCAAAGAGTATCCTGCGGTAAAGGCATGGGCACCGATATGCACGAACTGATGAACCCCTGTCATGCCACCTAAAATCGCCCAGTCACCCACATGTACATGGCCGGCAATTGATGCATTGTTCGCCAAAATAACGTTATTGCCGACCACACAGTCATGGGCGATATGCACATAGTTCATAAACAGGTTATTGGAGCCAATACGGGTCTCACTGTTATCTTGAACTGTACCGCGGTGAATAGTCACATGCTCACGGATAACATTGTTATCACCTATGATAAGGCGTGTCGGTTCACCAGCGTATTTTTTGTCTTGGCATTCTTCACCCACGGAGGCAAATTGGAAAATACGGTTGCCTTTACCAATAACCGTTGGGCCTTTAACCACTACGTGGGAGCTTAACCAACAATCATCACCAATTTCGACACCCGCGCCCACATAACTCCATGGACCTATGGTGACGTTGTTACCAATTTTTGCATCGGGATGCACAAACGCTAATGTATCTATCACTGATTAATCTCTCTGCGGGCACACATGATTTCAGCGGAACAAACCACTTCACCATCCACTTTGGCCTCACCATAGAAAACGCCAATCCCGCGGCGCTCTTTAATCATTTTGACATCAAAATGGATTTGATCGCCAGGCACAACCACACGTCTAAAACGCGCATTATCGATACCCGCGAAGTAATACAGCACGCCCGGTGGCGGCACGTCATCACTCATGGTTTTAAAGGCAAGTAAACCCGTCGCCTGTGCCATCGCTTCTAAAATGAGCACACCTGGCATCACTGGCTGCACGGGAAAGTGTCCCTGAAAAAAGGGCTCATTAATAGTGACGTTTTTAATCGCCTGTAGACTCTCACCCGGGGTGTAGTCCAGCACGCGATCGATTAATAGGAATGGATATCTATGGGGCAGATACTTAAGGATCTCCGTAATATCCATAGTGTTCATTTGATTAGACACGAACCTTGTTCCTCAAATTGCCTTGGGGCAATTAATCTGGTGTTTTTAAATTCTTTTCCAACGTCTTCACGCGCTGAAACAGCTCGTCCAATTGACGGAAACGCACTGTGTTTTTACGCCAAAGTTTATTGTCCATTGCCACAGTGGCTGACGAGTATAAACCGGGCTCGCGCACCGTACTGGTAATATTAGTACTACCGGAAATATGCACACCATCTGTGATGGACAAATGGCCCGCAATAGCGCTATTGCCACCAATAATACAGTATTTGCCGATAGTGACACTGCCGGCAATGGTGGTACTGCCAGCAATGGCAGTATTCTCACCGATGATATCATTATGGGCAATTTGCACTTGGTTATCGATAATCACACCATCGTGGATCTCGGTATGGCCTAATGCTCCGCGATCTACCGTTGAATTGGCACCAATCTCAACCCGATCGCCAATACGCACACCGCCCGTTTGTGGAATTTTAATCCACTGACCACGTTCATTGGCATAACCAAAACCATCTGAGCCTAATACTGCGCCCGAATGGATAATACAATCTTGGCCAAGTTGCACGTCATGGTACACAGTCACATTCGCCCAAAGACGGGTGTTTGAACCTATGATCGCATCTTGCCCAATCACAGTCCCTGCGCCAATCTGCACATTTTCACCGAGGATAACATTCGCACCAATCACGGCGTTGGCACCGATAGACACACCTTCTCCTAACTGGGCAGAAGGGTCAATTTGTGCGGAAGGATGAATCCCCATAGCCGCCCTAGGCGTGGTATCTAAAAACTGAGCTACGCGGGCAAAACCCACATAGGGATCTTTTACGATTAATGCAGTACCTTGATAGTCCTGCGCATCTTTAGCCGACAATAACACCGCACTCGCTTGAGTTGCCTCAAGCTGAGTACGGTATTTGCTGTTGGCTAAAAAAGAGATTTGACCCGCTTTAGCATGTTCTAGGGTCGCGACATTAGTTATCACTAACGTATCGTCACCTTGGATCACACCGTCCAATAACAGGCTTAACTCTTTTAAAGTCACACTTTTCATCTATTACTTGCCTTTGCTTAAGGCTTCAACCACTTTGCCACTGATGTCAGCATTTGGCTTAACATAAATGACGGCACCACGTTGTAAGACTAAATCGTATTTTTCTTTTTCAGCGATAGTGTTAATGGCTTTTTGCACTTTAACTAACAGTTTGTTTTGCTCTTCACCTTGACGACGACGTAAGTCTTCATCCAGTGCTTTACCCTTTAACTGATATTCAGATTTTAGCGACTCCATTTTACGAACCAGCTCAGTTTTTTGCGCGTCATTCATCAATGCGCCGTCACGCTGCTGCTTCTCCATCAGAGAACGCATTTCTTCCTGCATTTTCTGAACATCTGCCATGCGATCACCAAACTCCGTTTTCAGAGATTGAGAGATCTGTTCACGTTGTGGTAACTGTTCAAACACAGCACCCATATCCACTACGGCAATATTCTCAGCTTGTGCTGCTAACGGCGCACCTAATAAGACTAACGTCATCAGGGCACGATTTACCATCTTGTTCAAAATAGACTCCTTGTTACCTTTGTTATATTCAGCAAAACCTGCCGAGTGTATGCCTTTTAAAAAGTTTTGCCAATATTGAACGAGAAGATCTCTGTTTCATCGCCTTCGTATTCTTTTATTGGCCACGCCAGACTAAATACCATAGGTCCCATTGGCGATAGCCACTGTAAACTTAAGCCCCAGGAAGCCCTAATACGGGATGGGTCACTATAATCCTGTAACTTAGCAAACTCGTCTGCTGGCAGGGTTTGGTAGGCGTTGTAATCAAACTCAGTGTCCCAGACGTTACCCGCATCAACAAAGAAACTCGTACGCACTGAGTTAGTGTAAGCCTCATCCAAGAATGGGGTTGGAACGATCAACTCCATACTGGCCGTTGCAATGGCGTTACCACCGATAGAGCGGCCTGAACTGACTTGAATGCTATTTGGATCGCCCGGTAGGCTACAGCCATCACCGGATGGATCCGGCGCACAAGGTTCGCTACCGCGATAAAGGTAGAATGAACGTGGCCCCACAGAGTTAGACTTAAAGCCCCGTAAGGAGCTACTACCGCCGGAGTAATAGTTTTCCCAGAAAGGTAGGATCTGATCGTTATCATTAAATTGACCATAACCGTTACCATAACCTAAACGACCACGAGCCAGCAGCACAAAGCTATGACTACGATTAATAGGCTGATAGAAGTTAGTGTCAAAGTCCGTCTTAAAGTACTGTAAGTCCGAACCTGGCACCGTCATCTTACCGCTTAAACGTTGTGATGAACCGTCCGTTGGGAAGGTGCCACGGTTCAAGGTACTACGGTACCAACCAAGGTTTAGCTCGAAGTTATCGAAGCTCAAGTCTGCATTTGGATCATCATCACGGTAGATGTTGTAGAAACGCAGTGCCTGTTCATAGGCGGAAATTTCAGAAATCGTGTTATGGCGGTAACCAATACCACCGTTGATACGGTTGTATTCGTTGATCGGGAAACCCGAGTTGAGTGCCACACCGTAGGAACTGTTCTTATAGCGTTCAAGGTTGGCCTCGTTCGCATCAAACTCGTTCCAATAAACACTCCCCCCTAAACTCACACCATCCTTGGTCCAGTAGGGATCGGTATAAGATAAGTTAACGTTTTTAGAGTATTTGTTGGTGCTCAAGCTAATACCCGCTTGGTTACCTGTGCCTAAGAAGTTATTTTGCTGTACCCCAAACTGTAAACTTAACCCAGATTCAGTACCATAACCGACACCGGCGTTGAATGAGCCCGATGGCTGCTCTTTCACTTTAACCGCGACATCGACTAAATCATCGGTGCCAGGTACTTGGATAGTCTCAGTATCGACAGTTTCAAAGAAACCTAGGCGGTTAAGACGGGCTTTCGATTGCTCTATTTGCGCCGAGTTTAACCAAGCCCCTTCCATTTGACGCAGCTCACGGCGCATTACTTCATCTTTGGTGACGGTATTACCGCTGAAGTTCACCGACCGCACATAAACCCGTTTACCCGGTTTAACGTTAATATTTAAGGTCACTTCCTTAGTCTTATCATCGATTTCAGGGTAGGTTTTGACTTCTGGGTAGGCATAACCGAAGCGGCCTAAATATTTGCTGTACATTTCTTCGGTGAAGGTCACATCACCGCCGTTGTACATATCGCCCGCTTTGATAGGCAGAATTGATTGCATCAACTCTTCGCGGCCCATCAGATCGCCAGTCAGGTTTACTTCTTTAACTTTATATTTCTCACCTTCGTTGACGTTGATGGTGATATATAAACCTTTACGGTCAGGGGTCATCGCCACTTGTGTCGAAGTGACTTCAAAGCGGATATAACCTTTATTGTGATAATAGGTTTTGATGGTCTCGAGATCGGCCTGTAGCTTTTGCTTCTGGTAGCGACGCTCACCGAACAGATCCCACCAAGCCACATAATCTTTGAGTTCCAGCATGCCGATAAGCTCAGCATCGGTGAACTCTTTATTACCCACCACGTTGATCTGGCGGATTTCAGCCGCTAAACCTTCGGTAAATTTAAATTTCAGCTCAACCCGGTTACGGGGCAAGTTAATCACTTGAGCTTCGACTTTAGCACCGTATTTACCCACGCCGTAATAGAAGTCCTGCAGGCCTTTTTCAATGCCTGTCAGCATAGTACGGTCTAAAGATTCGCCGACTTTAACGCCTGAGCCGTCCAGACTTTCCTGTAACTGCTCATCTTTAATGTCTTTGTTGCCTTCAAAGGTCACGGCACTGATGGTGGGACGCTCAGTGACTTTCACCACTAACACACCACCATCACGACTCACAGAGACATTCTCAAAGTTAGTCGAGGCATACAGACTTTTGATGGCTTGTTGAATTCTTAGCTGGTCAACAGTGTCACCTACTTTTACTGGTAAGCTTAACAAGGCAGCACCCAGTGCGACTCGCTGCAAACCTTCAACTTGGATGTCGGTCACTTCAAAGGGTTGGAAAGTATCCGCCAACACAGTCCCTGAAAACGACGCACCGACGAATAACATCGAGGCAAAAAGTTTATTCAATCTCATAGAGCACTTCTAATTATTAGTCTGTCCTTGCTCAGAGTCGGGCAAAATCATTGAAAAGCGCAATGCTCATCAACATCAGCAATAGTGCTGCCCCAAATCTGAATCCTATTTCCTGCACCTTTTCAGATACAGGTTTACCAGTTATTACTTCAATAAAGTAATACAGCAGGTGTCCCCCATCGAGCACGGGTAAAGGCAACAAATTGATGATGCCTAAATTCACACTGATGAGCGCGAGGAACCCGAGAAAGTAGACCAAGCCATAGTTTGCACTACTGCCCGCACCCTGTGCGATTGAAATGGGTCCACTCAGGTTTTTCACCGACACGTCGCCGGTAAATAATTTGCCAATCATCTTAAAGCTCACAACAACAAGTTGCCATGTTTTATCGGCTGCGATGCCCAAAGAATCAATTGGTCCATATTCTAGTTGTAAACGCATATTCTCGGGCCACTGTGCTTGGGCGGGGCTCACACCCAATACCCCTATTTCCTGCCCTTCACTATTTTTAGCACTCGACGGGGTCACAGAGACAGTAAACTGCTCTCCATTACGACGCACAGTAAGCTCCACAGGCACATTGGCAGAATGTTGAATAATGTCAACAAAAGCCTGCCAATCGGTATAATTTTCACCATTGATGGCAACTAACATGTCACCGACTTTAAGTTCACTGTTTTCGGCGGCACTACCTTGGCTGATTAATGCAATCTTAGGCTCAATTTCTGGTCGATAAATACCTAAACCTAAGGTTGTGATGGGCGACTCTTTTTCAGGATCGAAACGCCAATTGCGAGTATCTAAAGTATAAGTCCGCAAACTTGAGTCTAAGCCCTGTAAACCGTTTAATGGCATCAGCGATACACTCAGGCTTTCATCACCTATGTGGCCCACTAAGGCTAAATTCACTTCTTCCCAATTACGCACGGCTTGGCCCGATATCGCGGTCACTTGCATCGGCTCAGTGACCTGGATTTGCGCGGCGGCAGTGCCAGGTGTTGTCGATGTGATCACAGGTTTCAGTGATGGCACACCAATCAAATACATAAAATACAAGGCAACAATAGCAAAAATAAAATTCGCAATCGGGCCAGCAGCCACAATGGCGATGCGCTGCCATACGGTCTTACGATTGAATGCTTGATCTTTTAATTCATCTGGCACATCTTCTACTCGCTCATCGAGCATTTTGACATAACCACCGAGTGGGATCATGGCTAACACGTATTCAGTGCCATCTTTACCGACACGGCGCCAAATCGCCTTACCAAAACCTATGGAGAAACGTTCGACCTTGACACCACAACGGCGCGCGATATAGAAATGGCCGTATTCGTGGGCAGTGATTAACAGGCCCAGTGCAACGATAAAAGAACCTAAGTTCCATAAAAAATCTAACATTCCACTCCTTACGTTATCGGTTTAATCACTCAACTATTGCTAAGCGATGCTTGCTAAGGTCTCACGCGCATACACGCGGGTTTGCGCATCTAGAGCCAAAATATCTTCTATGCTGCCCATAGGGCGTTTAGGTACGGTTACTAAACAGGCTTCATTCACTTTGGCAATTTGCGTAAAGCCAATTTGCCCCTGCAAAAATGCTTCGACTGCAATCTCATTGGCTGCATTTAATACGGTTGTCGCCTCTTGGCCTTGGGCACAGGCTTCCATTGCCAAAGCCAAGCAGGGGAAACGTTCAAAATCAGGTTCATAAAAGCTTAACTGTCCGACTTTGAAAAAATCTAAAGGTTCAACGCCAGAATGAATTCTTTGCGGATAAGCCATGCAATGGGCAATCGGTGTGCGCATATCTGGGTTACCCATTTGGGCAATAACCGAACCATCACGGTACTGCACCATAGAGTGGATCACGCTTTGCGGGTGGATAACCACCTTGAGTTGCTCAGCCTGAGTGTTAAACAACCAGCGCGCCTCAATAAACTCTAAGCCCTTGTTCATCATGGTCGCCGAATCAACCGAGATCTTCGGCCCCATCGACCAATTAGGGTGTTTACAGGCTTGGGCAGGTGTCATGGCGGCAAGTGTCGTAAGATCAGACCGCAGGAAAGGTCCACCAGAACCGGTTAGCAGAATATGGGAAATCCCCGACGCCGCTAAGTCGCAGCGGCCAAGATTTGCCTGCACTTCTTGGGGTAAACATTGGAAGATGGCATTGTGTTCGCTATCCACAGGCAATAATGTGGCACCAGAAGCTTTAGTCGCCTCGATAAACAACTCACCCGACATGACTAAGGCTTCTTTGTTGGCCAGTAATACCCGCTTACCCGCCTTCACAGCGGCGAGGGTCGGCACTAGCCCTGCGGCGCCGACAATCGCCGCCATCACAGTATCTACCTTCGATGAGGTGACTAAATCCAGCAGTTCATCCTCACCACTGGTGACTTGGATATTGAGCGCGGGAGGCAATAATACTTTTAGGGCCAAGGCCGCGCTTTTATCAACCATATGGGCGACTTGGGGTTGATGCACCACACAGAGGGCGAGCATCTTATCAACACTCCCATTCGCCACTAGAGCATACACATGGTAGGCGGCAGGATTGGCTGAAATGACACTTAAGGTGCTGGCACCAATTGAACCTGTCGCCCCCAAAATCACCATATTTTGCATAGCGTTACATCCAAAATGCAATGTAGATCAGGGTAAACACCGGCAAGGCTGCTGTCAGGCTGTCGATGCGATCGAGCACGCCGCCGTGCCCAGGGAGAATCGTTCCCGAGTCTTTGATACAGGCGGCGCGTTTAAACATACTCTCGGACAAGTCACCAAGGGCCGAAATCAGCGCCACAAAGATAGTGACCGCCACGACTAATCCCAGTTCTTGTTCGGGGGAAACATACATAATCCCCGCCACGACGATCATGGTCGTCGCTAATCCACCGACCAAGCCCTCAAGGGTCTTAGCTGGGCTGACTGCGGGCATCAGTTTGTGCTTACCTATCGCCTTGCCAACAAAGTAAGCGCCTGAGTCCGCCGCCCATACAATCAGCATCACCAATAGTACTAAAGATGCGCCATAGTAAGGCGAAATCTGTGAACTCATAGACTTAAGGGCAATGAGGGCCACAAAACAAGGCACTAAGGTGAGTTGTCCAAACATGGACTTTAGCATAGGATTTTTTTGCCAGATTTTGGCGCTTTTAGGATAAGTCACCACCAGCAAAAGCGAAATAGCCCACCAAAGAGTGCCAATCGAGATCACGGCTAAATAGATAGGATGCAACTGTCCCCTAAGCCAAACGGCATCGATGGGGACAATTAAATTGATTGCGATTAATAAAATACCGACGGTGCAGGTGAAACTCCATTGAGTAACATCGCACTGACTATCGATAATCCGCCCCCACTCCTTAGCGGCGATAAGAAAGACGGCGACTAAAGCCCAAGCAAAATATTCGACAGGGAGTAAAAAGATTGCCCCCAAAACTAATGGAATTAACCAAATTGCTGTTATTATACGTTGTTTTAGCAAAAAAAATCCCTCATGACGTTTTACAATGCGCGCATCTCATCAATCTGACTTCCCGTCAGACCAAAACGGCGCTGGCGACTGGCAAAAATAGCAATCGCTTCATGAAAAGCCTGTTCATCAAAATCAGGCCAAAGGGTGTCAATAAACACCAATTCTGCATAGGCCGCCTGCCACAACACAAAATTGCTGATGCGACAGTCCCCACCCGTGCGGATCATTAAATCAACTTCACTCTGACTTTGCATGCACAAATGTTCACTTAAGGCTTCTTCGGTGAACTGACTGCTGGTCATTTCGCCAGTTTCGACCTTTTGTGCTAACTTTTGCGCCGCTTGCAGTATGTCCCAGCGGCCACCGTAATTGGCGGCAACATTTAAGATAAGCCCAGTATTAGCTGCGGTTTTTTCTTGGGCGGCACTGATTTGCTTTTGTAAACGAGCAGAAAAACGGCTGATATCACCAATGATATTGAGCTTAACCTGATTTTTATGCAGCAGCTTTATTTCACGCTGCAGCACAGTAAAAAACAATTCCATCAGCAAACTGACTTCTTTATCGGGTCTACGCCAATTCTCGCTGGAAAACGCAAATAACGTCAGCGATTGGATCCCTAATTGACTCGCCGTGCTCACCGCACGTCTCACCGCTTTAACCCCAGCCTTATGTCCCATGACGCGTGGTTTGCCCTGGGTTTGGGCCCAGCGGCCATTACCGTCCATAATGATGGCAACATGCTTAGGTAATGACTGTTTCACGAGTTCGGGTAATTGTCCAGGCAGTGTCGTTTGAGCATAGTGTTCACACTCGTCCGACCTAGATTGCGGATCAAATTCCACTGTGGATGACATCTATTACAACCCTTTAAAATAGACAAACGCCGTGTAGTATACCCCTACACGGCGCATCAACTCTAGCTTATAGCGCCTGAGATTAGACTTCCATCAACTCAATTTCTTTAGCCGCTAAAATATCATCGACCTTCTTAATATGCGCATCGGTGAACTTTTGTACTTCATCTTCAGTGCGGCGAACATCATCTTCGGTGCATTCTTTGGCTTTCTCAAGCTTTTTCACTTCCGAAATCGCGTCACGACGCACGTTACGGATAGCGACTCGCCCTGCTTCCGCTTCGTTACGCACCACTTTGATAAAGTCTTTACGACGCTCTTCCGTCAACGCAGGTAATGGAATACGTAAGGTTGCGCCGGCAGACATTGGATTTAAACCTAAGTCTGAACTCATGATCGCCTTTTCAACCGCCTGAATAGCGCTACGGTCGAACACAGTCACAGACAGAGTACGGGAGTCTTCAACACCCACGTTGGCCACTTGGTTCAGTGGTGTCATTGTACCGTAGTAAGACACTTGGATTGAGTCCAGCAGACTTGGGTGTGCACGACCGGTACGCACCTTAGCCATTTGGTTTTTGGTCGCTTCTACGCACTTACCCATACGCTCTTGGGCATCTTTTTTAATATCTGTAATCACGTTAAATGTCCTTCTTGGTCATTAAATAACTTTTTTTGCTCGGATCAATGTGCCTTCTTCTTCACCCATAATTACGCGACGTAGTGCGCCGGGTTTGTTCATATTGAACACTAGGATAGGCATGTCATGGTCACGCGCCATAGTAAAGGCAGCTAAGTCCATTACTTTTAATTCTTTTTCAAGTATTTCACCGTAAGTTAACTCATCGAACTTAACGGCTTCAGGGTTTTTCATTGGGTCATCGGAGTAGACGCCGTCAACTTTGGTGCCTTTTAGCACGACTTCGGCTTCAATTTCAATGCCACGTAAACAAGCCGCAGAATCGGTCGTACAGAAGGGATTCCCCGTACCCGCAGCAAAAATCACCACACGGCCCGATTTTAATAGGCTTATCGCTTCAGCCCAATTGTAGTCATCGCACACCCCTTTTAATGGGATTGCTGACATTAGACGAGCATTAACATAGGCACGGTGCAGGGCGTCACGCATAGCCAAGCCGTTCATCACCGTTGCCAGCATACCCATGTGATCGCCCACCACACGGTTCATGCCCGCTTTTGCTAAGCCTTCACCGCGAAACAGATTACCACCACCAATGACCACACCCACCTGAATGCCTAACTCTACCAGCTCTTTTACTTCCTGAGCCATGCGATCTAATACTTTAGGGTCGATGCCGAAGCCTTCTTCGCCCATCAGTGCTTCGCCACTTAATTTTAGAAGAATGCGTCTAAATGTAGGTTTTGGATTGGTGCTCATAATTTTTATCCTGGTCATAACAAGACCGCAGCCATTGCTGCGGTCTTGGGGGTATTTAGCGTTGGCGATTAAGCCTTTTTAGAAGCAGCGATTTGAGCAGCAACTTCAGCTGCGAAATCTTCTTCTTTCTTCTCAATACCTTCACCCACTTCTAAACGAATGAAGTTAGTGACTTTAGCGCCTTTCTCTTTCAAGAATTCGCCAACAGTTTTCTTTGGTTCCATGATGTAAGCTTGACCAGTCAGAGAAATCTCACCGGTGAACTTCTTCATACGACCCACTACCATTTTTTCAGCGATGTCAGCAGGTTTGCCTTCATTCATTGAAATTTCGATTTGCAGAGCTTGTTCACGAGCCACTACGTCAGCTGGAACGTCTTCTGGGTTAACGTATTCAGGCTTAGAAGCGGCAACGTGCATTGCAAGGTGCTTCAGAGTTTCGTCATCAGCGTCACCGGTCACAACTACACCGATACGCTCACCGTGACGGTAAGAAGCTAATTTAGCACCGTCGATGTACTCAACGCGACGAACGTTGATGTTTTCACCGATTTTAGTAACTAAGGCAACACGCGCTTCTTCAAACTGTGCTTTTAAGTCTTCTAAAGCAACTTTAGACGCTGCAGCAACGTCTAAAACAGCGTTAGCAAAACCTAAGAAGTTAGCATCTTTAGCAACGAAGTCAGTTTGACAGTTGACTTCTAACAGCACAGCGAAACCTTCGCCGTTTTTGATTAGGATAGTACCGTCAGCAGCGATGTTACCTGCTTTCTTAGCAGCCTTAGCAGCACCAGACTTACGCATGTTGTCAATCGCTAACTCCATGTCGCCGTTGGTTTCTTCTAACGCTTTTTTACAATCCATCATGCCTGCGCCAGTACGCTCACGCAGTTCTTTAACTTGGGCAGCAGAAATTGCCATTGTTAAATCCTCTCTAAAAATTCGACTAATTTGCAGATATAAAACAGGGGCCGAATGGCCCCTGTTAACCAATCAAAAATCTTGGTTAATAAGGGTGATGATAATCATCCCGCCTTATTATTATTCGGCTTCTACGAAACCGTCTTGCTCAGCTTGAACAGCCAGATCTTGACCACGGCCAGCTTTAGCAGCAGCAGCTACAGAGGTAGTGTACAGGCGAATAGCACGCATCGCGTCGTCGTTACCAGGAACGATGTAGTTAACACCATCTGGCGCAGAGTTAGTATCAACAACTGCAACAACAGGGATACCCAGGTTGTTAGCTTCTTTAATAGCAATATGCTCGTGGTCAGCACCGATGACGAATAATACGTCTGGCAGGCCGCCCATGTTCTTAATACCGCCTAAAGATTTTTCCAGCTTTTCAAGCTCACGAGTACGCATCAGCGCTTCTTTCTTGGTCAGCTTGTCGAAAGTACCATCTACTGATTGGCTTTCCAGTTCTTTCAGACGTTTGATTGACTGACGAACGGTTTTCCAGTTAGTCAGCATACCGCCTAACCAGCGGTGATCAACGTAGTACTGGTCACAAGACAGAGCCGCTTCTTTGATCGCTTCGCCAGCAGCACGTTTAGTACCAACGAATAATACTTTACCTTTCTTTGAAGCAACGTTGCTGATGAAAGCCAGTGCTTCATTGAACATTGGCACAGTATGCTCAAGGTTGATGATGTGAACACCGTTGCGAGCACCGAAAATGAATGGCTTCATTTTTGGGTTCCAGTAACGGGTTTGGTGACCAAAGTGGACACCGGCCTGAAGCATATCGCGCATTGAAACTGTAGTCATTTCTATTACCTTAAAATTTAGGGGGTTAGACCTCCACGTATCCCATGTCTTCGACCCCGCAGAGAATAACTGAGGGCACCCCGAAGAATGTGTCGACACGTGTGTGATTTAGTATTTAGACAAATTGCCATGTATAATGGCCGCCATATTTAGTTTTGCCATCGCCCAAGAGCAGATAAAGCTGAGCTTGGGTAATTCATCAAGACTTAAACATAACGGCGCGCTTTATACCATAAATAGCCCTAAAGCACAAATTTTTGCATAGGGATGGCGTGGCCAATAGACATCGAAGACACAAGAGAAAACGCAATGAGTATCGTCATTAAGACAGCAGAAGAAATCGAAAAAATGCGCGCAGCGGGTAAGCTTGCCGCACAGGTATTAGAAATGATCGCCCCCTATGTTAAGGCGGGTGTCACTACTAATGAGCTCAACGACCTCTGCGCAAAATACACCGAAGAGCAAGGCGCCATTTCCGCTCCGCTTAATTACCATGGTTTTCCTAAGTCAATCTGCACTTCGGTGAATAGTGTTATTTGCCATGGTATCCCCAATGACAATCCCCCATTGAAGAATGGCGACATTCTCAACATCGATATCACAGTCATTAAAGACGGTTACCACGGCGACACCTCAATGATGTTTTTAATCGGCGAAGTGAGTCCGAAAGATAAGCGTTTATGTCGTATTGCCCAAGAGAGCCTGTATTTGGCGATCCGTAAGGTGCGTCCAGGCTTAAAATTGGGTGAAATCGGCAATACTATCGAAAAATTCATCAAGGCCAGTAAAACAGGCCTTGAGAAATATTCCATCGTGCAAGATTATTGTGGCCACGGTATCGGTGCAGGTTTCCATGAAGAACCTCAAGTCATGCACTACCGTAACGGTGATAACACTATTTTGCGCCCAGGCATGTGCTTTACTATTGAGCCAATGATCAACGCGGGTCGCCACACCACAGTGCTCGACAAGTCGGATAACTGGACTGTGACCACCTCCGATGGTAAAAACTCAGCCCAGTGGGAACACACGTTATTAGTGACACAAACTGGTGTTGAAGTGCTCACCTTACGTGATGAGGAAGATTTTCCACGCTTTATCAATCACTAAACAATCCAAACAAGGGACTCGATGAATACAGCTCAGCTCGCAAAACTTGCACTAATCGAACAGAATCAAGCGCTTTTAGCACAATTTAAAGCAAAAGCCCCGATTGAAGAGCTCGTCACGCAGCGCTGCCAATTTGTCGATTCCCTCGTCAAGCAGGCTTGGGGGCAACATGGCCTCCAAGCCCATGACATAGCCCTTATTGCGGTAGGTGGTTATGGTCGGGGCGAATTACATCCCCACTCGGATGTTGATTTATTGTTTCTGTTTGAGGGCGACCTATCCCCTGCGGCAGAAGCCGCACTCAGTCAATTTATTGCATTTCTGTGGGATGCAAGCCTTGAAATTGGCCACAGTGTGCGGACATTGGACGACACCCTAAGACTGGGCCGCGAAGATATCACGATTGCGACAAATCTTTTAGAAGCACGGTTGATCGCAGGCCCTGAATCCCTATTCGACCGTTTATATGACGCCATTCGCCAGAGTGATTTTTGGACCTCCAGCGATTTTTTTATCGCCAAACGGGATGAACAGAATGCCCGCCATGCTAAGGCCAGTGCCTTCGATTTAGAGCCAAACTTAAAAAGCTGTCCGGGTGGCCTTAGGGATATTCAAACCATCGCCTGGGTCGCCATGCGTCACTTTGGCGCATCAAGACTTGAAGAATTGGTTCAATACGACTTTTTAGAACCCGCCGAGTTAGAAGAATTACTCGAATGTCAGCATTTTTTGTGGAAACTGCGCTTTGCCCTGCATATGGTAGTAGGTCGTGATGAAAACCGCTTACTGTTTGATGTGCAGCGCCAAGTTGCAGAGCTAATGGGTTATGAAGACGCCACCCAGCTTGCCGTCGAGCAGATGATGAAGCGTTACTATCGCACGGTGCGCCGGGTGATGGAGCTGAACGAAATGCTGTTGCAGCTGTTTAAGCGAGCAACATTAGGGCACACAAAAGCCTTAGAAATTCAATCAATAGATAAACACTACCAGCGCCGCGGCACTTTTATTGAAGCGCTCAGCGATGATCTGTTCGATAGCGGCGAAGAAATTGTCCGACTGTTTTTGTTAGTCGCTAAAAACTCCAACATCAAAGGCATTTACGCACCAACGCTGCGGTCACTGCGCCGTGCAAGGCGTGCACAGCCGCAAGCGCTGCAAGAAAATCCGCTCTGTCGCCAAGCCTTTATGGAAATTCTGCGTCATCCCCGCGGCATTGTTGCTTTATCTTTAATGCATAAACACGGCGTACTGTCGGCCTATTTACCCGCGTGGCGAAACATTGAAGGCCAGATGCAATTCGACCTGTTTCACGCCTACACAGTCGATGAGCATACCCACAGATTGCTGCTCAATATTGAACGATTCTCCCAGCCAGAACAAAAGGAAGAATTTCCCCTAGGCTCAATTCTGATCAACCAACTGCCGAAAAAGGGCTTGCTGGTACTCGGTGCAATCTTTCACGATATCGCCAAAGGCCGCGGTGGCGATCACAGTAAACTGGGCAGCAGCGATGCCCTCGCCTTTTGTAAGCTGCACGGGTTAAACGATCACGATGGCCGTCTAGTCGCTTGGCTGGTTGAGAATCACCTAGTAATGTCCGTGACCGCCCAGCGCCGGGATATTTCCGATCCCGATGTGGTGGCCGATTTTGCCAATAAAGTCCGTGATGCCGTGCATTTAAGCTATCTGTACTGCTTAACCGTTGCCGATATCTGCGCCACCAACGAAAAAACCTGGAATAATTGGAAAGGCTCACTGCTGCGGGATTTGTATTTTTCGACCCAAAGGGTGCTCGCACGCGGCAAAGAAAAACCCGTCGATATCCGTGCTAGGGTGCGCGAATACCAAGCCAAGGCCAAGAAAGAGCTGCTGCGCCGTGGACTGAAAGAGAAAGATCTCGATACCCTGTGGCAACGCTTTAAAGCCGACTATTTTCTACGTCACCAACCCAACCAAGTGGCGTGGCACGCCGAGGCGATTTTAAAGCACAAACAACAGGATGAGCCCCTAGTTTTAGTGTCCAAACACACGACTCGTGGCGGCACTGAGCTGTTTGTCTATTGCCAAGACAGACCAAAGTTATTCGCAACTGTGATGGCGGTACTCGACAATAAAAATATCAACGTCCATGATGCCAGCATTATGACCTCAAAGGACAATTATGCCCTCGATACCTTTGTGATCTTAGAACAGGATGGCGAGCCAGTGAGCCAGCTTTCACGCATCCAAAGTATCCGTAAGGCACTCGAGAAAGCCCTGTCGAGCGACAGCCCAAAACTGCCTCGCTTTAGAAAACTGTCGCGCAAGATGAAACCTTTTAATGTGCCAACACAAGTGAGTTTCCTCGAAAGCAGTCGTCATGGTACAAGTATGATGGAGCTTATCGCCTTAGATTCGCCGGGATTACTGGCAAAAGTCGGCGATATCTTTTACCGTTGCAACACAACCTTACTCGCGGCCAAGATCACCACCATTGGAGAGCGGGCCGAAGACTTTTTTATGCTGCAAACCAATGACGGCCTGCAGCTTAACGAAACCCAGGAAAATACCCTCAGGGACGCTTTAATCAGTGCCTTGAGTGCAAAAAATATCGAATCAGTTAATTAACGAGACCAGTGGGAGAAGTAAATGGAGGCTTTACGCCAACGTATTGAGGCGGCTTTTGAAGCTCGCGCCGACATCACGCCAAGCACAGTTGACACCAGCGTGCGTGACGATGTGCAACATGTCATCAATATGCTCGACAAAGGTGAAGTCCGTGTCGCCGAGAAAATCGACGGACAATGGCATGTGCACCAATGGCTGAAAAAGGCGGTATTACTGTCCTTCCGTATTTTCGATAATGCGGTTATCGATGGCGCCGAAACCAAATACTTCGATAAAGTGCCGTTAAAATTTGCCGAATATGATGAAGCCCGCTTCAAAGCGGAAGCGATTCGTGTGGTGCCGTCTGCCACAGTGCGTAAAGGCTCATTCATCGGTAAAAATACCGTCTTGATGCCATCCTATGTGAACTTAGGCGCCTATGTTGATGAAGGCACTATGGTTGACACTTGGGCGACCGTTGGCTCATGTGCACAAATCGGTAAAAACGTGCATTTATCTGGCGGCGTGGGTATTGGTGGTGTACTTGAGCCATTGCAAGCGGGCCCAACCATCATCGAAGATAACTGCTTTATCGGTGCGCGTTCTGAGATTGTTGAAGGCGTAGTGGTTGAAGAAGGCTCAGTGATTTCTATGGGCGTGTATATCGGCCAAAGCACTCGAATTTATGATCGCGAAACCGGCGAAGTGCATTATGGTCGTGTGCCAGCGGGCTCTGTTGTCGTTTCTGGCAACCTGCCCTCTGCCTGTGGCAAGTACAGCCTCTATGCCGCGATTATCGTTAAGAAAGTGGACGCTAAAACCCGCGGTAAAGTGGGTATCAACGAACTGCTGCGTATTGTTGACTAGCCTTCAATCCTTAATGTTTCGTGTTAGCTAATGTTAACTAAGATGCCAAGCCCTTACTTGGCATTTTTTAAACCCTAACGGCTCTTTTATCCAAAAAAACACATACAGTTACACAGGGACACACATAGTTCCAGATCCAACATTTAGATACATTTCATCGCTAAATTCCCCCAGCAAGACCATCTAAAAGCAACTTAACTAAAAAGGAATATCCCCCAGCAAGGAGCTTAATATGAAGTCTACATTGGCAAAATTAGGTGGTATAGCCGCATTCTGTGCGCTCGGTATGAGCACTCATGCGTTTGCAGCAATGGATCCACAGCTTGAAAATACCCTCATCGCGGTATGTAAAGCCGGTGCCAGCAATAACTTAGTGTCCTTCAATGGTACGATGAAAGAATATCGGATTAATGAGGCACGAATATTTCCACGTTTAGTCTGTAATGGTGAGAACTTTCATCAGTTCGCCTTGAGTCAAGGTGCCGAAAAAACCGCACAACGCATAGGACGCTATGTACAAGGTCAAGTGACTATTAAAGATATTACCGCAAACACTATGGATGAGGTCTATGCCGTTAATTTTTAATCCATTTAAGTTTCACTGTAGAGGCGTCATTCAGGCGCCTTTTTTTTGACTGATATATTGATTGATAGTGTTCAACATATTGCGATAGGGTTAAATCAAACGCTCGACGTCTTGCCGCTCCTTGTTTGCCATCGCTATTGCTCGCCAGCCAATGACTCCTATAGCATGTTGCGCTTTATTAACGACCACAAGAAACTCGGTGTCCAATTGATTAAGCTGTTGCAAAGCATCTTCTGAGGTCGCGACATCGTTGATGATAGGCACAGAGCGATCCATAATTTGATGGGCTTTTTTACGAAGAAAGGCCCTATCCTGTTCCCGCTCTGCGGCTGTGTCTATTAAGGGGCTCAACCAGTAATCTAAGAGACGTTGAGTAATCATACCCGTGATCTTGTGTGTCTCATTCAGCACCACGGCAACTTTCGCATGGGCCGTCGCTAATAAACGTTTGATATCGGCAAGCTCATGGTCAAGTGTCACAGTCACTACTGGTTCTAATGCCGCTGAGCCGATATGATCACTGATGCTAAGCTCACGGTTAATTAAAATCTCTAAGCAGGTTTCCACTATTTCGGGATCGAACAGCGTACCTTTGCCCGCCCGTAATACTTCAGTCATTTTCGCCAAGCCCAAGGATGGCCGATAAGGTCGGTGGGAGAGTATTGAATCGACCACATCGGCAACCGCAATGATCTTGGCCTCGTAGAGAATGGCTTTATCTTTCAGCCCTAGCGGATAACCCGAGCCATCGAGCCGTTCATGGTGCTGTAAAATCATCTGTCTGATCGGCCAGGGAAACTCCACACCTTCAACAATTTCCGCACCATGCTGCGGATGAGTTTGGATTAACGCGTACTCTTCCTTGGATAACTTAGAAGGTTTAGTCAAAATTTGTGACGGTATGGCGAGCTTCCCTATGTCATGCACTAGGGCACCTATTTTAAGCCCTTCTAAACGCTGCGGTTCTAAGCCAAGCTTTTCTCCAATCAAATAACTTAACTGAGCAACTGATTTTTGATGCCCCGCGGTATAGGCATCCTTTAGCTCTAGCGCCTCTGAAATCGCGCTGATCAACTGAGTTAATGAGTGAGATAACTGCTCTTTTTGGGCCTTAATGATTTTTGACTGGCGGGAAACGGCCCGTAATGACCGTGGTAACTCTATGGTATGCCAAAGAATACTTGCAAAGGTGAGCAAAGATCTTGCATCGCTGCGAGTATAGGGTTCATCCCTGCCTATCACACAAACTAAGCCGACCATTCGAGCACGAAATAAAATTGGCACCGCCATATAGCGGCCATTTAACAGCAACTGATCAAATACAAAATCCCCCCGATGTGGCAGATTGTCCCTGTCGTTGTGGATAATGGGCTTATAGTTTTTGGCACATTCAAGCCATAAACGGCACTCACGCTCCGCGACTTGAGTACCTTCTTTAACAAAATCCGCCGCATTATTCTTAGGGGTGGGATATTCAGTACGCGCAGCCAGTGTCAACGAACCTAACTTCTCGTTATGCAGTAAAATAAAGCCATAATGACTCCCCGTTAAGGACATGGCTTTCGATATTGCGATTCTAAATACATCTTCTTGGGGAGATTTAATAACATCTTCAATATGTTGTAGCCATGCATCACTTGCTTGAATCGCACGTCGGTAATCTGAGTGTAATTCTTTAATCTGTGGATCTTCAAAATTGGTGTCGGATAGGATCAAATTCCAGCCCACATTGGGCACTAAATGCAGCGAAAAATGTAATCGCATGCCTTGATCATCTTGTAACTGAAACCCCACAATTTGTCTTTGCTGGCGAGCAATGTCGGCACAGAGTTCAGCATTGAAGGCGCTAAAAAGTTCTGAGAGTGGCTGATTGATGATTTGCGCAGCAGAGCGCTTACAACGGGCGTAAAAGGCTTGGCTCATGCGTTGCACTCGAAATTGTTCATCGAGTTGCGCCCATGATAAAGTCAAATTGTCAGGTAGGTCCTTTATCCCAACGATAAGACTTCGACTAGTTGACATTTATCACTCCCATCCATGACTAGCACATTGGATAAACACTTTACGGGTATTTGCCAAAATACTCTAATAAAAAATCTTAATAAACAATTTGATAATATAAAAAATGAATATTGTTATGAGTCAATGGGGCGAGACTACTAACGTTAAGCTGCCCCCGACTTTCAATTAAAAGCCACCCTTAGAATACGATGGTTTTATTACCATAAACGACCACTTGCTCGTTGAGCACAAGCTGTAATGCCTTACTGAGCACACTCTTCTCGACATCCCGCCCCGCCCTCGCCATTTCTAAGGCACTGTAGCTATGATCGACGGGAATGACATCTTGCTTAATAATCGGTCCCTCATCGAGGCAATTATTCACAAAATGGGCTGTCGCGCCGATGATCTTCACCCCGCGCTCCCAGGCTTGACGATAGGGCGCTGCGCCAATAAAGGCGGGTAAGAATGAATGGTGAATATTAATAATACGGTTGGGGAATTGCGCCACAAAATCGGGGGTTAATACCCGCATATATTTTGCCAGCACTAAATAATCGGGTTGATATTGGGACACCGCAGCGAGCAGCGCTTGCTCGTGTTGAGTTCTGTCCAATCCTTCATGGCTGACTAAATGAAAGGGAATATTGAACTTCTCCGTCAGTTCCCGCAGCGCGTTGTGATTACCGACCACGGCCGCAATTTCAACACTTAACCCACCGTAATAGGCTTTCATAAGTAAATCACCTAAGCAGTGCGCTTCTTTAGTGACCAGCACCACAATGCGTTTTTTACCGGCACTGACTAAGGTCATATGATTCTGTGCTGGCAGTACATCCCGCAGATCCTGCAGTAACTGCTCGCTATCGAATATCCCTTCTAACTCAGTGCGCATAAAAAATCGCCCCTGGGCATTATCCACAAACTCACTGTTTTTAATGATATTGAGTTTATGGTTAAAACAAACGCCCGTGATCTTAGCGATAAGCCCTTGGGCATCGGCGCAATCTGTCATTAGGATTTTACGTGTTAAGGCTGGCTGAGCATTCAATGTTTGTTCATGCTGTGACTGCAAAATCTGATCTCCTCTATGGTCCCTCATTCGAGTGTGCCATAGCTCATTACATCAAACAGCAGAAAATCCAACAAATAACGAGATAAAGCCGACATTTTAGAAGATTCATTCGATAAACCCCAAAATTTAAGCCACTAATTTGGGAAATCTAAGGCAATGGGATCAATATTGAGACAAGCAAATGAATAGCACACGAAAGATCAGCGGATATCTCGGCCAATTTTGATCAAATTCAATAGACTTAACGGCGAGTATCCAAATAGCGTTGCAGTACTTTTCGCAGGGTTTCAGCCTTAGTGCCATACACCACTTGGACACCTTTCCCCATCACAATCACGCCCTTGGCCCCTAGCTGGCTCAAACGTACTTTATTCACCAACTCAGGTTTATGCACACTTAAGCGTAACCTGGTTAAACAGGCATTCAACTCAACAATATTCTCTCTTCCACCAAGTGCGGCAATGATCGCCCTTAAACTCTCCTTAGCCCCTTGATGCTCTTGTTGTTCGAGTCGACCGGGGGTTTTTAAATTAAAGGCTAAAATACTCAATCTAAACAAAAGGTAATAAATTATCGCCGTTAATGGACCAAGGAAAATAAACCAACTGGTATTGCGAGAAAGGGAAAACAAGAGCGAAAAATCCACCAGCCCGTGGGAAAACACTATGCTGTGGTGAATATCGAGCAGAATGCACACCGAATAGGCAAGCCCTGAGAGTAACGCATGAATTAAAAATAAAACCGGCGCCACAAACATAAAGGCAAATTCAATAGGTTCAGTCACCCCAGTCAACCAACTCGCCGCCGCGGCCGAGAGCATAATGCCGGCCACCCGATTGCGCTCAGACCTATCGGCACAACGCCACATGGCAAGGGCCGCCGCGGGCAACCCCCACATTTTAATCAAATACCCACCGGCAAGATTGCCCGCCTGGGGATCGCCCGCTAAATAGCGCGCCACTTCGCCACGGATAACTTCCTGCCCCTGTAATTGATATTGTCCCACTTCTAAATAGAAAGGCGCATTCCAAATATGATGTAGCCCTAATGGAATGAGCAAGCGCTCTAGCGCACCATATACGCCAAACGCAATGGCGGGCTTCTGATATACGGCCCAGTCTGACACTTGCTCAATCAGAAGTGACAGGGGTGGCCAAACATGGGCAAGCCCATAGCCTAGCCCCATGGCTAAAGGAATAATCAGCAAAGATGCGCTGCGCCGCCCCTCGAAGAAGGAGAAAATGGCTGGCAATTGAATATATTGGCTCCAACGCACCGCAAGACAAGTGATACCACCGAGCAACATACCGCCCGCAATGCCAGTATCTAAAGTCTCCATTCCAAGTAAGGGCTGGGTTGGAAGTCGGTATAGATCGGCGAGGGCCGCTAGGGTTGCCGTCATCACCCCATATCCAAACACGGCGGTAAATGCGGCAATGCCTTGATCGCGGCAAAAACCGATAGCGACCGCCACCGCAAACAGCATGGGCATAATGGCAAAAATCAACTTACCCACAGCCAACATCAGCACGGTAAGCTCGGCGGGCATAAAAGGAATGGGGCTTACGGTTAACCCCAGCATCACGCCTGCCGCCGGTAAAATAGCAATAGGTATGAGTAGCGCTTGGCTTAGGCGCTGGGCAAATTTAAACCATTGTTGAGTGACAAAGTGACCTAAGCGGCGAGCTCGGATTTGACGACTTGATTCCAACGTTCCAGCCATTTTATTGCTTCTACCTCAGGTTCCATGGTTTCACAGGCATCGATTTCAAGACGCTCAAGGATAGGTTTTGCACCTAATTCAATCAGTAACTCATCGACCGACTTACCCGCACCGCAGAAAGTCTCGTAACTCGAATCCCCAAGTGCAATAACACTGAATTTAAGCTCTGGTAAGTAAGGGGCGGTATTTTTTAGGTGATAAAACCAAGGCTGAATGTCATCGGGTAAATCACCCTGCCCCGTGGTTGAAGTCACCACCACTAACAACTCATCCTGGGGTGGGGTGAAGTGGGCAATCTCGTCCGGTTGCCATAGTTTCGCCTCATAACCGAGTTGAATTAATGCCTTTTCTAAGGTTTCAGCCGTAAACTGCGCACTACCATACACAGTGCCAAACACCAGATTCACCTTTTTCATGATATACTCCATCTTGCGCTATTAAGCTGAACTTACTTTATTCTCAGGCTTTAGGGCAAGTAACGACGTAAAATATTTATAAATCAAGTTATTGAGCATGAGGAAGGCTACTGATGCGACAGACCACTAGGCTCAAACACCTCAAGCAACATCACAAAACCACCAAAATTAGACGCAAGCATTACTTCCACGCCGCTCAACAGGACCTTCAATCCCCCCTCGCTCCGACTCCCGGTTTTTCGACCTTAGCCAATATGATGCAAAAGCTGCGTCCACAGGTGACAAATACTTCAAGCATACAAGACTGATGTCGGCGGGCGCTTAACGAATCGCCGTAACCTGCATCACTTTGATAAATCCAGCATGCAAATGAAAAGACGCTCGATAAGCCTCTCAGCCCATTCTAGACAGGGTTCTGCTCGTTCTTAGCAATCAACTATTTAGCAATCAAGAGTGTCGGCTCTTGGCTGAGTACGGCATCATCCCAACCAAGACCAGAAAATACCTGCTCCCATTGTGGCTCAAGCTCAGTCTCAATGTTGATCCGTGTTTGGGTTACGGGGTGTGTAAAGGTGAGTTTTTTAGCGATAAGCCACAGGCGATTCAAGCCAAAATGTTCCCGGAAAAAGGCATTCTGTTTGCCATCACCATGGGTGGTGTCACCTAAAATAGGATGACGCAAATGGGCCATATGTCTTCTTAGTTGATGCTTGCGCCCCGTTTTAGGGCAAAGTCGCACTAACGCAAAACGACTCGTTGGGTATCGTCCTGAAGGATATGGAATTTCCGCATTGAGCAAAGGCTCATAGGCAGTGACGGCATCCTGCGCCGCTTTATCTTGGCTTGCGTATTTATCCCCCACTTCATCGAGTTCAACTTTGAGGGCATAATCGAGCACACCTGATTCATGCATATTGCCACGAACTAGTGCAAGGTATTGTTTTTCAACAGTATGATTAGCAAATTGCTCACAGAGGTTATTGGCTATCTCGCTACTTTTGGCAAACACTAATACACCGGAAGTAGGCCTGTCTAAGCGATGCACGGGGAATACATGGCAACCAACTAAATCCCGGGTCAACTGCATAGCAAAAAAACGCTCACGGCGGGCCAAATAACTACGGTGAACGAGTAAGCCTGCGGGCTTATGGATCGCAACTATATATTCATCTTCAAATAAAATAGTCAACTCCGGCGCTTGCTCATCACAGTCACCTTGGGTGGCTGGGTCTAGTGCAGCATCGGGCATCTCCAGCCATGCATCATCTTGGTTCATTTAACAACATATCCAATTCGTTTAAGACACCAATTAACAACTGTAATTGGCCCATGTTTTGCCACACATGCTGTGCCATTGGAGCAATAGCAATTTGCGAGGGTAATGGCTGCCCGGCGTCAATCAGCGCTTGCATGCGGGGGATAAAAATAAACTGTAACCATTGCTCCAAGGGCATAAGATCACAGGCAAAAGGGGCTGTGCTTGCCATAGCCTGCGCGGAGGGTGCTGTGGTTGACCATAACCCTGCTTGACGTAAGCAATCGGATATTTGCGCTAGTTTTGTTCGCGTTTGGCTATATAACATTGATTTCAAATCCACTGACATTTAGCGCGGGATAGCGACATCCCCAAGATGCCCGCACACTCATTCGGCCGATTAAAGTCCGGCAATCATACCATCCAGACGCACTTCCCCCTATAATGTCACCCATTTATTGAGCCTTTTTGATGATATTGTAGCCAAATGACTGAAATTACTACTCTTAGCCAATTTTTAACCACAGCCAAAACCCAGTTTCAAGTATATGACCTAGGCCGCAGGGTGCAGCATATTGATCTGCTGGCGTTTCATCAAATCGAATCCCTTGCAACTCCCTATCCTTATCCAATACAGGGACATGCACAATTTGCCATTGTATTTTGGGATGCGAGCCAGCAGCATTTTATCTGGTTCCTAAAACTGGCGTTAGATGAACAAGGATTACTGTCGCCCGCGCCACGGTCACAATTTATCGAAATGGTGTTATCGGCCCTAGGGCAAGATCCCACCCAACCACTGAGTGATGAGCAGCAAGAACGCTTAGCCAACAACCCTTTTAGCTTTAAACCAAGCCAAGAAAAATTAGCGGTATTCAATGCATTAGTACGTAAGCAATTAGGACAAAGGGCATCAACACAGTATGAATTTGCAATGCAATACCTTGCTGGTCAAATCGCTCCCAGCCAATGGCAACAGGTAGGAATGCAAGGAATTGCCGATGTATGCGTGCGAGTTAACGAGCAAGACCATGAGGCACACATTATTGCCAGTTTTGATACGGCAGCAATGGAAGTGCAAATCGCCCTTTGCCAATGTTTAGAGCATGTGCATTTAAGCCCAGCACTTGCCAACAAAATTTTTGACAAGTTCACCTTGGCCCCAGTTGAATACAAAACCTATTTTCTGCGCGCATTAGCCTCCAATAACGAGTTAAGCCAAAAGGCATTTATTCATTTGCATCTAGCATCACAGCTAGATGCCAATAGCCTGCTCAGTATCGCAGGACGTAATTGGACAGTACTAAAGCAAGAGGTGAGTCGCAGTATTTACTTAGAAGCACTAGCCCTTCAACCCCAAGCCTTTTTTAATCAGGTCTTTGCTGATATTGTGGCTATCCCTAGTTTACGCAATCAATTACTAGGTGAATTAAGAAATCCCAATCGTAGCGTTCAACTATCACAGGCCATAGGTGGTTTGTTTAAGGCGGCAAGCAAATGATGTCAGATTTACTGTTAATTATTGCATTGGTCGTGATTGCCGCATTCTTTTGGCAACTAAGACAAATGGCAGAATTAAGCCGTATTTTTGCCGAGAAAGAATGTTGTCGGCAAAAAGTTCAGCTCCTAGCGATTGCCATGGAAACCGCCCGTCCAAGCCTTGGCGGGACGACAGGAATATGCTGGAAAGCTAAATATTTATTTGAATTTAGTACCGACGGTATCAACCAATACAGTGGTCATATTTGGATGCTCGGCAAAAAAATTCAAAAAATTGAGTGGCCAATCTTCCCTGAACCAGAATGGCATGAAGCGCCTACAGCGCAGGGGAAATTTGGCGGTTGTGGTACGCAAAGCGGCTGTAGCTCAGGCAAGTGCCATTAAGCGACTGACTACCGAAAAGGCTCAGTCTCAATAGTCAAACCAAGTCACCAATCCCCATAAAAGAAAGGGCGCGATCCTAAGATCACGCCCTTCTGTTCTCTGTTAAGCTATCCCGCTATTATTGTGCTCCCTGCACCATCCATGCGTAAACAAGGTAGTGTTCAAATTTCTGTGTCATTTCTTTAAGCTATACCAAAAAGAGATGATTTATGACCACACCTACTT